>JAGRFY010000067.1 GCA_020445765.1 Rhodocyclaceae bacterium | reverse complement strand
GGACGCCTGGTGGAGGCGCCATGAACCTGATCGACCTGTCGTGGTGGCAACTGGCGCTGGCGGCCGCATTGGTGGTCACACTGGCGGTGGCGACCCATCTGGCGCGGTTGGGCGTGGGTCGCAGCCTGCTGGTGGCGGCGGTGCGCACCACCGTTCAACTGGCGCTGGTGGGCTTCGTGCTCGAAGCGCTGTTCTCGACGGCGACGCTGGGCTGGGTGGCGCTGATGGCGACCGTGATGCTGGCCTTGGCCGGGCGCGAGGTCATGGCGCGCCAGAAACGTCCGCTCAAGGGCGGCTGGTCGGTCGGGCTGGGCACCGTGTCGATGTTCGTCTCGGCATTCGCCGTGACCATCCTGACCTTGACCGTGATTGTCGGCCCCACGCCGTGGTACGAGCCGCAGTACGCGATTCCGCTGCTCGGCATGATGCTCGGCAACACCATGACCGGCGTTGCCCTCGGGCTCGATCGCCTGACCGATTCGGTATGGCGCCAGCGCGCGGTGATCGAAAGTCGCCTGATGCTCGGCGAGCGCTGGCAACAGGCAGTGGGCGATGCCCGGCGCGACGCCATCCGCAGCGGGATGATTCCGATCATCAATTCGATGGCTGCCGCCGGTGTGGTCAGCCTGCCCGGCATGATGACCGGTCAGATCCTGTCCGGAACGGCGCCGGCGCTGGCGGTCAAGTACCAGATCCTGATCATGTTCACGATCACCGCTGGCACCGGTTTCGGTGCGCTGTTCGCGGTCATCGCAGCCAGCCGGCGACTGTTCGATCAGCGCGAGCGTCTGCGCCTTGACCGGCTGGTGCTGCCGCGGGACTGAGACCGGCATCGCCGGGGCGCTCGTGAGCGGCATGTCGACCGGGGCCGGACAGCGGACGACGGCGCGGGCGCCGCTGGTGGCGCGGCTGCTCGCCGCGGGTCGCGACCCGTCCACGATCGTGGCCGAGCGTGCCGGCTTCCGCGTTCACCAAGCGAACGGCCTGCGCTGGCTTTATGGCGGCGGCGATGCGATCCAGTCGGTGATGTCGCTGACGACCCCGGAACGGCCGCTGTTGCCGGCCACGATCCAGTTGCTGGGGGCCTTGCTGTGGCGGCCGGCGCCGGTCACCGCGCTCAATCTCGGTATCGGCGGTGGTGCCATCGAGCGCTTCGTGGCACGCTATCTGCCGAGTTTGCGGCTGTGGTCGGTCGAGCGCTCGCAAGACGCGGTCGTGCTGGCCACCGAGCACTTCGCGCTGCCGCCGTCCGGCGAACTGGTCCGCGCCAGTGCCGAAGACTTCGTGGCGACCGATCGACGGCGCTACGATCTGGTGTGGTGCGACCTGTTCGACGGCGAGCGACAGGCCGCCTGCCTGGGCGATGGCGCCTTCCTGGCGGCACTGTGCCGACGGCTCGCGCGCTACGGCGTACTTGCAATGAACCTGTCGCCGCGCGACGAGGCCGAACTGTTGCAGACGCTGATGCATCTGCGCAAGACATTGCCGTGGGTGGCCTTGAGCGTGAGGAGCGACGGTGGCAACGTCGTCGTGATGGCGTCGCGCCGGGCGCTGCCGACCGAAGAGGCACTGCTGGCGCGAGCCGCGCAGCTGGCGGAAGGCTCGATGCCCGAATTCGCGGCCGTGGCCGGCGCGCTGGTCCGGCTGCCGCGGCCCGCCGACCCGTGACGAGGGAGCCGACATGAAACTGCTGAAGGCGCTTGTAACCCATCTGCTGGCGGCGATGATCGGCTTTGCTGCCGGCATCTACGTGTTGCCGATCCTGACGGCCCAGCCTGAGCCCGGCATGGAAGAAGTGCGCTTCGCGATGCAGGGGGCGAGCTTCGAAGGTGAATTCCGCCGCGGACTGGCCGGCAGCGATCTGCTGCACTGGGGCGAGGGGCGGGTCACCGTCGGCCCCGATCGCATCGCCTTCGCCGGTCGCATTGCGCCCGGGCCGGACTACAAGCTCTATCTGTCGCCGGTATTCGTCGAGGACGAGGCCAGCTTCGAGCGACACCGCCTGCAGATGCGTCGGGTCGGCGAGGTCCGTAACTTCGGCAATTTCATCGTGCCGCTGCCGGATGGGATCGACGTTCGCGACTTCAATACGGTGATCATCTGGTGCGAAACCTTCGGAGAATTCATCACTGCCGCGCGCTACCGGGCCGACGGTGCTCGCTGAGGAATCGCAGATGTACTGCCCACGACATTTCGACGCACCCGATCGGCAGGCGATGCTGGCGTTGATCGACGACGCACCGCTGGCGACACTGGTGGTCTGCTCGGAGAATGGGCTGCAGGCCGAGCACCTGCCGATGCTGTGCAGCGATGACGGCGACGGCCGCTGCCGCCTGCAAGGGCACGTCGCACGCGCCAATCCGATATGGCGCGGCGCGCTCGCTGGCGTTCCGGCGCTGGCCGTATTCCACCGCGACTCGCACTACGTCAGTCCCGGCTGGTACCCGTCGAAGCGCGAACACGGCAAGGTCGTACCGACCTGGAACTACACCGTCGTGCATGTCCATGGCGTGCTGACCGCGATCGAGGATCCGGGCTGGTTGCGCGAATTCCTCGGCCGACTGACCGCGCGCCACGAGGCCATGCTCGAAAGCCCCTGGCGTGTCGAAGACGCGCCGCCCGACTACATCGAGAAGATGCTCGGTGCGGTGGTCGGCGTCGAACTGACGGTCGATCGGCTGCAGGGCAAGTGGAAACTCAGCCAGAATCGGCCGGCGCAGGATCGCGCCGGCGTGGTGGCCGGCCTCGCGACGCTAGGGACCGGACCGGCGGTGGCCATGTCGGATGTCATGCGCGCCATCGACGAAGACGAGACCGGACGATGAGAACGGCATGCACCAATGTGGTGTTCATGCACCGCACAAGGCCCCCGGCATTGCAGGGTGAGGTCCCCGTATTGGGTCAGATCCCATAGGCGGAAAGGATTCCCATGACATTCGAAACGCACTTGCAGACACCTGTGGATAAATCCTGTTGCCGTGCACTGCGCATTGCAGCGGAATCTGCTGCGGCGCAATTGGACGGTGCCCGCACGTGGCAGCGAGAATGGCTCACCGATGCGCATCTGCGGCCGATTGTGCGCTGCATTTCCACCCTCGGGGCTTATCCACGGCTGGTGTGGATATCGATGTGGAAAACGCCTGGGTTGTCCGGCTATTCGCCTGTTGCGTCGGCGTTTTTCCTGCTTTGATGCACAAGCGTGCAACCTGGTCCGTTCGCTGCCGGCTGCGACGGGCTCGGGTCCGGACCCGGCCGAAGGCGCCGACCAGGCAGTCAGCGGAGGAATTTCGATGAGTCATGCCCTGCAATACCGCGTCGAGCTCGCCGACCCCTCGGGTCACCTGCTGCGGGTCCGCCTGACCATCGCCGACCCGGACCCGCAAGGGCAGCGGCTGTCGCTGCCGGCATGGATTCCGGGCAGCTACATGATTCGCGACTTCGCGCGCAACATCGTGGCCCTCGAAGCCCGCAGCGGCGGCAGGCGACTGGCCGTGGTCAAGCTCGACAAGCACAGCTGGCGCTGCGCACCGGGGCGACCCGGAGCGCCGCTCGAGATCGAATGCGAGATCTACGCGTGGGATCTGTCGGTGCGGGCCGCACACTTCGATCACAGTCATGCCTTCTTCAACGGCACCAGTGTGTTTCTGCGGGCGCATGGCCACGAGCAACGCATCTGCCTGGTCGATCTGGTCGCACCGTCCTGGCGCGGTGCCGAGGACTGGCGGGTGGCGACGGCGCTGGCCGAGGCCAAGGGCTGGCCGGGGGCCGCCAAGCGGCACGGATTCGGGTGCTACCTGGCGGCGGACTACGATGAACTGATCGACCACCCGGTCGAGATCGGGACCTTTTCGCGGGCGAGCTTCAAGGCGGGTGGCGTCAGCCACGAAGTGATCGTGACCGGGCGTCACGACGCCGACCTCAAGCGCCTCGGCGCCGATCTCGCCCGCGTCTGCGAGTGGCAGATCACGCTGTTCGGCAAGCCTGCACCGATGAAGCGCTATCTGTTTCTGACAATGGTCGTCGGCGACGGTTACGGCGGACTCGAGCACCAGGCGTCGACGGCATTGCTGGCGAGTCGCAACGATCTGCCGCACGCGGCGATGGACAAGCCGACCGAAGGCTATCGCCGCTTTCTCGGTCTGTGCAGCCACGAGTATTTCCACAGCTGGAACGTCAAGCGCATCCGGCCTGCCGCATTCACGCCCTACGATCTGTCGCGGGAGGTCCACACTTCACTGCTGTGGGCATTCGAGGGCATCACCTCGTACTACGACGACCTCGCCCTGGTTCGCAGTGGCGTGCTCGCGCCCGGCGACTATCTCGAGCAACTGGGGCGCACCATCGCCGGCGTCGTGCGTGGGCCGGGGCGGCTGCGGCAGAGCCTCGCGGATTCGTCGTTCGATGCCTGGACCAAGTACTACCGCCAGGACGAGAACGCACCCAACGCCATCGTCTCCTACTACACCAAGGGCGCGCTGGTGGCGCTGGCCACCGACCTGCAGTTGCGCACCGCGAGCGACGGCGCCAGCAGTCTCGACGACGTCATGCGGCTGCTGTGGCGGCGCCATGGCGATGGCGCCGCCGGTGTCACCGAAGGGGGCGTGTTCGATGTCGTCGCCGAGATCGGCGGCGACGGACTGGCGCGCTGGCTGCGCAAGGCCGTCGAGGGCACCGGCGATCTGCCGTTGAAGCGTCTGTTCAAGCCCTTCGGCATTCAATTGACCGAAGAGCCCGAAGAACTGCCGTCGCTCGGCGTCCGGCTCGCGCCGGGCATCGCGGATGCGCGGCTTGCCAGCGTCATCAATGGTGGTGCGGCCCACCGGGCAGGGCTGTCGGCCGGCGACGAGCTGGTCGCGATCGATGGTTTGCGGGTCGGTCGCGAGACCCTCGACGGGCACCTGCGGCGGCGTCTTCCCGGCGATCGTCTGCGGGTCGAGGCATTTCGCCGCGACGAGCTGCGCAGCTTCGAGGTCGTGCTCGATCCGCCGGCGCTGAAGACGGTCCGGCTGAAGAGCCGAAGCGGCGCGACCGGCGCACAGCGTCGCCTGCAGGCGGGCTGGCTCGGTTCGCGCGCGGACTGACGGGGCAGTACCCCGAAGTTCACCGAATTCGGCGCGTCGACGGGGTGCCAACAGGCCGCTACGCATGTAGGATGTCGGCAGATGGGCTTCGCACGGATACGCCGGCAGGCCGATCGGGCCGGCAGCAGGGAGATGCAATGAGCGTGGTCGCACGGTGGGGTTCGGAGTTCGAGCTCGGCATCGACGATATCGATGACAAGCATCGCGAACTCGCAGACGTGCTCGACCGCCTGCGGCTGTGCATGGGCCAGTGCGCCGGCGCCGGCGAGTTGCTGTCGCTGCTGGCCGAGCTGGAGGCCCGTACGATCCACCATTTCCGCAGCGAGGAGCAGGCGATGACGGCTGCAGTCTTTCCCGGGCTGGCGCCGCACCGGGCCAACCACCGCGCGTTCGAGCGCCGGGTGCGCGAGGCCCATCAGCTGCATCGCGAGGGGCATCTGGTGGAGTTGCCGACGGTGACCCTGCTGCAGGGATGGCTGTTCGAACACATCGAACGTGCCGATCGCGATTTCGCCGAATTCATGCGGGTGCGGCGGCGGCCGAGATTCACGCTGTCGCGACTGTTCGGCCGCACCGCCTGACGCCGTACCGCTGCCTGTCCCCTCACAGCGCCAGCAGGTTGCGCCTGGCAGTCGCCGAGTGCGCCGCGCCGCCACCTGCCGGCCCATCCACCATCGCCCGTGCCCGAACCACGTAGCGCAGCGGACCGCCGGCCCGCAGCGCGTCGAACGGATAGCAGGTGACCAGGGTCAGTTCGGTGTCGCCATCGTGGCGGGCCATGACGTTGTTTTCGCGCCGATCGACCACTGAGTGCTCGACCACGCGGTATCGGACCAGCCGCCCGCCGGGCGTCTGCACCTCCAGCGCGTCGCCGTCGGCGAGTCGCTGCAGGAACGCGAAATGGGTGTCGCGGTGGGCGCCGATGACGCTATTGCCGGCTTCGCCGGGCGCGGCGGTGCCGAAGACATGGCCGGGGCCGAAGGCGATGGTGCGACCGTCGGCGCCGGCCAGCACGTGCAGTTCGATGTCCTGGGCGGGCACCCGCAGCCTTGCCACCGGCCAGGTGTCGGCCCATGCCCATGGCCGTACCTGCGCCTCGCCGGCCAGTGTGCGCGACCAGGCGTCCCGTATCAGCGACTGGGCCAGCCATGCCTTGGCCTGGATGTAGCCTGCCTGTCCGAGTTGCCAGACGCCGGTCGTCGCCAGCGACAGCGCGATGATCAGCAGCAGATTCCGCCAGCGGCGTCGTGCGGCCGGCGGCCGCAGCCGAGACGTCCCCAGCCTCGCCTGGTCGGGCCAGGCGCACTCGATGCCCAGGAAATCCATGTCCTTGTCTCCAATCGTCGATTGCGCATGCATGTGTCGAAGTCTCCTGTCTGTGATTCCGCCGCTCACGCGGCAAGCCGCGGGCGGCTGCCGATCAGTGCCAGCAGCGCCGCCAATGCAATCGCGACGAGGCCGAGGACGAGGTGCCAGCGGCTGCCGGCCGCGCCTCGCGGCAACTCGCCGAACACGGCGCCGAAATCCCAGCCCTGCGGCAGACGGTTCGGCAGTTGCGCGCTGTTGATGGCCTCGCCTTCGGCACGCGCCGGCGTTCTGTCGATCGCAACGAAGCTGGTGTAGCGGGTTGCCAGCCGGTGCTCGAGCGCCAGCGGCACGACCTCCGCACGTACCGACGCCTCGTCGCGGCCATCGGCGAGCTGGTCCATCGCGGCCTCGATCCTGCGCCGAGCCCACAGGCTGCCGATGCCCACGCCGGGACTGGCCTGCCCGAGGGCGACGTGCTGTTGCCAGGGCTGGCCACCGATCCGGGCCCGGATCACGACGTCGCCTTCGAGGGCCTCGGTCGCGGCGGCGAGCACCACCGGCTCGCCGGCATAGAGATCGGGAATGCGGGTCGGCCACATGTCGGCCAGCATTCCTGGTGGCCACTGCACTTCGATGTCGCTCACCAGCGGCGACTCGAGGCGCTTGAACAGCTCGCCGATTCGCCCCTGCACCTGGTCGATGCTGCCGACATAGGTGTAGCTGCCGCGACCGAAGCGTGCCGCCTTGCGCATGAAGAAGCCGTTCGGCGCCGAGCCGATGCCGACCGTGAACAGCCGGCCGCGGCCGAGGCGTTGATGGATCAGCTCGAACAGCGCGCGCTCGTTGCCGACCGCGCCGTCGGTCAGGAACACGATCTGGCGCAGGTGTTCGTCACTGCTTTGGCGGTCGTCCAGCGCCAGTTCCAGCGCCGCGCGCATCTCGGTGCCGCCTTCGGCTTCGAGCCGGCGTACCCAGTCGATCGCAAAGGCGAGGTTTGCGGCACTGGCGCGCAAGGCGGCCGGAAACAGGGCGTGGGCTTCGGAGTTGAACGCGATCAGGTTGAAGCGATCGTTGGCGGAAAGCCGGCTCAGCCCCAGTTCGAGGGCCTTGCGCGCCTGGTGGATCGAGTCGCCCGCCATCGAGCCGGAGGTATCGACGACGAATACCAGTTCGCGCGGCAGTGCTCGGGAGGGCTCGGCTGCGGCCGGTGGCATCAGTGACAGCAGGGTGTAGTGGCGGCCGTCGGCGCCGTCCTCCGAGAACAGCGAGACGCCCGGTACGTCGCCGCTGGCAAGACGCCATTCGAGTTCGAAATCGCGCTCCGCCGGCACGCTGCCGTCGGCCAGCACGACCTGCGCGCGCTGCTCGTCGAGTCGCAGCACGTGCACCGGATGATGGGCGCTGCGGATGTCGTCGATCGCTACGCCGGCGTCGATATTGACGACGATTGTCACCGGATTGTCGGGGGCGACCGAGGGCGCGGCGACCGGTGCGGTGATCCGCGCTTCGTCGTCCGTCGCCAGCACGCCGGCCGGCATGTAGCGCGGACCGACCACCAGCGGCAGGCGCAGTTGCTGGCGTCCGATGCCGTCGACGCTGCGGTAGTCGAGCTGCTGTCGGTATTCGAGCTCGATGCGGATGTGTTCGCCCGGTCCGATGTTGGCGACGCGGCTGGTGAACATGTTGGGGCGCTGCTGTTCGAGCAGGGCGGTGCGCTGGCCGGCCGCCTTGGCCTGCTGGTAGCTGCGGGCGGCCTGCTCGCGCTCCTGGATCTCCGATTCGATCACGCGCTCGCCGACATGCATGCGCATGCTGTCGATCGCTGCGTCGTCCGGCAACGGGAACAGGTAGATGCCTTCGAACCATTGATCGGTCGGGTTCTCGAAGCGCTGCTCGACCCGGACGTGGGCGATCGGACCCGATACCTGGATGCGCACGTCGGTATCCACCAGCGGCAGCGGCAGGGGCCGGCCATCGGCGGCGTGGGCCAGCAGACCGCCGCGGTCTTCGGGCGCGGCCATTGCCGGCGAGCTCAGCAGCAGCACGATGCTGCCGAGCGCGACCGCAACGGCGAAGCCGGTGCAGAACATCAGCACGATGTAGGCAAGAAGGTCGAGGATCTGCCGGCCCCGATCATGGGATGCGGCCTCGTTCGGCCGCTCGAGTGCGCGAGCCGGCATTGCATCGCTGTTCATGGCGTCTCCCTGGTGTCAACGGTGTCGATGACGTCATTGAACGCCTGCCAACAGGCGCCATTTGGGTGTGCAAACGGGCACTTCGGCGACCGAATGTGGCAAAAAAATGGCTTTTGCCCCGGCCGGCTTCGGCACGCCGGCGGCGGTGCTATAGTCCGCCGCCATGGGAAGACGCATAGCAATCGTCGAAGATGAAGAGGCGATCCGCGCCAACTACGCGGAGGCCCTGGCGCGCCAGGGCTACGAGGTTTCGGCCTATGGCGACCGGGCGAGCGCGCTCGCCGCCTTCCGCAACCGGCTGCCGGAACTGGCGGTGATCGACATCGGACTCGGCGACGAACCCGAAGGCGGTTTCACGCTGTGCGCGGAACTGCGCGCCCTGTCGACGCGCTTGCCGATCATCTTCCTGTCGGCACGGGACTCGGACTTCGACATCGTCTCCGGTCTGCGCCTTGGCGCCGACGACTACCTGACCAAGGATGTGTCGCTGCCGCACCTGCTGGCGCGCATCGCGGCGTTGTTCCGCCGCACCGATGCGCTGGCCGACAGTGGCCCCGACGACGAGATCGTCGAGCGCGGCGCGCTGCGGCTCGATGCGATGCGACTCGCCGCCGAGTGGCGCGGCCGCCCCCTCGGCCTGACCCTGACCGAGTTCTGGATGGTGCATACCCTGGCCCGTACGCCGGGTCACGTGAAGAGCCGCGACCAGTTGATGCAGGACGCCCGACTGGTGGTGGATGACGGCACCATCACCTCCCACATCAAGCGCATTCGGCGGAAGTTCGTCGCCGTGGACAGCGACTTCGACCATATCGAAAGCGTCTACGGCATGGGCTACCGCTGGCGCGCGTAGGGCCTCCGGCCGTGCCCCGCCTGACGCTGCGCGTCAAGCTCGCGCTGCTGTCACTGGTGCTGCTGACCCTGCCGTGGCTGGGCTATCGCTACGTCCAGGAGATGGAGCGCTTTCTGCTCGAATCCCAACGCGAGTCGGCACTGGCGCTGGCGCGCGCGGTGGCGACGGCGTTGCACGACCGGCCCGAGATGTTCCAGTTGCCCAGCGGCGTCGCCGCCGGCGCCTCGATCGCAGCAGGCGAGGACGTGCTGAAGCTCGGTTTCGGCCTCGAACCGAAAGTCGGACCGGCGGCGGTGCAGGGCATCCTGCAAGGCCTCGAGCGCAGCACTTCGCGGATCTGGGTCGCCGATCGCGAATTGCGGGTGATCGCCCGCAGCGGACGGCTGGTGGCCGAGCCACCGGCCGCAGCGCCGACGGGCTGGTGGCAGGGGCTGTGGCGACGCCTGATCGGCTACCTGCTGCCGCCGCCGCGCCAGGAATACATCGCCCGCGTCGAGCAGGAGCCGTTGACCCGCGGTGTCGATCTCAGCAAGGCCTTCCTCGGTCTGCCGGCGGTGTCGGTGCGCGGCACCGGTGACCGCCGACCGAGCATCATCTCGGCCGCCCATCCGGTTTGGGTCGGCGACCAGGTGCGCGGCGCCGTGGTGGTCGAGGAAACCACCCATTCGATCCTCAGCCTGCGCAACCGGGCGCTGGAGCGGCTCGCGATGCTGACCCTCGGCGCCCTCGGCGTGACCGCGCTGGTGCTGATCGGCTTCGCCACGCGACTGTCGTGGCGCATCCGGCGACTGCGCGACGAGACCGAAGGCGCGATCGACGCCAGCGGGCGCATCACCAACATCTCGGCGGCGTCGAAGGCAGGCGACGAAGTCGGCGACCTTTCCCGCAGCATCTCGCGGCTGCTCGCCCGCATCGGGCGTCACCACGGCTATCTCGAAAGCATGGCGAGCCGGCTGTCGCACGAGCTGCGCACGCCGATCGCGGTCGTGCGCTCGTCGCTCGAGAACCTCCACATGGAGCCGCTGCCGGAGAGCGCCCGAACCTACATCGGCCGCGCCGAGGCCGGCGTCAGCCGGCTCTCGCGGATATTTTCGCGGATGTCGGAAGCCAATCGGATGGAGCAGAGCCTGGCCACCACCGAGGTCGAGCGCTTCGACCTGGGCCGGCTGGTCGATGAATGCACCAACGGCTATCGCAGCGCCCATGCCGGCCGTCGCTTCGAGGCTGCAGTGCCGCGCCACCCGGTATGGATCCGCGGCGCGCCGGATCTGGCGGCGCAGATGCTCGACAAGCTGGTCGAGAACGCGGTCGATTTCGCCGCCGGCGGCACGCCGATCCGCGTCACATTGCGCTTCGACGGCGAATCCCACGCGGTGCTCGCCATCGAGAACCGCGGGCCGACGATTCCCGAGGAGCTGCGGGCGCGCCTGTTCGAATCGATGGTGTCCGGCCGCACCGCGGAGGCCGGCGACACGCCCCACCTCGGCCTGGGACTCTACGTGGCACGCATGATCGCCGGATTTCATCGCGGCGAACTGTCGGCCACCAATCTGGCGGATGGCAGTGGTGTGCGCTTCGAGGCGAGGCTGCCCTGCGCCTGACGAAAACGACTGAATCTGAACGCGAGCACAAGGATCGACGATGAATCCGATGGATGCCGTTGCGGCGACGATGCGCTGTACCGAATGCCTGACCGAATTCCACCCCCACGAGGGCGGACACTGCGCCGGCTGCGGCCGACCGCTGTGCCGGGTGCATGGTGGCGCGCGCGCCACCACCAGTATCTGCGTCCATTGCCGCAAGATGGCACAGCCGCGCGTCGCCGCGCAGCAGGCCGAGCAGACGCCGCGCGCCGCCTGAGGGCGAGCGGCGTGGCTGGCTGACCACCGGCGTGGTGACGCGGCGGGCTTACGGAAAGACGCGACCCTTGCCACCGCAGAGCAGACAGCGGACGCGCCTCGGCGCCAGCAGCGGCAGCGCGATCTCCCGCTCGCCGCTGCCGCCGCAGTGGGGGCAGGTGCTGCCCGGCTCGCGGTAGAGCACCTTGCCACCGACGCTGACATCGCAGCGGCAGAGCAGTTCACCGGTGGCGGCAGTGCTGCCGCAAGAGAGCAGCACCAGTCCCAGCCAATCGTCGCCCAGCGCGATCGGCAGGCTGATTTCATCGCGAAACTGATGGCCGCCCCTGGCTGCCTCGACGCCGTCGACGGTCACGACGAATCGGTTCCAGAGGTGATTGGGACGGAAGTGGCACTGCAACTCGTGGCGGCGCGTGCCGAGCGTCGCCAGAATCCGCCGGCTGGTGGCCTCTTTGCCCAGCAGAACCGCTTGCCAGTCGCCTGCTTCGAGGCGCTGCCGTGGCTTGCTGTCCGCGCGCCTGGTGTCCGAGAGCCTTTCGACCATCTCGGCCAGCAGCGCGAGCAGACGGCTGTCATCGGGTGCGCCGTTCCAGGCACTCAGATCGACGGTGTGGCAGGCATTGAACGGCACCGGCAGCGGGATCCGTTCGACCATGACGGGCACCAGCTTGCTCTGCTGCTGCGCAGCCATGGCCTCGGCCTTGACCCACTGCGAAGCGGCGGAATGGCCGGACCACAGCACCAGGACGATGCGCGCGGCATCGATCCGGCGTTCGATGGCATCGGCAAAGAGTTCGCCCGCGCGCAGGCTGGTGTCCCACCAGACGGTCCAGCCGGCCGCCTGCAGGCGCTCGGCCAGGCGTTCGACCGACGCGCGATCTTCGCGTGCGTAGCTGATGAAGACATCGCTCGAAATATCGTCGCGCTGGGTCAATGCCGTCTCGGGTAGCGGGGATCCCGACACCCGTGATTATCCGCCGGTCATGGATCGGCGCAATGGTTTGCCCCTCGCCCGGTGGTCTTCGGGTTCTGCTATCGGGCATGTTCATGCGCCGGCGCGCCGGCCCTGGGCGTCGAACAGTGCGAGCACGTCCGCCAGGCCGAGGGTCGCGACCGTCGCCAGTCCGTCGTCGAGCACCTCGAACAGCACGCCGGCGGCACTGCCGCGGGTGTTGTAGAGCACCAGTGCGCCGTCCGCGCCACCACCTTCGCTGTGGGGCGGTGCGTCGGCCGGCGCGACGGTGTAGCTGCCGGCGGGGCGCACCTCCTTGAGGCTGCCGTCCGGCTCGAAGATGCGGTGCTCGCCCTGGATCACGAAGGTTCGCGTATCGGAGCGATGCCGGTGCAGGAAGATGCGCTGGTCGGGTTCGTAGCGGATGATGAAATCCGCGATTTCGCGATCGGCGTCGACCGCCAGCACGTTGTAGTGGAAGTGCTCGAAGTCGCCGAGGCGATGCCAGGCGATGTGGCGGTCGAAGCGCGCCAGGTCGGGGGTGCTTGCCATGCCGGGTCTCCGTCGTGATCGGAGATCCAGCATCGGCCCAAGCCGCGTGCGGCGACAGGGCAGCCGGCCCGGGAGAGGCCGGCAATTTGCCCGATTGCGTCAGGGGTGGCCGGAAGCGGCTGCGGCGGCCGGGTTCGACAGGCCGAGGCGGCGCATCAGCGGCGCCAGCGTCGTCGCCTGCACCAGGATGCTGAACAGCACGACGATGTAGGTCGCCCAGACGATCGGCTCCTTCTCCGCGCCGTTCGGCAGCGACAGCGCCAGCGCGATCGAAATGCCGCCACGCAGGCCGCCCCAGGTCATCACGCTGACCGTGTGGGCCTGATCGCGCTCGGGCAACAGCCGCTGCATCGCGCGCATCGGCACGCCGACGCTGATCCATCTCGCGAACAGCACCATCGGCACCATCACGACGCCGATCACCAGGTGACGGGTCTGGAACTCCAGTGCCAGCAGTTCGAGGCCGATCAGTCCGAACAGCAGCAGGTTGAGGATCTCGTCGATCAGTTGCCAGAACGGAAACAGGTGGGCCTGGGTGCGCTCGGACAAGGCCTTGCCGGGGCCCAGGTTGCCGATCACCAGGCCGGCCGCGACAACGTACAGCGGCGCCGACAGATGCAGGGTTTCGGCGAGCGAATAGCCGGCGGTGACGATTGCCAGCGTCAGCATGATCTCGACCGCGTAGCTGTCGATCCGGCGAAGCATGGCGAGGGCCACGGCACCCACCGCCAGTCCGAACACGATGCCGCCGCCGGCCTCGAGTGCGAACATGCCGAGGACCGATCCCGCACTGGCATCCGACTCGCCGGTGGCCAGCCCCAGCAGCACCATGAAGACGACGACGCCGGTGCCGTCGTTGAACAGGCTCTCGCCGGTGATACGCGATTCGAGCTTTTTCGAGGCGCCGACCAGCTTCAGGATGCCAAGCACCGCGATCGGGTCGGTCGGCGAGATCAAAGCGCCGAACAGCAGGCAGTGGATCGGCGACAGGCCGAGGCCGGCCAGCGACGACAGGCCGTATGCGATGCCGCCGACGAGAAAGGTCGAGGCCAGTACGCCGAGTGTGGCCAGCGTGATGATCGGCAGTCGTTCGGCCTTCAGGTTGGCGAGGTTGACGTGCAGGCTGCCGGCGAACAGCAGGGCGCTCAGCATGCCGTGAAACACCACTTCCGGGAAATCGATGCGTTCGACCAGATCGGCGGCGGTCGCCGTGAGTTCCGGCACGACGCCGCCGGCGAGCAGCATCATCACCGAGAAGACCAGACCGACGGCGGTGATGCCGATCACGTCCGGCAATTGCAGAAGCCGGGTATTGACGTAGCCGAACAGGGCAGAGAGCGCGATCAGCAGGCCGATCAACTCGAACAGCGACGGGGCGGTGTGCATGACGAATCCATGATTTCGGGGATTCGATGATACCGGTGATGTCGCCGGACGGGCGTGCCCGCCCGCACGCGGCCGCCGCCGCGATCGGCTAGGGCAGGATGTGCGAGTAGCAGCCCTTCGAGTCGACTTCCGACTCCTTGTGGCCGACCTCGTCGGTGCGCTTGGTCGAATCCGCCTCCATCTTGGTGCGGAAGTCGGCGATCGCCTTCTTGTAGTCTTCCGCTGCCTTGTCGTAGTCGGTGGCCTCCATGCCGAGCTCGAGCGTCGGCGGATTCGGCAGCATCTTCTGTTTCAGGTAGTTGGCGTAATCGACCTGATGGCAGTTTTCGTGAAAGCCCAGCGTGATGTCGCCGGCGGAAATGTCGCCGGGCGTCGTGCCGCGGCCGTAGCACGACAGGTCGGTGGCCTTGCCGCCGGTGCCGTACCGGGTCTGGATCGTGATCGTGCCCTTCCAGGTGAGCTTGCCCTTGAACTTGGTGACCTTGCCGTTCTCGGAGTCGTACTGCGGTGCGGACATCGCCGGCCACGTGAAATCGGTGAAGGCGCCGTTGGCCGGGCCGCCGGTGCCGTCGGCGGCGACCTCGGCGTCGATCTTGACGTCCACGTGGGTTTCCTGGACCTCCAGTTGCATGCCGAGCGAGCGCACGTCGGTCGCCGGTGGTGCATTCGGCGCCTTCGGCTTGGCGGTCGGCACGGCGTCATCGCCGCCACTGGGCAGTGGACCGGGTTGCTCGGGCGCGGGCCGGCCGGAGCGGGCGTCGCGGTCCACCGCGCCGTTGCCGAACTCGCCGCCGCCGGTATCGAAATAGCCGGGACCGCCGCCACCCTGGGGTGCGTCCGGGTGGGCGACGTTGCCGTCCCAGCCGATCCAGTCGCTGCCGATGCGGCTGGCCTTGCCGACCTTGCCCGCGTTGCCCTGTCGATCCATCGTCGATGCCCTCCGCTCGTGGCGCGCGGCCACGGCGCCGCCACCGGGCGCCACGGCCAGATTTGGAGCCCTTTACGTCGCCACGTCAAGTCAGCGCGCGAAGCTCCCGCAGCGCCACCGACATCATCGCGATATCGATGCCGCGGGCGTTGCGCAGATCCTCGAGCACCTGCCGGCAGCGCGCGACCTGGGCGGGTCGGCTTTCCTCCCAGGCGTCGATCAGGCCGTCGGGATCGATGCCGTCGGGGCTGTGACACAGCACCGCCAGCGCCAGATCGCGCGCCTGGCTCGACAACTCGTCGCGCAGCGCGGCCCGCGCCAGTGCCTGCCAATGACTCTCCGCCGGCAGTCCCGAGATCTGGCTGGCCAGCCAGTGCAGATCGAAGCGCCCGCCGAGCGCGAAATAGACCCGTGCCGACAGATCCAGCTCGCGCCCGCTCTGTTCGGCGATCTCCACCAGATCGAGCGCCGAGTAGGTTTCCTCGAGGCCGGCGACCCGCGCCGACAGGGCGTCGGGCACCTGTTGCTCGACCAGGCGTGCGGTGTGTTCCTCGAGTTCGTTGCGATAGCGCTCGGCCACCGTCGACGGCAATTCGGCGGCCAGCCATCGGGCCGCTTCACTGAAGCGCGCCTGGGTTGCGGCGATGTCTTCGAGGTGCTGGCGATGGCGCAGGAACCACAGCGTGCCGCGCTGGATCAGGCGCTGGCCTTCGAGCACCATCTGCAGCTGCAGTTCGGCCGGGACCCGATTGTCCAGCGCCTCGATGTCGCGCCACAGCAGCGGCAGCTCGAACACGTCGCGGGTCGCGATGTAGCCGCGCACGATCTCGTCCGGAGCGGCCGAGGTTTCTTCCCGCAGGCGGCTGACGAAAGTCGCGCCGGTGCGATTGACCATGCTGTTCACGACGTGGGTCGCGATGATCTCGCGCTTGAGCGGATGCTTCTGGATGTATTCGGCGAAGCGTTCCCGCAGCGGTACCGGGAAATAGCGCACCAGCGCGCTCGAGATGTAGGGATCCTCGGGCAGCCGGCTGTCGAGCAACTGGTCGAACAGCTCGATCTTGCTGTAGGCGAGCAGCACCGCCAGTTCGGGCGAGGTCAGGCCCTTGCCGGCGGCCCGCCGTTCGGACAGTTCCTCGTCGAAGGGCAGGAACTCGAGCTTGCGGTTGAGGCGCCCCTCGTTGCCGAGCCGGCGCATGAAGCGACCCTGCTCGTCGAGCAGGGCGACGCTGCGTGCCGCGGTCAACGACAGGTTCTGGGTCTGCTGATAGTTGTCCCGCAGCACCAGGGCCGCGACCTCTTCGGTCATGTCGGCGAGCAGGGTGTCGCGCTGCTTGCCGGTGAGTTCGCCGTCGGCGACCGCCTCGCCGAGCAGGATCTTGATGTTGACCTCGTGGTCCGAGCAATCGACACCGCCGGAATTGTCGATCGCGTCGGTGTTGATCTTGCCACCGGCGAGTGCGAATTCGATGCGGCCGACCTGGGTGGCGCCGAGGTTGCCGCCCTCGCCGAACACCTTGCAGCGCAACTCGGCGCCGGTGATGCGGATCGGATCGTTGGCGCGGTCGCCGACTGCGGCGTCGGTCTCGTTGCGGCCGCGCACGTAGGTGCCGATGCCGCCGTTGTAGACCAGGTCGACCGGGGCGGTCAGCAACTGGCGGATCAGCTCGTTGGGCGCCAGCTTGTCGCCGCTGATGCCGAGTACCTCGCGTGCACGCTCGGGCACCTTGATCGATTTCGCTGCCCGCGACCAGACGCCGCCGCCCGGCGAGATCAGCGACTTGTCGTAGTCGTCCCAGCTCGACCGCGGCAGCTCGAACAGGCGCTTGCGCTCGTCCCAGCTGCGGGCCGAATCGGGATCCGGGTCGATGAAGATGTGGCGGTGGTCGAAGGCCGCCAGCAGCCGGATGTGCTGCGACAGCAGCATGCCGTTGCCGAAGACGTCGCCGGACATGTCGCCGATGCCGACGACGGTGAAGTCCTCCTGCTGGGTATCGACACCCAGCTCGCGGAAGTGGCGCTTGACGGACTCCCACGCGCCACGGGCGGTGATGCCCATCTTCTTGTGGTCGTAGCCGACCGATCCACCGGAGGCGAAGGCGTCGCTGAGCCAGAACCCGTACTCGGCGGCGACGCCGTTGGCGATGTCGGAGAAGGTCGCGGTGCCCTTGTCGGCGGCCACCACCAGGTAAGGATCGTCGCCGTCGTGGCGGACGACGCCGGCTGGTGGGATCACTTCGCCGCGCACCAGATTGTCGGTCAGGTCGAGCAGGCCGCGCAGGAAGGTCTTGTAGCAATCGACCCCTTCGGCCAGCAAGGATTCGCGATCGCCGCCGGCAGGTGGCCGCTTGACGACGAAGCCACCCTTCGAGCCGACCGGGACGATCACCGCATTCTTGACGATCTGGGCTTTGACCAGACCGAGGATCTCTGTGCGGAAATCCTCCATGCGATCCGACCAGCGCAGGCCGCCGCGGGCGACCTTGCCGCCGCGCAGATGGACCCCCTCGATCCGAGGCGAATAGACGAAGATCTCGAACATCGGCCGCGGCTCGGGCAGATTCGGAATCTTGGCCGGGTTGAGCTTGAAAGAGAGGTAGGACTTCTGCTTGCCGTCGCTGCCCTGCTGGTAGTAGTTGGTGCGCAGCGTGGCGTCGATCATCGCCAGAAACTGGCGCAGGATGCGGTCCTCGTCGAGGTTGGCGACGGTGTCGAGGAAGGTCTGCATGGCCTCGCGAAGGACCCCGCAGCGACCGTCGCGGTCGGACGCCTCGGTCGGGTCGAAACGCAGGCGGAACAGCTTGACGAGCTGCGCCGCGTAGGCCGGATAGCTGCCGAGCACCTGTTCCATGTAGCTCTGGCTGAAGGTGAAGGCCGCCTGCTTCATGTATTTGGCATAGGCACGCAGAATCCGGATCTCCCGCCACGACAGCCCGGCGAGCAGGGTCAGGCGGTTGAAGTCGTCGTTCTCGATCTCGCCTTGCCAGACCTGCAGGAAGGCGTCGTGGAAGAGTTCGCGCAGGTGCTCGATCTGGACCTCGCCGGCCTTCGCCGCAGTCATCCCGAAATCATGGATCCAGAAGCGTTCGCCGTCCTGGCGGGCGACCTCGGCCGGCCGTTCGTCCACCACCCGCACGCCCATGCGCTCGAGCATCGGCAGGCTGTGGGACAGCGGCACCGGTTCGCCGGCGCGGAACAGCTTGAAGTTGAGCTGGCCGGGCTCGGCCTCGAGCGGGATGTACAGGTTCATCGCCAGCGCCCGGCCGTCGGCGAGCGACTCCATCTGCTCGATGTCGCGCACCGCCATGCGGGCGGGATATTCTTCACGGTAGCCGGCGGGGAAGCCGTTGCCGAAATGATGGAACAGGGTCATGCCCCGCTCCTCGCCGAGATGTTCGATCAGGGATTCGCGCAGATCGTCCTCCCAGCGGCGCGACACGCGAACCAGCGTCGCCTCGAGTTCGCGCACGTTGACTTCCGGGATGCCGGAATGGCGCAGCCGCACCATGATCAGGATGCGGGCCAGCGCCGACTCCGAGAAATGCACCTCGAACTCGGTCGATACGCCGTCGTAGGCTTCGGCCAGCGCGGCCTGCATGCGCTTGCGCTGGTCGGTGTTGTAATTCTCGCGGGGGACGTAGATCAGGCAGGTGACGAAGCGTCCGAAGGTGTCGGGGCGGACGAACAGGCGGATGCGCTGCCGCTCGCCGAGCCGAAGGATTCCGATCGCATTGTGGAAGAGTTCGTCGACGGTGGCCTGGAACAGCTCGTCGCGAGGGTACTGTTCGAGAATCGTCACCAGGGCCTTGCCGGCATGGCTCTTCGGCATGAAGCCGGCATGTTCGATGACCGCCGTGACCTTGCGCCGCAGCAGCGGAATCCGCTTCGGATTGGTGTTGTAGGCGGTGGACGTGAGCAGGCCGATGATCCGGCGCTCGCCGGTGACCTGGCCCTGATCGTCGAAGGTCTTGACGCCGACGTAATCGAGATAGCCCTGGCGGTGAACGGTCGATCGGGTGTTCGACTTGGTGATCGTCAGCAGCCGCGGCAGATGGGCCTGGGCACGAATCTCCGGCGGCAGCGCCGCGAACGAGGTCGATTGGTGGCTGTCGCCGGTCTCGCGCAGCAGGCCGAGACCGGTACCGGCCAGCACATGCAATTCGTTCTCGTCGCCCTGACTGACCAGTTCGTAGTCGCGGCAGCCGAGCAGCACGAAGTTGTCGTCGGCGAGCCACTGCAGGAACTCGAGCGCTTCGCCGGTCTCGTCCGACTCACCGGGCGGCGGCGCGCTGTCGACTTCGGCGATGATGTCCGACAGCCGTTGCCGCATCCGCGGCCAGTCCTTGACCGCAGCACGGACGTCGGCCAGCACCCGTGCCAGACCTGCCTCGATCGCTTCGAGTTCGGCCGGTTCGGTGCGCCGGTCCACCTCGACGTGGATCAGCGATTCGTAGTCGGCACCTTCGTTGTGCTCACCGTCGGCGAGTGCCTGGTAGCGTCCGCCCTGGTCGCGTATCACCGGCATCACCGGATGAATGATCAGATGCAGGGTGAGACCCTGGCGATTCAGTTCCATGCCGACCGAGTCCACCAGGAAGGGCATGTCCTCGCCGACGATCTCGATCACCGTATGGGTCGATTCCCAGCCATGCTCGTCGAGCCGGGGGTTGAACGCGCGGATGCGCACGCCGCCGCTGTACTCGCGCACGAAGTGCCAGTGGCTGGCCATCGCACCGTAGAGATCCTCCGCCGGGCGGTCCACCAGGTCTTCCGGATCGACCTGGGAAAAGTAGCGGGTGGCGAATGCAGCCAGTACGCTGGCCTTCTCCTTCGGCATGCGTTCATGGACGAGGGTCAATACGTCGGTGAGCAGTTTCCTGGAACGATCGTCGACGTGCGGCGACATGGTGGGTCTCCCTTTTCTTATGGATTTGCCATGCCCGCGACGGCACGGCGCGAACTCTTGGGCGGCGCGGGCACTCAACACGAAGTGTAGGCCCAGCGCCGCCGTCTGACACCACGATGCTGGCGGAAATGCCTGCCTGGTGGCTAGACTGGACACGCCAAGCGACGATCAGACCGGTCGCTGCGGGTCGTCATCCCGGGAGGAAAGATGCTCGAACTGAAGGACCTAGGACTGCTGCGGGACAAATGCTATGTGGATGGCCGCTGGCTGGCGGCGGCCGACGACGCGCGCTTCGACGTCGCCAATCCGGCGGACGGACGAACGATCGCCACGGTGCCGGACCTCGGACCCGACGAGACGCGCGAGGCGATCGCTGCAGCCGAGCGCGCGCTGCCTGCGTGGCGCGCGCGCACCGCCGGTGATCGCGCGCGGCTGTTGCGCCGCTGGTACGATCTGATGCTGGCCCACCAGGAGGATCTCGCGCGCCTGATGACGGTCGAGCAGGGCAAGCCACTGGCCGAGGCGCGCGGCGAGATCGCCTATGCGGCATCGTTCATCGAGTGGTTCGCTGAGGAAGGCAAGCGCACCTATGGTGACCTGATTCCGGCGCACCAGGCCGACAAGCGGATTCTCGTCGCCAAGGAGCCGATCGGAGTCTGCGCGGCGATCACCCCGTGGAACTTCCCGTCCGCGATGATCACCCGCAAGGCCGGGCCGGCGCTGGCCGCAGGCTGCACGATGGTGGTCAAGCCGGCCGAATCGACGCCGCTGTCGGCGCTGGCGCTGGCCGAACTTGCCGAACGGGCCGGGATTCCGCCCGGGGTGTTCAACGTCGTCACCGGCGACGCGCGCGCGATCGGCAGCGAAATGTGCGCCAGTCCGACGGTGCGCAAGCTCTCGTTCACCGGCTCGACCGAGGTCGGGCGGATCCTGATGGCGCAGTGCGCGCCGACGATCAAGAAGCTGTCGCTGGAGCTCGGCGGCAATGCCCCGTTCCTGGTTTTCGACGACGCCGACCTCGATGCCGCGGTCGACGGCGCGATGGCCTCGAAGTATCGCAATGCCGGCCAGACCTGCGTCTGCGCCAACCGCATCCTGGTCCAGCGCGGAGTGGCCGATGCCTTCGCCGACAAACTGGCTGCCGCCGTCGGCTCGCTGAAGGTCGGCAATGGTCTCGACGACGGCGTGCAGCAGGGACCGCTGATCGAGCCGGCAGCGCTCGACAAGGTCGAGGAATTGCTGGCCGACGCGCTCGACAAGGGTGCGCGGGTGGTCTGCGGTGGCCGACGGCACAGCCTGGGTGGCACCTTCTTCGAGCCGACCGTGCTGGCCGGCGCGACCGCGGACATGCGACTGGCGCGCGAGGAGATCTTCGGTCCGGTGGCGCCGCTGTTCGTGTTCGATTCGGAAGCGGACGGCGTGCGCATGGCCAACGACACCGAATACGGTCTGGCCTCGTATTTCTACACCAGGGATCTCGCCCGTGCGATGCGGGTCTCGAGCGCGCTCGAGTACGGCATCGTCGGCGTCAACACCGGAATCATCTCGACCGAGGTGGCGCCCTTCGGCGGCGTCAAGAATTCCGGTCTCGGTCGCGAGGGATCGAAATACGGCATCGATGAATACCTGGAGATCAAGTATGTGTGCATCGGTGGCATTCAGTAACGGCCGCTCGCTGCGCCTGCAACCGGGCGTTTTCGCGTGCGGCGGTGGCTCCAGCCGGAGCCGGGGCTCGAGGCCGCCCCCGAGGCCGTCTATGGAGGACGCATCTTGTTACGAGCGAAGAACTGCATCGTCAGACATACCAAGAAGGAGGACATACCGAAACTGATCGAGCTGCAACGGCGGGTGTATCCGAGCATTCCGCCATGGACCCGGGCGAAGCTGGCCAACCAGCTGGAGATCTTTCCCGCCGGGCAGCTGACCGCCGAATGCAACGGCGAAGTCGTCGGCTGTGCCAGTTCGCTGGTGGTGCTGTGGGACGACTGGGCCGACGCCCACAGCTGGAAGGAAATCACCGCGGCCGGAACCTTCGAGAATCACGACCCCGAGGGGCGCACGCTGTACGGCGCGGAAGTGTTCGTCGCGCCGGAGATGCGTGGCAGCGGACTTGGCCACCTGCTCTACGAGGGGCGGCGGACCCTGTGCCGCGAGATGAACCTGAAGCGCATCATTGCCTGCGGTCGTCTGCCAGGCTATCACCGCCATGCGTCCGAGATGGACGCGGAAATGTACGCCAAGCGCGTGGTCTGGGGCGACTTCGAAGACCTGGTGCTGAGCTTCCAGTTGCGCGAAGGCTTTCGCTACTGTGGCGTCGTCGACGACTACCTGCCGGAGGACAAGGAATCCTGCGGGTGTGCTTCGATCATCGTGTGGCTGAATCCCGATTACCGGCCGCGCAAACCGACCCACGTCGAACAGGAGGAAGTGCTTTGATCGTCCGAATTGCCGCTGTCCAGTATCTGCTGCGCCCGATCCACGACTGGTCGGGCTTCGAGAACCAGGTGCGCTTCGTGATGCAGGCCGCGGGCGACTACCGGCCCCATTTCGTGTTGTTGCCCGAGATCTTCACGACCCAGTTGCTGTCGTTCATGGACACCCGCGACCTGCCGACGGCAGTGCGCGGCATGCACGACTACACCGGTCGCTACATCGAGCTGCTGAAGGAACTGGCGCAGTACTGGCGCGTGTTCCTGATCGGTGGCAGCCATCCGACGCTGCGCGAGGATGGCAAGGTCTACAACACGGCGTACCTGATCACGCCCGAAGGTGATGTGCATGAGCAGGACAAGATCCACCGCACCCGTTGGGAGCGCGAAAAGTGGGACACGGCTGCGGGCGAGCAGTTGCGGCTGTTCGATACGCCGTTCGGCAAGATCGCGATTCTGATCTGCTACGACATCGAGTTTCCGGAACTGGCGCGGATGGTGTGCGAGGCGGGTGCCGAGATCCTGTTCGTGCCGTCATGTACCGACGATCGTCAGGGCTTCCTGCGGGTGCGCTACTGTTGTCACGCGCGCGCCATCGAAAACCAAGTGTTCGTGGCGATGACCAGCACGGTCGGCAATCTGCCGGTGGAGGGCCTGGGCGTACATTACGGGCAGGCCAGCATCATTACGCCTTCGGATTTTCCGTTCGCCCGGGACGGCATCGCCGCCGAGGGTACGCCCAACGTCGAGCAGATCGTGGTCGCCGACGTCAATCTGAAGAATCTCGACCAGAATCGGGTCAATGGCACGACGATTCCGCTGTACGACAAACGCCACGACGTCTACGACAACGAGGTGGATCTGGTGTCCGCGCGCTGATTGCGGCGCGCGGACTGGATTCAGGCGGCGAGGCCGAACATCTCCGGGTCGAACGCGACCAGGCCGTTGAACTCGATCATCCGGTTGATCTCGGCGTCCTGTTCGACGGGGCTGAGTTCGTCGTGGCTGACGAATTCGTACACGACGCGGCCGGAGTCGGGTTTTTGTGGGGATTGAAGTTCGAAGTTCATGCCGTTTTCCTCTCTGTCGGTCCTCTCGGTTGCCGGTGTCGGTCGATGTCGCCATCGGCGCCCGGCAACCCTGGGTCGCGAAGCCGTCCTGCTGGGTTCAAACAATTGTCCATCAGTTGACGGGCGGATGCGTTGCTTGCTTACCACGATGTGCACATGCAGCGTGACGTAGTTGGCACTCGCCATGATGTTCGGGTGGGGTGGGTCCCGATCCGTTTGGAATGACGCCTTGCCACGGGATGTCGCCGGCCGGATCCGAGCTGTCGCGTGATCCCGGCAGCGACCGGTGGGCTGTGGCTGCGGTGCGAATCCGATTCGCGGCCAATGCCGCCCTGATCGATCGCGGCCTCCATTTCGCGGCGCCGCCCAGGTTTGCATCCCGATCCGGCCGATCACGCCGATGAGCTTCGATTCGCACGGGAGTCTGGCGTGGTCCGGATCGCTGCAATCCGATCTCGCCGACCAGCGGGAGATCGAACGCGCAAGCGCGACACGGGAGTTGGCGGTGCCGTGGTGGATGGGGGCTCGCGCCAAATCGGAATATCGAGCCCTCTGCCAGGCGCCCACCTGCAATTGACCGAAATCGTGCTGCCGCCATATGGCCGTGCGGTGATGACGCTGCCGTTTCGAGCTTCGTCCGCAGTCACCGCGCTGCGCCCCGCTGGGCCCGGCGGAGAGCCATCGTCGTATATGCCTGTCGGCTCGCTTTACACGGCACCGGCGCATGGTGTTCCGAGAAATCGGATTGTTGGGCAGATACAGTCGCTTGGACTGTCCTTGGACAGTCTGCGCATGGATTTTGCTGCTGTCAGTGCGCAAGTCGATGCATTCTCATTCCCCTTTCAAGAGGTATTCCGCATGCGGGTCATCCGTCATGTTGCTGCTGTGTTTGTCTTTGTGTTGGTGACTGTCGGACTCGCCCACGCGTCCGCGGATCTGGCCAAGTCGAAGAACTGTCTTGCCTGCCACGCAGTGGACAAGAAGCTGATCGGGCCGGCGTTCTCCGACGTCCAGAAGAAGTACGCAGCGAGCTGGTCGGCATCACAACGTGCGGCCCTGGCTCAGACCATCCTTGGGGGCGGAAGTGGTGTCTGGGGTGCGATCCCGATGCCGCCGAATCCGCAGGTTTCGGATGCGGAGGCCCTGCAGCTGGTCGACTGGATCATGAGCCTGAATGGCGGTGCTGTTCCGATAGATGCCGATCCGACGCCCCAGACGCCTGCCAGCATCACGCCGCTGAAGGGGCTGTGGTGGAATCCGGACCAGCCGGGTCACGGCTACTCGCTGCACGCGGTGGGCGACCAGCTGGTGCTGGTCTGGTACACCTACGATATTTCAGGCCGGCCCGTGTGGTACCTGGCCGCCAATGCCTATGCCGGCAGCAGCTGGTCAGCCGACCTCTACCGCTTCCGCAATTTCGGTGCAACGAGCGATATCGTGGGGACGGTTTCCCTGACGTTTTCGAGCGCGACCGTCGCCCAGGTCGAATGGCAAAGTGGTGGCGTGACCGGGGGCGAGGTGATCGCCTACTTCAAGTTTGGCGACGGAAGCACGACTCGCAGGTTATACAACCAGACTGGTCTGTACTTTGACCCAGCCGATGACGGCTATGGATTGAGCGTCGTGTCGCAGGGGCACGGAACGGCCGGCGGGTGTTCCGGCCCAGATCCAACGACGTGCAGCGGGCGCAGCGTGGTGAGCGACGCGGCGACCGAAGTCTCCGTGCTGTATTTTTACGATAGCGATGGCAATCCTCTGTGGGCGCTGGGCAGCGGCGATTACGTCGGCGTCCTTACCAGTACGCTGGATATGTACCTGTTCCACGGATCGTGCCCCAACTGCAGCTATGTGACCCCGTCCGCTGCTTGGGTGGGCACGATGAAGCGAGACCATGTGGGCCAAGTTGGGGGCTTTGCGTGCACGATCGACAACACCCTGGCGGGTTTCGGCGGTCGATGGGAGCGCGAAAGCAACAAGTTTGTGCGGCTGTCCGACGGGGAACCGATATATCCGGACTACTGAGCGAGTACTGCCGGGTAAAGGGCTTCATTTCGTGAACCGCTTGATTCTGTGATGAGGGGCCGCGACGCGGCCCCTCATCGCGTGTATCAACGAAACGGTGGCGGCGGCCCATGCCGAGTGCTGTTCGAGAGAGTCTGGAAAGCGGCATCCACGCGCACGATGTCCGGTTGGCCGGATCACGCGCCGGCGACGGCACTTCAGCCGAAATAGCCGTGCAGATACCAGCTGTGCGGCGCTTGCAACTCCCGGTAGACCCATAGCAGGCTGCCACGACGGTCGCGGGCGAGGTAGTAATCGCGACGCACCTCGCGTTCGTCCCACCAGCCGCTCTCGATGCGTTCCGGCCCGTCGAGCAGTTCCAGCCGCGTTGGATCGAGACGCTCGGGCTGTGCCAGCAGCCACAGCGGGCGGGCGCCGGCGGGCAATTCGGGCAGGGCACCCGGTTCGCCCCGGTCGCCTGCATGCTCGGGACGGTGATCGGCGTGGACGCGCAGGCGACGCACTGCAGCCGGGCCGAGCCGGGCCCGCAGCCGGGCCAGCAGCAGTTCCGCGTTCTCGCGCACCGCGTGGTGATCGTCGAAGAAATCGCCGGGCGGGATCGCCAGCGGCACCGGGTCGGCGGCCTCCAGGCGCAGGGCCGCCACCTCGGCGCCGATCGGCAACCGTTCCAGATGCTCGCGGATCAGCAGCAGCAGGCGTTGCTGGTCGCGGCAGGGGGTGCCCGGCAGCACGTCGAGCGCCGTCTCCGGCAGTCGTCCCTCGTGCTCGAGCACGATCCGCAGCCGATCCACGCCGGCGTGGCGGGCCGTCAGCCAGCCACCGAGTCCGGCCAGCAGTCGACGCAGCAGGAACAACAGGGTGTCGCGACGATCGCTCGGCGCCGGCAACGGCAGCCGGGCACGATAGTGCGTGGGCGGCGCGTGGATCGGCCGCGGGTCGGGGCAGCGTCCGAACGCCCGATCGAGGGCGTCGCCTACGGTCGCGCCCTGTCGCCGGGCCAGGGCATCGCGGGGCAATGCCGTGACGTCGGCCAGCCTGCGGCAACCGATGGCGTGCAGCAATGCCAGCACGCCGTCGTCGACCCCGCTGCCATCGGCCAGGGCCGCCAGCGGCAGCGCGTCCAGCGCCGGACCGAGTCGCCGGATGTCGGTGACCGGCCGGCCGCTGTCGGCGCGGGTCAACCAGCGTGCGGCCAGAGGCGTGGGGGCCCAGCCGCAGCGATGTTCCAGGCCGAGTCCGTCGAGGCCGTGCCGGACACGATCGACCAGCGCCGCCATGCCACCGAACAGGCGCAGGCTCGGCGCCACCTCCAGCAGGACGCAATCCGGTGGATCGATGCTGACCGACGGGGTGAAGTGCCCGGCCCAGCAGGCGACCTCCTCGAGCAGTGCGGCGCCCTGGGCCGGATCGTGATCGAGCAGTCGCAGTGCCGGCGCTATGGCCAATGCACCGGCCAGTGCCTGGCCGGGAAGCACACCTTCGGCCCGCGCGGACCGGCTCGCCGCCACCACGACGGCGCGCGGATGGCGGTCCACCAGGGCCAGTGGCGCATCATCCGTCGATCCGCGCAGGTTCGCCTGCAGGGCGGGTTCGGGCAGGATCAGGGCCAACCACAGCATGCTGGAGCGCTGCCTGGGTTTCGGCGGACAGGCCCGGGCGGAAGCGGGCCCGGGTACGGTGACGGCGGGGCGCCGTGGCTGCCGCTGCCTCGAAGCGGGTGCTGCCCGGCCTGCCGCGATCCGGCAGGGCCAGCCGCAACGGACTTGCCAGCAGCGGGCCGCGCCGCTTGAGCACCCGTACCGACAGCTCGCCGTCGTCGCCGACTTCGAGCTGCAGACGCAGGGCGGCCGGCGAGGGCTGGAGGGCGGCTCGACGCCGGCGGAACAGGAACAGTGGGGTACCCCCCTGTTCGGCCGCGAGTTGCAGGCGGCGCAGTGCGGCCATGTCGAGTTCCGATTGCCAGGCCAGCACCAGCGAGCAACTGCCCGAGAGCAGGGCCTGGCGGGTGGCCCAGCGGATCTCCTGGGGGCGCTCGGGCGCGATCCACAGCAAGCGATCGAGGGGCACCCCGGCCCGCGCCAGGGCCGGGGCATAGGGAGTCCAGGGCGGGGCTATCCAGACCAGCCAGTGCGGCGCGGCGACCTGCCGCATCTGTGGCAGCAGCAGACTCAGCTCGCCGATGCCGGGTTGCTCGCCGAGCAGCTCGATCAGCGCGCCCTGCGGCCAGCCGCCACCGGGCAGCACCGCGTCGAGGGCGGCGAAACCGCTTGGCCGGCCGGCCGCTGGCGGGGCGGCAAAACGGGCACCGCGCCAGACCAGGCCGGCCGGCAACTGATCCAGGGCAATGGCTCGAATGCTCATGATCCTGGACTCCGCCCTTGGGCGTGCGCCGTCCTCATCCGCCGGGCAGGCCTCAATGGAGTTGGAAATTTCCGTGCATTCATATGCTTGTCGATCTTGCCCGGGGGTGGCGGTGCTCTGGAGGCGTGATGGCGGTGGGTGGGGGCTCGTCCGGCGGCGTAGCCGGCACGGTGATCGCCGTGCCGGACGATGATGCCGAGTTACCGGGCGCCGCAGCCCGGCGGCTGCCGGGAAGCCGGTTCAGGCCAGCGTGCCGTTGCGGATCAGGCCGACCGCACGGCCTTCGATCACCAGCGGCTCATGGCGGGTGTCGACCACGATGGGCT
>JAGRFY010000066.1:2907-22630 GCA_020445765.1 Rhodocyclaceae bacterium | reverse complement strand
GGACCATGCGCAGGCCGAGCCGGGCGGCCGGCCGGGCATCGAGCCGGTAGCCGGCCAGCATGTCGCCGCCGGTTCCCGCCTCGCCGGGCTGCGCCGCTTCCAGCGCGCAGTCCCAGCCGCTGACGGTGACGTCCGCCGGGCGTACTTCGACGCCGTGGCGGCGGGCGTCCTGGATCAGCTGCGACGGCGCGTAGAAGCCCATCGGCTGGCTGTTCAGCAGCGCGCACAGGAAGGCAGCCGGCTCGAAGCGCTTGAGCCAGGCCGAAAAATACACCAGCAGCGCGAAGCTGGCGGCATGGGATTCGGGGAAGCCGTAACTGCCGAAGCCCTGGATCTGGCGGCAGATCTGCTCGGCGAAGGCAGGCGCGTAGCCGCGCGCCAGCATGCCGTCGATCAGCCGTTGCTGGTAGCGCTCGAGCTCGCCCTGGCGGCGCCAGGCGCCCATCGAGCGGCGCAGCTGGTCGGCCTCGCCGGGCGAGAAGCCGGCGGCGACGATCGCCAGCTGCATCACCTGCTCCTGGAAGATCGGCACCCCCAGCGTGCGTGTCAGCACCGAGCGGATATCGCCGCCGGCGGGCTCGGTGGCGCGGGCCGGGTCCGGCGCCGGGTACTCGATGGCCTCGCCGCGGGCCAGCCGCTCGCGTGCCTTCAGGTAGGGGTGCACCATGCCGCCCTGGATCGGCCCGGGGCGCACGATCGCCACCTCGACCACCAGGTCGTAGAAGCAGGCGGGCTTCAGCCGCGGCAGCATCGTCATCTGCGCCCGCGACTCGACCTGGAAGACCCCCACCGAGTCGGCTTCGGACAGCATCTCGTAGACGCCCGGCACCTCCTTCGGGATCTCCGCCAGCCGGAACTCGCGGCCGCGCCAGCGCGACACCATCGCCAGGCAGCGCGACAGCGCCGACAGCATGCCCAGCGCCAGCACGTCGATCTTCAACAGGCCCAGCGCGTCGAGATCGTCCTTGTCCCACTGGATGATGCTGCGCCCTTCCATCGCCGCGTTCTCGACCGGCACCAGTTCGTCGAGCCGGCCGCGGGCGATGACGAAGCCGCCGACGTGCTGCGACAGGTGGCGCGGAAAGCCGAGCAGGGTGGTGGTCAGCGCCACCAGCCGCTGCACCACCGGGCTGGCCGGGTCGAGTCCGGCTTCCATCAGACGCTCGGGCGCCAGCGTGCCCTTGTCCCACCAGCCATAGCCGCGCGACAGGCGATCGAGGGTGCCCGGGTCGAGCCCCAGCGCGCGGCCGATGTCGCGCAGCGCGCTCTTCGGCCGGTAGCTGATCACCGTCGCCGCCAGCGCCGCCCGCTCACGGCCGTACTTGGTATACAGGTACTGGATCACCTCCTCGCGCCGCTCGTGCTCGAAATCGACGTCGATGTCGGGCGGTTCGTTGCGCTCCTTCGAGATGAAGCGCTCGATCAGCATGATGCCGAGCTCCGGATGCACCTCGGTGATGCCCAGCGCCCAGCACACCACCGAGTTGGCTGCCGAGCCGCGGCCCTGGCACAGGATGCCGCGGCCCCGCGCGAAAGCGACGATGTCGAACACGGTCAGGAAGTAAGGCTCGTAGCCCAGCTCGCCGATCAGCGTCAGCTCGTGCTCGACCAGCGCCCGCACCCGCGCCGGCACCGGGTCGTCGGCCGCCGCCGGGCGGGCACCGGCGCCCGGCTCGGGGTGGCTGGCGTAGTGGTCGGCGCCGGAGTAGCGCCACGCCAGCCCGCCCTCGGTGAGCCGGCGCAGCCAGCCGGCCGGTGTCTCGCCCGGCGGCACCAGCTCGGCAGGGTATTCGTAGCGCAGCTCGTCGAGGCTGAAATGGCATTGCGCCGCCACCCGCAGCGTCTCGGCCAGCAGCGCCGACGGGTAGCGCCGCGCCAGCGCCGCCCGGCTGTGCAGCCGCCGCTCGCCGTTGGGCGCCAGCCGCAGCCCGGCCTCGGCCACCGTGCAGCGCAGCCGCAGCGCCGCCAGCGCATCGGCCAGCGGCCGGCGCGCGGCCTCGTGCATCAGCGCGCCACTGGCCGCCACCAGCGGCAAGCCGGCCGCCTCGCCGACCGCCTGCAGCCGCGCCAGCCGGGCCGCATCGCCGGCCGCCAGCGAGCGTGCCATCGCCAGCCACGCCCGCTCGCCGAACAGCCCCTTCAGCCAGCGCCCGGCCGCCACCAGCGGCTCGGCCGCCGGCAGGCCGTCGCGCGGCGTCAGCATGAGCGCCAGGCAACCCGGCAGGCCGTCGGCCAGATCCGCCATCGCCAGCCGGTAATCGCCCTTGTCCGCCCGCCGCCGGCCGAGCGTGATCAGCCGCGACAGCCGCCCGTAGCCGCCCCGGTCCGTCGCCAGCAACACCAGCCGCGGCCCCTCCGCCAGCTGGATCTCGGTGCCGACGATCAGTTCGAGCTTCAGCGCCTGCTTGCGGATCGCGAGGTGGGCGCGGACCACGCCGGCCAGCGAGCACTCGTCGGTGATCGCCAGCGCCCGATAGCCGAGCGCCGCCGCCCGCTCGACCAGCTCCTCCGGATGGGAGGCGCCGGTCAGGAAGGTGAAGTTGGTCAGGCAGTGCAGCTCGGCGTAGGCGGGCATGGTGGGACATGCTCAGGCGAGGCGGTCGAGCGGACTGACGACGCCGGCGGCGCCGCGGTTCACGACGTGGGTGTAGATCATGGTTGTTGACACATCCGAATGGCCGAGCAGTTCTTGCACGGTGCGGATGTCGCTGCCGGATTCGAGCAGGTGGGTGGCGAAGGAGTGACGCAGCGTGTGCACCCGCACCGGCTTGTGGATGCCGGCTGCCGATACGGCCTTCGCCAGTGCGCGAGCGAGGCGATCCTCGTGCAGATGATGGCGGCGTTCGATGCCGGTGCGCGGGTCGCGGGACAATGTCGGGGCCGGCCACACCCAATACCACGCCCAGGATTGGTCGGCGCGGGGGTACTTGCGGGCCAAGGCGTGCGGCAGCCAGACGCCGCTCCGCCCTGCCGCGCGATCCTCGGTCCAGAGGTCGTGGCTGCGCGCCAGTTGCCGCCGCAGGGCGTCCTGCAGCGTGTCGGGCAGCATCACGACCCGATCCTTGCCGCCCTTGCCTTCCCGCACGACGATCAGGTGCCGGTCGAAATCCACATCCTTGACGCGCAGGCGCAGGGCCTCCATCCGCCGCATGCCGGTGCCGTAGAGCAGCCGTGCCAGATCGCCCATCTGCCCATCCAGGTGCCGCAGCAGGTGCTGCACTTCGTCGCGCGAGAGCACGCAAGGCAGGCGCTGGGGCACCTTGGGCCGGCCGATTTCGGACAGCCAGGGAAGATCGACCGACAGCACCTCGCGGTAGCGAAACAGCAGGGCCGACAGCGCCTGCCGGTGAGTGGATGCGGCGACGCCCCGCTCGGCGGCCAGCCAGGCCAAAAAGCGCTCGACTTCCGGCGCGCCCATCGACGACGGATGCCTGCGGCCATGAAAGTGGATGAATCTGCGCACCCAATGGACATAGACCTGTTCGGTTCTTATGCTGTAGTGCCTGTAGCGGATGCATTCACGCAACTGGTCGAGCAGGCGCGTGGATTTGAGGGGAGGGCGCGGCTCGGGCGATCGAGTGCGGGTCTTGCCCGGTTTGTTAGTACTGTACATGTGTATAGCTATAGCAAGGATGCCCAATGATGGCAAGACTTTCCGAGGCGCGGCAGTTGCAGGTTAACCGGCGGGCGGTTGTTAAAAGCGCGGTTTCACGCCCTATAACAAGTTAGCGCCATGCCTCTTCTATTTCCTCATAGCGACGTGCCCTTTGAACCAAACCCTGGGTTTTTACTTGGGGTATTCGACATCTACGACCGAGAGGAAACTCTTGGAGTTTTGCTCGAGAAGTCAGACCCAAACGATCCAGTTCAGCTTCGCCAGCTAATAGAACGATATATCCTGCCCCGGTGGGGGGAGGCAAATGGCTTTAGTGAAGCCCATCGCCAAGCCATTCTTGAGTCTGTTTCGTTGGCGCTTGCAAAACGTGACTACGATTTTTCGGCGCTTCTCACAAATGAACGGGGGGACTTCTACCTTCCGTCAGCGTGGAATATCTTAGATCTGCGGCTTTTCTTTGAAAGGTGCTATGACGAACTACTACCTCTTTGGAGTAGCAATGTTTGGCGATAACCCGTCGCTCCATCCGACCGTCAAAAGGCTGCGCATTTTGCTGTCGGCTGAGCTTGGTCGTTGGGCGCCACTAAGCTGACAGCACATGGACAGCATCCTGAACTGGCTCACGAAGTACTCTCCGCCGATCGTCCTGTTGATCGCGTTTTTTGCGGTACTCATCTTTCTTTTTAAGAACATTATCGAGAAGGCGATATCGGCACAGTTTGATCAATACAAGAAGGAGGTGGATCTAAGGCTTCAGAGGCGCTCAAACTTTGAGGAACGGGTGCTCCTAGACCGATACATTCTTGTACGAGACATCCAGGCACGGATCGGGAGAGTAATGACAGATCTGAACCGAACCAAATCGGGCACAAAGGTTGAAGGGCTCATGCGCGACGGAGACATCGTCCCTCTGACGGAGGTATTCGAGCTACTCGCGAATAATCGGTACTTGCTCACGGAGCGATTCCACAAAATACTCAATGCTGGAGCACAGCTTGCGATGAAATACGCGAACGCCCGAGACCCTGAAGCGATTCAGAATATACAGTCTGAGTATCTCGGGTTGCTCGATTCATTTCACCAATCGATGCATGAAGTCTTCGGCATTGACAAAATTACGTGGAAAACTCGGTAGGTAGGGCATCGATATGCAATCAACGACGCCCAACCAATAAGGTTAGATCGTGATCGCGAAGCGAGCCGCGATCTGAACCGGTTGTTGGACAAGCCCGGTTGAGGATCGGCGGTACGGGAAATATCTCTGGTTCAGGTGCCCCGTTGCGGGGTCTTCAAGCAATCGCAGTCGATCGACACGGTCCTTTCCGGCGGCAATCTGGCGGGAGCAGCAGACCGGAGGACGCTTTTCGTGGATGTCGGAGCGATTTTCAGGCGAATGCCTTCCTCAGCTTGCGGGCGCTGATTTCCCGGCGACGGCGCGGCGACGCGAGTTTCGTGAGTCACGAGTTTCGTGAGTCATTGGGGTCAGAGTCATTGGGGTCAGGTCTCGCCTTGTATCCACCCTTGCCTTCATCTATCGTTCAGCACATGGCCCGACCCCTCCGCATCGAATTCCCTGGTGCGGTCTACCACGTCACGTCCCGCGGCGACCGGCGCGAGAAGATCTTCGATGACGACGATGATCGCGAGACCTTCCTGGCGGTGCTGGCGGAGGTGGTCGAGCGATTCAACTGGCGGTGCCACGCCTACGGCTTGATGGACAACCACTACGATCTGGTGGTCGAAACGCTGGACGGCATGTTCACGCAGGCCTCGATCCGGCGCCATGGCCGCAGCGCCCATCCGTTCCAGGGGCGCTTCGAGGCGATCCTGGTGCACCGGGAGGCCTATCTGCTCGAGCTGTCGCGCTACGTGGTGCTCTCCCCGGTACGCGCCGGCATGGTCGGTGTCGTTGGCGACTGGCCGTGGAGCAGCTACGCAGACTTGACCCTGCTGTCTCCTGCCCGTGGGATGCGCAAGGCGTCAATGCCGTCGCTTTCATACGTCTGGCAGAATGCGGCGAGCGCTGGCTCCGATGCCGGGCGCGTGGGCGCATGCCGAGTGTCTTGCCGGCCCCGTCCCGCGCCGGGGCCGTGACAAGCACAAGCGAGCGACATTCGGGAGGCGGTCCGTGGCAGACGTTTTCATCAGCTATTCGAGAAGCGACCGGGAATACGCCGAGGCGCTGGCCGGCATCCTGCAGAAGCGGGGCCTGGCGGTCTGGTGGGATGTCGAGCTGTTGCCGGCGGACCGCTTTCCGCAACGCATCGTCGAGGAGATCGAATCGGCTCATGCCGTCGTCGTACTGTGGTCGAAGGCGTCGGTGGACAGCACCTGGGTCACTGACGAAGCGGCGATCGGCCTCAAATCGAAGAAGTTGATCCAGGCATCGATCGACGGCGCGCTGCCGCCGCCCGGCTTCGGCATCGCGACGACGCAGATCGCGGACTTGTCGTCCTGGTCGCCGGACACGCCTGCCGGCTTCAGCCAGAAGCTGCTCGAAGCGATCGAACGCCTGGTGCCGTCCCACAAGGGCGTCGACGCGCTGAAGGAGCGCTTGGCGCAGCTGGAGGGCGAAACGGCGACGCTTGCCGGCGCACTCGGCCGCGTGCAGCGGCTGAAGCTTCCGCTGCTGGCCCTTGCGGCGACGTCGCTGGCATTGCTCGGCGTGGTCGGCATCCTGCTGGCGCGTCCATCGCCGCCGGCGATGGCGACGCCGCCGGGCGCGGTGCTGGCATTCGAAGCGGAGCGATGTCCGGGCGGATGGTCGGCCTACGCGCCGGCCTTCGGCCGCTTCGTGCGTGGCATCGATCCCGGGGTGGAAGCGGATCGGCGGCGCAAGCCAGGCAGCCTGGAGGACGACGCGCTGCAGGACCACGTCCATGAGATCGCGGGTGCCAAGACGGCCGGGCACCAGCCGCAGGTCGGTGCACCGCACGGCTATGATGCCGGTGCGCTGGGCAATACGATCAACGAGACGAAGTTCGTCCGATCGGCCAAGGTAGGCGACGAAACGCGGCCGAAGAACGTCGCGTTGCTCTATTGCCTGAAGGACTGAGGCGTTTCCGGCGTGGGTGACGATGGCGCGACAATGGGCTGGCGGTGTGCGCGATCTACACACCGGCGCGGCACAGGGTCAAGTCTTGAGGTAATAGTGAGAGGCAATAGGGTCAGGTCACGCCCTGTAGCGCACTTCAGCTTAGCCTACCCTTCAACGCATGCGTTCGATCACTTCGTATCAGAGCGCCGGGCGTGACCAGGCCTTCGTCGTCGCCCACGGCGGTGGTGCTTGCAGCTACCGCAAGATTGCGGCGTACGTAGGCCTACATGCGTTCGGTGTCGGCAAGATCGTCAGGCCGACGATCGGGCGGGAGGGCGTTCAAATCGCTGGCGAAACGAAGTAGGCGTGCGGGCCGCGGTAGTCTGGCGGGGTGCCTTTGCTATCGTACGAACCAAGCGCGCCTACCTTTCGCGGCGGGCGACACCTGGGTCCGTTCATTTCGAGGAATGACATGTCGTCGAAGGCGGTCCGCGACGAGGCGGCGCAAACCGTATCGCTTCGGCAATGGATCAGGTTGGCCGTGGCGTATCTTCTTGCTCCTTTGATTCTGCTGATCTGCGGTGGGGATCTGGGTTGGTGGGAGGCATGGCTGTATTCCTTGCTGCTGCTGGCCGCAGGGATCGGGGGGCGCATATGGGCCGAACAGCGGCATCCCGGTATCACGGCAGAAAGGCAGAACGAGGAAAGTTTTCGAGGCGCGAAGGCCTGGGACAAGGTGCTTGCGCCGCTGATGGCGGTGAGTGTCGTGTTTCCGATGGTCATCGTGGCAGGGCTGGATCATCGCCTGGGCTGGTCCGGCGAGTTTCCGCTCTGGCTCAGCCTGGCAGGATTCGTCCTGATCGCATTTGGCTACGCCGTTGCGGCCTGGGCGCTGGCGGAGAACCGTTTCTTCGCCGCGGTGGTACGCATCCAGGCGGATCGGGGGCATGTGGTGTGCGACACCGGGCCGTACCGGTTCGTGCGGCATCCGGGTTATGCGGGGAGTATTCTTCCGCTGTTCGGTATTGTTCTTGCCCTGGGTTCGGTGTGGACGTTGATTCCCGCATTGCTGGCATCGATCATCACGGTGATTCGAACCGCCCTCGAGGACCAGACCTTGCAGGACGAATTGCCGGGCTATCGGGACTATGCGCAGCGCGTGCGCTATCGGTTGATGTGCGGAATCTATTGAGCGAGCCAAGCCGTGGGTGCATCGGATCGGGTGTCGCGTGTCTGAAATGAGGCCCGGCGACTCTCCCGGTTGCTTGCGGCAGTGCCGATGACGACGGACCAGCTCTTAATCTTGCTGATCCTGCTCGCCACGGTGGTCATGTTCCTGTGGGGCCGCTGGCGTCACGACATGGTGGCCGTCGCTGCACTGCTGGCGTGCGTCCTGGCGGGCATCGTGGCACCCAACGATGCGTTCGCCGGATTCGGCCATGCGGCGGTCGTCACCGTGGCCTGCGTGCTGGTGTTGAGCCGCGGCCTGCACAATTCGGGGGCGGTGTCGGCGCTGACCCGGGCGGTGTTGCCGCGGCGGGCCGGCAGCACCATCAGCTTGTTCGCGCTGGTTGCCCTGGGGGCGGTGCTGTCGGGCTTCATGAACAACGTCGGTGCGATGGCGCTATTGATGCCAGTGGCCATGCAACTGGCCAAGCGGCTGGGGCTGGCGCCGGGACAGGTGCTGATGCCGCTGGCCTTTGGCACGATTCTGGGGGGCATGACGACGCTGATCGGCACGCCGCCGAACGTGATCGTCTCGGGTTTTCGCGCCGAGACCGGCGCCGCCAGCTTCGCGATGTTCGACTTCACGCCGATCGGACTGCCGGTCGCCGTTGCCGGGGTGGCCTTCGTTTCCGTGCTGGGCTGGCGCCTGGTGCCGGCGCGCAAGCAGTCGGGCGTCGAGGGGTTCGAGTCGGGCGCCTACATCACCGAGGCACGCGTGCCGGAAGGCAGCAAGGCGGTCGGCATGCGTCTGCGCAAGGTCGAGGCCGTCCTCGACGACGTCGGCGCCCAGGTCATCGGCATGGTGCACCTCGATGTTCGCCTGACGCCGCCGAGCCCGTGGCGCCGCGTGGCCGCCGGCGACATCCTGGTGCTCGAAGCCGAGGCCGAGACGCTGGCCGAAGCATTGTCTGCCCTGGGCCTGAAACTTGAAGAGGCCGCGCGACCGCCCGACCGGGACGAGACGGAAGCGCACGATGCAGATGAGAACAGCGCTGCGAGCACGGCGGACGCGGAGAGCGATCGGGAGCAGGAGGCGAGTTCGGAGGAGATCGTACTGACCGAGTTCGCGATACTGCCGGGCTCGCCATTGACCGGGCGCTCGGCCAGCGACGTCATGCTGGGCACCCGCTACGGGCTCAACCTGCTGGCCCTGTCCCGCCAGGGCCACCGCTCGCTGAAGCGCCTGCGCAAGGTCAACTTCCGGTCGGGCGACCTGTTGCTGATGCAGGGCTCGCCCGAAGCACTGTCGGAGTTCGCGTCGGACAACAGCCTGGTGCCGCTGGCCGAGCGCGAGCTGCACCTGCCGGATCGTCGCAAGGCCTGGACGGCCGGCATCATCATGGCCCTTGCTGTGGCCAGCGCGGCATTCGGGCTGCTGCCGGCGGCGGTTGCCTTCGCCGGCGGCGTGCTGGCATCGATGGCGCTGCGCACGATGCCGCCGCGGGCGGTGTACGAAGCCATCGACTGGCCGGTGATCGTGTTGCTGGCGGCGTTGATCCCGGTGGCTGGCGCGATGGCGACCACCGGCACGGCCAACCTGATCGCCCGCTTCCTGCTCGAAGACATTGCCCAAGGGCACGCCATAGTCGGTCTGGCGCTGATCCTGGTGGTCACGATGTTTCTTTCCGACCTGATGAACAACGCCGCCACCGCGGCGGTGATGTGCCCGATCGCGATCGGCACCGCGACGGCCCTCGGCGTCAACACCGACCCGTTCCTGATGGCCGTGGCGATCGGCGCTTCCTGTGCTTTCCTGAGCCCGATCGGCCACCAGAACAACACCCTGATCCTGGGGCCGGGGGGCTTTCGCTTCGGCGACTACTGGAAGCTGGGCCTGCCGGTGGAGGTGCTGGTGGTGGCCATCAGCATTCCGCTGCTGCTGGTGGTGTGGCCGCTGTGATGTGCGACCCGGAGGTGGGCGGTATGCTTCGGTCGCGCTGCGAACGGGCAGGCGAGCGTGGTACCGACGAGGCGGCCCGTCGCGGCACGGCCGAAAGGCGTCACCATCCGTCGAAGCTGCGCGCCAGGCGCACCGTAAACCGGAGCGGCAAATGAAAGGAACGCTGATCTTCTTCTGCGGCAAGATGGGGGCGGGCAAGTCCACCCGGGCGGCGTCCATGGCCGATGAACTGCACGGCGTGCTGCTGTCCGAAGACGCGTGGCTGGCGAGGCTGTACGCGGAAGAGATCCGCGATTTCAACGACTATCTTCGCTACTCGGCGCGGATCAAGCCGCTGGTCGAGTCGCTCGTGCCGGCGATCGTCGATGCCGGTGTTTCGGTGGTGCTCGACTTTCCCGGCAACACTCGAAAGCAGCGATCGTGGTTCAGGAGCCTGATCCAGCAGACCGCTGCACCGCATCGTCTGATCTACTGCGAAGCCGGCGATGCGCTATGCCTCGGTCGGCTTGCCTTGCGCCGACAGAAGCATCCGGAGCGCGCTGGCTTCGACAACGAGGCGGTGTTCCGGCAGGTCACGAAATACTTCGAGCCGCCGGGCGCCGACGAGGGGTTCCGTGTCGAGGTTCTTGGCGAATGAAGCGATACCAGAGGCGGAGGCAAAGAGAAGCAAAAGGCAAAGAGCGGGGTCAGGTCTCGCCTTGTAACCAAGCTCACCTTCGTCTAACTTCCATTTCATGGCCCGACCCCTCCGCATCGAATTTCCTGGTGCGCTCTACCACGTCACCTCCCGCGGCGACCGTCGAGAGGCGATCTTCGATGACGACGACGATCGCGAGACCTTCCTCGCGGTGCTCGCCGAGGTGGTCGATCGCTTCAAGTGGCTGTGTCATGCCTACTGCCTGATGGGCAATCACTACCATCTCGTGGTCGAAACGCCGGACGGCAACCTGTCGAAGGGCATGCGGCAACTGAATGGCGTATTCACGCAGGCTTCGAATCGGCGCCATGGCCGCGGCGGCCATCTGTTCCAGGGGCGCTTCAAGGCGATCCTGGTCGACCGTGAGGCGTACCTGCTCGAACTGTCGCGCTATGTGGTGCTCAATCCGGTGCGCGCCGGCATGGTCGGTGCCGCGGGCGATTGGCCATGGAGCAGCTATGGCGCCACCGCGGGCATCGCGGCCGCACCGGGCTGTCTGACGACCGATTCACTGCTGTCGCTGTTCGCGCGGCGCAGGGTTGTGGCGCGTGAGCGATACGTTCGATTCGTCGCCGAGGGCATTGGCCAGCCCAGCCCGTGGCAGGCGCTGCGCCAGCAGATCTACCTGGGCGGCGACGAATTCATTCGGCGGATGCAGGCACACGCCGGCGACGACGTCGACGCGATCGCGGTGCCGAAGCTGCAGCGGCGGGCGCCGGCGGCCCCACTTGGGGAGATCGAGGCACTGTATGCCGAGCGTGATCAGGCGATCGTCGCCGCTCATGGAACCGGTGCCTACAGCTACCGGGAGATCGCGGCACACTTCGGGCTGCATCCAGGCAGTGTCGGCAAGATCGTCAGGCGGGCGATCGGGCGGACGTGAGACATCGGAATGCTGGTAAGGCGCCGGTAGGCGTTCGGCGCTGCAATCGAACGTTCAGTGCCGACGGCGCCGTTTCGCGAAAACAGGAGAGAACACCATGTCCTCGACGGAGAACGGCGATTTCCATGTCGCGTCGAACGATGTTCCGTGGAAGGTGCTGCGCGATGGCTACCACTTCAAACTGTTGCGCACTTGTCCTGTCACGGGTACCTGGGTTGCGTTGTTTCGGGCGGTGGCGGGTTCTTCGGTGCCACCCCACAAGCACATCGGTGCCGCGGAGTATTTCGTCCTGAAGGGTAGGATCGAGATTCGAGGTGGCGTCGAAAACAGTGGCGTCACGGCACATGCCGGTGATTATGGTTACGAGCCGAACGGCATCATCCACGAGAAGACATGTTCCCCCGAGCCTTGCGAGTACCTGTTCATCAACCATGGGCCCCTGCAGTACCTCGATGATGACGGCGGCACCCTGTTCGTCCTCGACTGGATGGGGATTCAGGAGAAATGGGATGCCGCGCCGTTGGTCGGGTAACTGCCGGTCGGCCGCGCCGGACGCCTGCGGACGATCGGGGGCTTCGAGTACGAATTCCAGGCAAGCGTCATTGCGTTGCGATGCCGAGAATTCGGGGCAGGTCGCAGTGCATGCTCAATGGTTGTTCTCGTCCGGGCATGAACCCGAGCTCTGCTTTCGAAATGCCGGCAGCCCTTGACGCCGCACGAGGTGCCCGGCGGTATGAATTCGTCTCGAACGGAGAACGCGTGGGATGACAGCCGCTGTTGCCGCGCAAGGGATGATGCAGCTCCGGCGGACGTTTCGACAGACTGCGACGTGTTGCCTGCTTTCGCTTGCGTCCGCTTCGGCCTGCGCGTGCTCACCCTATGTCGAGGAGCCTGCGGATCGTTCCCATGCGCGCCTTCGCCCGCACGTCAACGCTCTCCAATCCTGTGAGGTCAGCGAGGAAACCTATCGCGAGATCGTTCGAGCCTGGCTGCGGAGTCGTCCGGCCGATGCGCCGCAGCTCACTTCCCTGGCCCTGGGGCGCGCGGTGGCGTTTCCATGGATTTCGCGGCATTTCGCCGATGCCGCGCTGCGACAGCCGGATTGGGCGGCTCGGGTGAAGGCCACGCCCCGGGGGCGGCGAGACGCGCTCGCAACAACCGTCATCCGCGATCCCGCGCTGCTGGTGCGCCTGGCCGAGCCATTCGAGGGCAGCGGGTACGAGGTCACCGGTGTCTCGTTCGAGAAGGTCTTGTACGGCAAGGCCAGTCATTATTCGTCGCGCCGCGACGCAGGAGAGACCATGGTTCCGTTCGACGCGCAACTTTGGCTGATGTTGGCGCCGCGCGACTAGGGCGATCGCAGCACGTCCATTCCGGGCACCTATACTTTGCCCATGTCGAGCGCCACGCGCCCTGACTCGGCCGGGGGCTGCATTGCATCGCGTCACGGGGGTGGCAGGCGCGGCGGCACATAGAGGGCGAGCTGCAGGGATCGTCTGGCCGAAGGCCGCGGAGGGGGGGTGTGCTGCGACGGTCGCGGGCGCATGAACGGAGCGCGCGTTGCGCGCGCCGACTCGAGGTTTCGGGTTTCCGGGCCAGCTCGCCGGCGCGCCGCTTGTGCATTGCCCGGAGGTTCAGGATGAAACGTGTCGTGGTCGGTGCGCAGTTGCTGCTGGCGTGTGCGGCCGCGCTTGCCGACAGTTGGATGTTTCCGGCGGAGCGCAGCGACAAGGTCTATGAATTCGGTCGAACCAAGGTCGTGCTGACCACCGACGCCCGCCACAATCAGGTGCATCCGAGCTTCACGTTGCGGATATTCGATGACGGCAGACTGGTCGCCGAGCACGCCGACGTGGCCTTCCAGCATCTTGCTGCGCTCGACCGGCAGCAGCTGTTCATCGGGGTGTCGAACGACGGGCTGCCCGGGACGGCAATGGTCATCTTCGACCGGGCAGGGCATCTGTTGCTGAAGCTGGATCACGCTTTCAAGCGGTTCGACTATTGCAGGCAGAGCGTGACCCGCATTCGCGAGTGGGTCGATCCGAACGATCCGGCGTTCGTCCGCGACCCGGCGACCGGACAGATCTCGTTCATCGATTGCCGGGGCAAGCGCGTCTTTCTGGACGATCTTCTGCGGCGTTCGGCAGGGAAGGGGCTGGATGCATTGCGCCGCCCGCCCTGATCGCGGCGGCCGCGAGCCAACCGATCGACGTGTCGTGGGATTGAAATCACCCGGCAGCCCGCCCGCGACCAGGGGACGGGTGACGTCCCAGCAAGTGGTGTGAGCGCTGTGGCGTTGTGATCGCCGTGCCGGCCATGCCAGGCCGGCTCGGCGTGCGCGATTAGGGGACAGCTTCACTTGGCGAGCCGGGCGCGGCAGGGCGAGCTGACGCGGTATGCGCCGATCGCGTCGGTGTCCCCCTGTTCCCTGAACACTCGTCGTGGCTCGGTGATGCGCGACCGAAGCGTCCGGCCACCCTCGTGTTTCAGCGCGAATGTCGACCACGCCCCGACATCCCAAGTGCATTCATGGCGTTGCGCCGCGTGGCGGAAACTTCAGCTCGCCAGTTCGGGTCGATCGGCGTATTGCCGCAGCGCATCGGGATTCGCCAGCGCTTCCAGATTCTTGACCGGCTGCCCATGCACCACGTTGCGCACCGCCAGTTCGACGATCTTGCCGCTCTTGGTGCGCGGCACGTCGTCCACCGCGACGATGCGGGCCGGTACGTGGCGGGGCGAGGCGTTGTCCCGGATCGCCTTTCGGATGCGGGCGGTCAGCGCGTCGTCGAGGGCGACACCTTCTCGCAGTCGCACGAACAGCACCACGCGCACGTCGCCGGCCTCGCCAGGCGGCCAGTCCTGGCCGATCACCACCGACTCCAGCACTTCGGGCAGGCGGTCGACCTGGCGGTAGATCTCGGCGGTGCCGATGCGTACGCCGCCCGGGTTGAGTGTGGCGTCCGAGCGCCCCTGGATGATCAGGCCGCCGTGGGCCGTGATCTCGCAATAGTCGCCCTGGCACCAGACGTTCGCAAAACGCTCGAAGTAGGCGGCCGCATAGCGGCTGCCGTCGGGGTCGCGCCAGAAGCCGATCGGCATCGATGGGAAGGGGCGGGTGCAGACCAGCTCGCCCTTGCCGGCGGCCAGCGGACGGCCGTCGTCGTCCCACACCTCGACGGCCATGCCGAGCCCGGCGCACTGCAGTTCGCCGCGCCACACCGGCATCGTCGGATTGCCGAGCACGAAGCACGAGAGGATGTCGGTGCCGCCGGAGATCGACGACAACTGGACATCGCGCTTGATCGACCGGTAGACGAAGTCGAAGCTCTGCGGTGCCAGCGGGCTGCCGGTGGACAGCACCACGCGCAAGTCGTCCAGCCGGAAGTTCGCGCCCGGCCGCAGTTCGCCCTTGGCGAGGCCCTCGATGTACTTGGCCGAGGTGCCGAAGTGGGTGAAACGCTCGTCTTCGGCGTAGTCCCACAGAATGCGTCCGTCGTCGACGAAGGGATTGCCGTCGTAGAGCATCAGCGTGGCGCCACTGGCAAGGCCGGAGACCAGCCAGTTCCACATCATCCAGCCGCAGGTGGTGTAGTAGAAGAGACGGTCGCCCGCGCGCACGTCGGCGTGCAGGCGGTGTTCCTTGAGGTGCTGCAGCAGCGTGCCTCCGGCGCCATGCACGATGCATTTCGGCGCGCCCGTCGTGCCCGACGAATACATGATGACGAGCGGGTGGTCGAAGGGCAGGCGCGTGTAGTCGATTTCGCTGGCCTGCCGGTGGGGCGCGAGGAACTGACCATAGCTCTGCGCGCCGGCGAGGCCCGACAGTTCAGGCTCGTTGTCTGACAGGTAGGGCACCACCACCAGTTGCTCGACGCTCGGCAGTTGCGGCAGCAGTTCGGCGAGCTTGGCGCGCAGGTCGATCGCCTTGCCGTTGTACCAGTAGCCGTCGACGGCGAGCAGCAGCCTCGGTTCGGTCTGCCCGAAGCGGTCGAGCACGCCCTGCACGCCGAAGTCCGGCGAGGCGCTGGTGAACACCGCGCCGATGCTGGCCGCGGCGAGCATCGCCACCAGCGTCTCGGGCATGTTCGGCATGTAGGCGGCGACCCGGTCACCGGGCGCGATGCCGAGGGCCTTCAGCGCCGCCGCGAAGCGCGCCACCTCGCGGCACAGTTCCGTGCGGTCGAGCCTGCGCTCGATCTTGTCTTCGCCGCGGAAGACCAGGGCGGCGGCATTGCCGCTGTCGCGCAACAGGTTCTCGGCGAAGTTCAGGCGGGCGTCGGGGAACCAGCGGGCGTCCTGCATGCGTTCGCCGGCCAGCAGCGTTCGTTCGCCGCGTTCGCCGATCACGCCACAGAAATCCCACAGCAGGGACCAGAAGTCCTCGCTGGCGTCCACCGACCAGCGGTGCAGGTCGGCGTACTCGTCCAAGGCGCGGCCGGCGACGGCACTGGCGCGCGACGTGAAGGCGGCCATCGCGGTCTCGGCGACCGCCTCCGGGCGCGGGGTCCACAGCGGCTTGTCGTTCAGGGTGTGCATCGGTGTTCCTCTGGCTGGGCAGTGGCGCGCCTGGCGAGCAGCGCCCGCGCGACCTTGGAGGCCGGGTTGCGACCGAGCCGGTCGCTGATCCAGGCGGCGGTATCCACCAGCGCCTCGAGGTCGATTCCGGTCTCGATGCCCAGCCCGGCGAGCAGATAGGCCACGTCCTCGGTGGCGACGTTGCCCGAGGCGCCGGCCGCGTAGGGGCAGCCGCCGAGCCCGCCGACCGCGGCGTCGAAGACCGTCACGCCCGCGTCGAGCGAAGCGACGATGTTGGCGATGGCCATGCCGTAGGTGTCGTGGTAGTGGCCGGCCAGCGCGGCCAGCGGAACTTGGCGCGCCACCACATCGAGCATGCGTCGGGTGTTGTCCGGCGTGCCGACGCCGATGGTGTCGCCCAGGCTCACCTCGTAGCAGCCCATCTCGAACAGCGCGGCAGCGACTTCCGCCACCGCCTGAGGGGCGATTTCACCTTCGTAGGGGCAGCCGAGCACACATGAGACGTAGCCACGCACGTTGACGCCGGCCGCATCGGCGGCCTCGACCACCGGACGGAAGCGATCCAGCGATTCATCGATCGAGCAGTTGATGTTCTTGCGACTGAAGGACTCCGAGGCAGCGGCGAACACCGCCACTTCTGCGGCGCCGGCTGCCAGCGCGGCCTCGAAACCCTTCATGTTGGGTGTCAGTACCGGATAGGCGACCCGCGGCAGACGTGCCAGGCCGGCCATCACGGCTGCCGCGTCGCCCATCTGCGGCACCCATCTGGGCGACACGAAGGCGGTCGCCTCGATCGCCTGCAGGCCGGCCTGGCCCAGTCGCCCGATCAGCTCCAGCTTGGTGTCGGTCGACACCAGTTGCTTTTCGTTCTGCAGTCCGTCGCGCGGGCCGACCTCAACGATCCTGACGTGGGCGGGGCGGCTCATGCGGTGCTCGCTTCGGCGAGGCCGAGCTCGCGCTTCATCTGTTCGCGAATCTGGAACTTCTGGATCTTGCCGGTCACGGTCATCGGGAAGCTTTCGACGAAGCGGATATAGCGCGGCACCTTGTAGTGTGCGATCTGTCCCTTGCAGAAATCGCGCACGTCCTGCTCGCCGAGGGTCTGGCCTTCGCGGACGATGATCCAGGCGCACAGCTCCTCGCCGTATCTGTCGTCGGGCACGCCGACCACCTGCACGTCGAGCACCGCCGGGTGACGATAGATGAACTCCTCGATTTCCCGCGGGTAAAGATTCTCGCCGCCACGGATCACCATGTCCTTGATGCGGCCGACGATCTTGCAGTAGCCCTCGTCGTCGATGGTGGCGAGATCGCCGGTGTGCATCCAGCCGGCGGCGTCGATCGCCTCTCGGGTCCTGGCCTCGTCCTCCCAGTAGCCGAGCATCACCGAGTAGCCCCGCGTACACAGTTCGCCGGGCTCGCCGCGCGGCACGATGTGGCCCTCGCCGTCGACGATCTTGACTTCGCAATGGGGCTGGACGCGTCCGACCGTGGATACCCGCCGGTCGAGCGGGTCGTCGGTGCCGCTCTGAAAGGAGACCGGCGAGGTCTCGGTCATGCCATAGGCGATGGTCACCTGCTGCATGTTCATCTTGCCGATGACCTGCTTCATCACTTCGATCGGGCAGGGGCTGCCGGCCATGATGCCGGTGCGCAGGCTGGCGAGGTCGAAGCGCTCGAACTCGGGATGCTGCAGCGCTGCGATGAACATCGTCGGCACGCCGTACATGGCGGTGCATCTTTCCGACGCGAGCGTCTCCAGCGCCGCCAGCGGCTCGAAGGCCTCGGACGGGTAGATCGCGGTCGAGCCGTGCGTCAAGCAACCGAGGTTGCCCATCACCATGCCGAAACAGTGGTAGAGGGGCACCGGGATGCAGACGCGATCGTCTTCCGTGAGGCGGATCGCCTCGCCGACGAAATAGCCGTTGTTGAGGATGTTGTGGTGGGTGAGGGTCGCCCCCTTGGGCGCACCGGTGGTGCCCGATGTGAACTGGATGTTGATCGGGTCGTCGAACTGCAGTTCTTCGCCGCGCAGTTCCAGTGCGCTCAGTTCGTCATGGCCGGGTGTGCGCAGCAGGTCGTCGAAGCTGAGCATGCCCGGACTCCGTTCCTGGCCCATGCAGATCACGATCTCCAGTTGCGGCAGCTTCCGGCTGCTGAGCTTGCCGGGCTCGCAGTGCGCAAGTTCCGGTGCCAGCGTGCGCATCATGCCGAGGTAGTCGCTGCTCTTGAAGGCCGGGGACAGCACCAGGGCCTGGCAGCCGGACTTGTTCAGCGCGTATTCGAGTTCGGCCAGCCGGTAGGCCGGGTTGATGTTCACCAGCACCAGACCGGCCTTGGCGGTGGCGTACTGGGTCAATGCCCATTCGAGCTTGTTCTGCGACCAGATGCCGATGCGCGAACCGGCTTCGAGGCCGAGGCGGATAAGGCCGCAGGCCAGCGCGTCGACGCGGCACCTGAGCTCGGCATAGGTCAGGCGCACACCCTGGTGCGCCACCACCAGCGCTTCCCGGCCGGCGTGGCGCCCACAGGCCTCGTCGAAGAAGCGGCCGATGGTCTGGCCGATCAGGGGTTTGTCCGATGCGCCATGTACGTAGCTTGCTGCGGTCATGCGGTGTCTCCAGCGAATGCCTTGGGTTGATGGCCGGTCGACCGCCGGCTCAGGGTATCGGGCGGTGGTCTCAGGCGGCCGGCTCGAACTCGACCAGTTCGTCGCCGTCGCCGACCTGGTCGCCGACCTCGAAGCGGAAGGCATGGACGGTACCGTCGCCGGGTGCGGTGATGGTGTGCTCCATCTTCATCGCCTCCAGGATCAGGAGCGGCGCCCCTTTGGCGACGGTGGCGCCAGGTTGGGCGACCAGCGCAATCACCTTGCCCGGCATCGGCGCCAGCAGGCCGCCTTCGGTGCCGCTGGCATCGGCCCCGTGATGCAGCGGATCGATGTTGGCCAGCGGCCAGGCGCGGCCGTTGAGAAACACGTGGCGCTTTTCGCCGGCGACCACCACGGTGGCGTCCATGCGCGTGCCGTCCAGCTCGACCCGCATCGGACCGCGCGGGTCGCGCTCGCCGCGGGCCTCGACCGTGCGCCCATCTACGGTGAGCGTGTAGGCCGGGCCGCGGTAGGCGACCGTGACCGTCTTCTCGATGTCGCCGAGGCGGAAGCACAGCGTGCGGTGGGCGGTTGCATTCAGGCGCCAGCCGTCGCGGGCGTGCCACGGCGAGCGTGGGTCGGGGTCTTGCTCGGCGAGGCGGCGGGCGCGGTTCGACTCGCGCAGCAGTTCCGCCAGCGCCGCCACCAGCCAGACCTCGGATGGCGGCTCGGCGCGCTCGGGAAACAGGTAGGTCTTCTCGCGCTCGATCAGGCCGGTGTCGAGGTCCGCCGTCGCGAAGGCCGGGCAGGCAGTCAGCCGCGAGAGGAACTCGATGTTGTTGGCGACGCCGACCACGCGATACTCGGCCAGCGCCTGCAGCATGCGGGCGAGCGCCCGCTCGCGGTCCTGGTCCCAGACGATCAGCTTCGCGATCATCGGGTCGTAGTGGGGGCTGATTTCGTCGCCTTCCTCGACGCCGGTATCGACCCGCACGTGCAGGCCTTCGGTCGGCGGCGCCAGATGCAGCAGCTTGCCGGTCGACGGCAGGAAACCCTTGTCCGGGTCCTCGGCGTAAATGCGGGCCTCGAGGGCGTGGCCGCGAATCGCGAGCTGTTCCTGGGCCAGCGGCAGCGGCTCGCCGGAGGCCACCCTCAGCTGCCACTCGACCAGGTCGAGGCCGGTGATCATCTCGGTCACCGGGTGCTCGACCTGCAGCCGGGTGTTCATCTCCATGAA
>JAGRFY010000066.1:0-2888 GCA_020445765.1 Rhodocyclaceae bacterium | reverse complement strand
GGCGATGAACTCCACCGTGCCGGCGCCGACGTAGCCGACCGCCTTGGCGGCATCGACCGCGGCCTGGCCCATCGCCGCGCGCCGTGCCGCCGTCATGCCGGGCGCCGGCGCTTCCTCCAGCACCTTCTGGTGGCGGCGCTGCACCGAGCAGTCGCGCTCGAACAGGTACACGCAGTTGCCGTGGGCATCGGCGAAGACCTGGATCTCGATGTGGCGCGGGCGCACGAGGTACTTCTCGACCAGCACGTGGCCGTCGCCGAAGCTGGAGATCGCCTCGCGCTGGCACGAGCCCAGCAGGTCGAGGAAGTCGTCGCCGCGCTCGACCAGCCGCATCCCCTTGCCGCCGCCGCCGGCCGCCGCCTTGATAAGCACCGGATAGCCGATCGCGTCAGCCTCGCGCTTGAGCAGGCCGGGGTCCTGGTCGTCGCCGTGGTAGCCGGGCGTCAGCGGCACGCCGGCCGCACCCATGATCTTCTTGGCTTCGGACTTGGAACCCATGGCCCGGATCGCCGACACCGGCGGGCCGATGAAGACGAGGCCGGCCTCATCACAGGCGTGGCAGAAGTCCTCGTTCTCGGACAGGAAGCCGTAGCCCGGGTGGATCGCCTGGGCGCCGGTCTGCCTGGCTGCGGCGATGATGCGGTCGATCAGCAGGTAGCTTTCCTTGACCGGGGCCGGGCCGATCAGCACCGCCTCGTCGGCCATGCGCACGTGGCGTGCGCCGGCATCCGCCTCGGAATACACCGCCACGGTCTTGATGCCCATGCGGCGGGCGGTCTTGATCACGCGGCAGGCGATCTCGCCGCGGTTGGCAATCAGGATCTTGTCGAACATGGTCTCAGTCCTCGTGGTCGTCGGCGGCTTCCGGGTGCAGACCCAGGCGCTCGAACAGGTGACGGTCGGCCTCGAAGGCCGGGTTGCCGGTGGTCAGCAGCTTGTCGCCGTAAAAGATCGAATTGGCGCCGGCAAGAATGCACAGTGCCTGACCCATGTCGCCCAGTTCCTGGCGGCCGGCGGACAGGCGCACGTAGGCACGCGGCATGGTGATGCGGGCGGCCGCGACGACGCGCACGAACTCGAACGGATCGAGCGGCGGCGTGTCCGCCAGCGGCGTGCCGGCAATCGCCACCAGATGGTTGATCGGCACCGACTCGGGGTAGGGGTCGAGGTTGGCGAGCTGCGCGATCAGGCCGGCGCGATGCCGCCGGGATTCGCCCATGCCGACGATGCCGCCGCTGCAGGTCTTGAGGCCGGCCCGGCGCACCACCTGCAAGGTGTCGAGGCGATCGTGGTAGCTGCGCGTGGTCACGACCTCGGCGTAGTACTCGGGGGCGGTGTCGAGGTTGTGGTTGTAGTAGTCGAGCCCGGCGGCCTTCAGCGCCTCGGCCTGGTGCGGCTTCAGCATGCCCGCGGTGAGGCAGCTTTCCATGCCGAGATCGGCGACCGCCGCGACCATCCCGGCCAGGGCCGGCAGGTCGCGGTCGCGCACCTCGCGCAGCGCCGCGCCCATGCAGAAGCGGGTCGCACCGGCCGTCCTGGCGGCCAGCGCGGCCTCGCGCACGGCGGCGACGTCGACCATCGGCTCGGCGGCGACGCGGCCATCATGATGGGCCGACTGCGAGCAATAGCCGCAATTCTCGGCGCAACCGCCGGTCTTGACCGAGAGCAGCGTCGATAGCTGGATCGCGCCTGCGTCGAAGTGCTCGCGATGCACCTGCTGCGCGCGGAAGACCAGTTCCGGCAGCGGCAGGTCGAGCAGTTCGGCCACCTGGTCGACGCGCCAGCGCGCGTCGTCGGCCGTGTTCAGTGCCGGCGCCGTGCGATGCAGGATCAGCGGCTGCACGGCGGCTCGGCAGGATGCGGCGCTCATTGGATGACCCATCCCGCCGGGCGCTTGTCGAGGAAGGCCGAGAGCCCCTCGCGGGCCTCCGGCGTCGCCCGCAGCTCGGCGATGCGCCGCGCGGTGTCGGCCAGCAGCGCGTCGTCCACCGGATGGTGGGCGACCGCGCGGATCAGCGCCTTGGCCGCGGCCTGCGACCTCGGCCCGCCCTCGAGCAGGGCCGCGATCTGTTCGTCGAGCGCGGCGTCGAGCGCCTCGTCGGCGACGCTGCGGTGGGCGATGCCGAGTTCGGCGGCGCGCCGTGCATCGATCCGCTCGGCGCTCTGGAAGTAGCGATAGGCCTGGCGCTCGCCGATGGTGCGCAGCACGTAGGGACTGATCGCGGCCGGGATGATGCCGAACTTCACTTCCGAGGTGGCAAACACCGCCCGCTCGCCGGCGATGCAGATGTCGCAGGCGCAGGCCAGGCCCATGCCGCCACCCAGCGCCGCGCCGTGCACTCGGGCGACGGTGGGTTTGACGCAGCGGGCAATGCGCTCGAGCATGCGCGCGAGGCGCATCGCGTCGGCCAGATTCTCGTCGACGCTCGCCTCGCCGGCGGCCTTCATCCAGTTCAGGTCGGCGCCGGCCGAGAAGCTCTTGCCACGCCCGGCCAGCACGATCACCCGCAGCGAATCATCCGCCTCGAGGCCGGCGAAGGCCTCGTCCAGTTCGGCGATCAGCGTGGCGTTGAAGGCATTGTGGCACTCCGGCCGGTTCATCCAGACGGTGGCGACGCCGCCGGCGCGCTCGATTTCCAGGGTTTCGAAATTCATCATGCCCTCACATCCGGAACACGCCGAAGCGGGTCGGCGGGATCGGGGCATTGAGCGCGGCCGACAGGCTGAGGCCGAGGATGCGGCGGCTCTGGGCCGGATCGACCACGCCGTCGTCCCACAGCCGGGCGGTGGCGTAGTAGGGGTGGCCCTGGTGCTCGTACTGCTCGCGGATCGGCGCCTTGAAGGCCGCCTCGTCCTCGGCGCGCCAGGCCTCGCCGCGGGCCTCGAGG
>JAGRFY010000065.1:5637-29248 GCA_020445765.1 Rhodocyclaceae bacterium | reverse complement strand
TCAAGGCCTGCTCGAAGGCTGTGCTGCGCGTCTCCAGGATCTCCCGCTCGCGAATCTCGACCCGCGCGAGCTGCGCCTGCTGCTGGAAATGCATCACGGCGTACGCGATCAGCGGAACAAGCATCCACCAGGGCGCGAGATAGGCCAGCAGGGTGCGAACGAAACGGAACCTGGTGTCGGCCTCGGGCGAATCGTCGTGCTCGGCCGACGCGCTCAAGGCAGGCCGCGCCTGTCGCGCGCGAGGGCGATCAGCTGCGGCAGGGACAGCGGTCGGCCGAGCAGCCAGCCCTGCGCGAAGCGGCAGCCGTGCCGACGCAGCCACTCCGCCTGTTCGCGGGTCTCGACGCCCTCCGCGATCAGCGAGACGCCCAGGCTGTGGCCGAGCTCGATGATCATGCGTGCAATGCTGCGGCCGCGCTCCTCGTGATCGAGGCTCGATACGAAGGTACGGTCGATCTTGAGGAAATCGGCCGGCAACATGTGCAGGTATTCCAGCGATGCCATGCCGGTGCCGAAATCGTCGATCGCCACCTTGCCGCCGGCGTCGCGGTGCGCACGCAATACCTCGACGACCCGGTCGAACGACGACATCACGGCGGTTTCGGTCAGTTCGATGCCGAGGCGGTCGAGCCGAACCCCGCGCCCGTGGCAGATTTCGCGAATCGCCTCGGTCAGTCCGTCCTGCTCGAACTGCCGCGCGGAGACATTGACGCTAACGACGATGTCCGCGATTCCGGCGGCCTCGAGTTCGCCGATCGCGTCGCAGGCCTGCTCGATGACGTAGCGCCCGATCGAGTGGATGTGGGCGGATTTCTCGGCGATCGGGATGAATTCGTCCGGCGGCACCGGCCCGTCCGGTGAATTCCAGCGCAGCAGCGCCTCGGCGCCGATCAGCCGCCCGCAGTCGAGGTCGAACTGTGGTTGGAAATTCACGTGGAAGCCGCGTTGGGCGATGGCATCGGTGAGCCGTGCATGGATTCTGAAGCGTCGGGCTTCCTCGCGCTCGAACTCGGGGCTCCAGCGCATGCCGTGACCGCTGCCGCGGGACTTGGCGATGCGCAGGGTCTGCAGCGCCGCCCGCTTCAGCGCGCGGGCGTCGGCGTGGGGCGTGTCCAGCGGAATTTCGGCGGCACAGGCGGAGCACCAGTGGTGCGCACCTTCGATCTCGAGCGGTGTGGCCAGTACGCCGGCGGCCCGGTCGAGATTGACCAAGGTCGCCGGGCCGACGATGCCGAACAGGTCGTCGGCGATGCGGGCAACCATGGCGGGCGGCGGGAAGGCCGATTCCAGGCGCCGGGCGACCGCCGTCAGCAGGGCATTGCGAAAGCCGTCGCCGAGACCGTCCGCCTGGCGCGAGAACTGGTCGACGTCGAACAGCACCAGCCTGCCGACCTCGCCGTCCGGGCGACGCAGGCGATCGATTTCGCGGAGCAGGGCGGTGGCATTCGGCATGCGCAGCACCGGGTCCTCGAAGGCGAGGCGATCCAGCCGATCGATCAAGGCCACGTTGCCGAAGCCGCGCGACAGGTTGGTGGCGAAGACGCCCAGCAACTCCTTTTCGGCCGGCTCGAGGGGGCGACCGGTCCGCAGATAGACGACGTAGTCGGATCGGGCCTCTTCGCGCGGCAGGAATATCGCCTGCCCCTGTGCGGTGTCGATCGAAATGTGGCCGGCCAGCGCTTGCCGGATGGTCTGTTCGACCGCATGGTCGTCGAGTGCCGACAGCGCTCGCCCGTGCACATCGGCGTAGCTGCCCTCGGCACAGGTGATGACAGGCTGCCGGGCGTCCAAGTTCGCGAACGCGTTGGCCTCAGCCGGCATCCGCGCGCCCTCGCAGACCAGACCGGACACCGGAACGTCGAGCAGTCGCGCGGTTTCGGCGAGTGCCTTGCGCGCGAGTTCGTCGATCGAGCGCGCTGCCGCCAGCCGGCCGCTGGATTCGATGATCAGTTGCAGGCCCTTGCGCGCCGATACCAGGTCGTGCAGCTGGCGGTAGGCGCGGATGGCACCGGTCAGCACCTGGTTGAGACTGCGTCGTGCAAGATCCGACTTGATGCAGTAGTCGGTCAGGTCGTAGTCTTCCATCACGCGGGCGACCGGTGCGAATCCGGGTTGTCCGGTGAGCAGGACGATGCGCGGCTCCATCAGCCCGAGTGTCTCGCGCACGCCCTTGGCCAGCCTGAGGCCGGCGTCCTCGCATTCCATCACGACGTCGACCAGAATCACCGCGAAGTCCCGGTCCTGGGCGAGTTGTCTGGCGGCCTCGGCGAGGCTGTAGGCCTGAACGACTTCGAGCCGGCGGCCGAAGATGATCGTGTTCTTCAGCGCAAGTGCGGTGGCGCGCTGGAAACTCCGGTCGTCGTCGACCGCGAGGATCCGCCACACGCTGCGGCTGCCGGCGTGATGTTCGTCGTCCTCGGGAACGAACATGACTTCCGCATTGGCGTCCTCTGCCGCTTCGGCAAGGTTCAGGCTTCTCTGGGTCATTGCCTCGACGCTGTGTGCGAGGCAGGCCGCCGGCGCTGCTTCGCGAATTCCGTAGACCGGTTCACGGCCGTCCCGGCCGGAAGTTGACGGTCGCCGGCCGATGCGGACGGCGGCAAGGCCGGACCCGTGCTAGTCGAGCGCGCGGCCGATCTCGGAGAAATCGTCCTTCAGTGCGACACCGCTCGCGCCCAGCGCCCGTGCGCCGCGCAGCAGATGGTCGAGGCGCCGGGCTGCTGCCGCCGGCACGAGCCCCGCCGGGCGCACGTTCGAGATGCAGTTGCGATCGGCGTCGCTGAGGCCCGGTCGGGGTGCGTAGGTCAGATAGAGGCCCAGGCTGTCGGGGGAACTGAGGCCCGGGCGCTCGCCGATCAGCATCACCACCTGGCGCGCCCGCAAGGCGCTTCCAATGTCGTCGCCGAGGGCCACGCGGGCTTGTTCGGCGATCACGACTGGTGCCAGACGCCAGTCGCCGAGCGCTGCCAGCAGGTCGTCGATGACCGACAGCGCGTGGCGTTCCACTGCGATGGCGGACAGGCCGTCTGCGAACACCAGGGCGAGGTCGTAGCCGCGCCCGTCGGCCGCATCGCGCAGACGGGCGCGGCTGGCGTCGTCGAGACGGCGTCCGAGATCGGGCCTGCGAAGATAGGTGGCGCGGTCGCCGGCCGCCGAATGCACGGTCATGCAGGGCAGGCCGCGCTCGGCCAGGCCGGCCCGCAGCGCGTTGACGTCGAGTGGGTGATGGACCGCGTCGCGGGCGCGGGCGTGATCGAGCGAGAAGGACAGCAGTTCGCGCGTCGGCAGACTGCCACCGGCCCGGCCAATGGCGATACGGGCGGCGGTCAGATCCCGCAGGCGGAACCATGGGTCGCGCGCCACGTGGCGGCTCATCGTGCCCCTCCCAGTTCGCTGCCCAGCCCCAGCAGTGGGTGTTGCGGCACCGGCGCCAGCAGGTGTCCGCTGCTGTCGGCAATGCCGATGGACTCGAGCCAGCGTTCGAACTCGGGGGCGCGGCCGAGTCCCAGCAGCCGGCGCACAAAGAGCGCGTCGTGGAACGAAGTGCTCTGGTAATTGAGCATGATGTCGTCGGCCCCGGGCACGCCCATGACGAAATTGACACCGGCCGTGGCGAGCAGGGTCAGCAGGTTGTCCATGTCGTTCTGGTCTGCCTCCGCGTGGTTGGTGTAGCACACGTCGCAGCCCATCGGCAGGCCCAGCAGCTTGCCGCAGAAATGATCCTCGAGGCCGGCGCGGATGATCTCGCGCCCGTCGTAGAGATACTCGGGCCCGATGAAGCCGACGACGGTATTGACCAGCAGCGGATCGAATTGGCGGGCGAGGCCGTAGGCCCGCGCTTCCAGCGTCTGCTGGTCGGCGCCGTGGTGTGCGTCGGCCGACAGCGCGCTGCCCTGGCCGGTTTCGAAATACATCAGGTTGGCGCCGACGCTGCCGCGGCCCAGCGCCTGTGCCGCCTGCTGCGCCTCGGCCAGGATCGCGAGGTCGACGCCAAAGCTGCGATTGGTGGCTTCGGTGCCGCCGATCGACTGGAACACCAGGTCCACCGGCGCGCCGGCCTCGATGGCACGCAAGGTGTTGGTGACGTGGGTGAGCACGCAGGTCTGGGTCGGAATGTCGAAGCGGCTGCGGATGTCGTCGCACAGCTGCAGCAGGCCGATGATCGCCGCCAGTCCGTCGCCGGCCGGATTGACGCCGATCACGGCATCGCCACAGCCGTACATCAGGCCGTCGATGATTGCTGCCGCGACGCCCCGCGGGTCGTCGGTCGGATGGTTCGGCTGCAGGCGCACCGACAGCCGGCCGGGCAGCCCGAGGGTGTTGCGGAAGCGGGTGATCACGCGGCGCTTGGACGCAACCAGGATCAGGTCCTGATTGCGCATCAGCTTGGACACCGCCGCCGCCATTTCGGGCGTCAGGCCGTCGGCGACGCGGCTCAGGCGCGCATCGTCGACATCGTCCGCGAGCAGCCACTCGCGGAACTCGCCGACCGTCAGGTGCGCGATTTCGGCGAATGCCGCGGCGTCGTGCCGATCGATGATCAGGCGTGTGATCTCGTCGGACTCGTAGGGTACGACGGCTTCGTCGAGGAAGTGTTTGAGCGGCACGTCAGCCAGCGCCCAGCGGGCCGCCACGCGTTCCTCCTCGCTGGTGGCGGCGATGCCGGCCAGCATGTCGCCGGCGCGCGGCGGCGATGCCCTCGCAAGCAGGCCGCGCAGATCGTCGAAGACGTAGCTGGCCTGACCGACGGTATGGCGGAAGGCCATGGCAGGGGAGTGCTCGCCGGGAACTCAGCCGTGCCCGCCGATCAGGCGGATGGCGTGGCCTGGCGCCAGACCCAGTTCGTCGCTGGCGCGCCCGCAATTGACCGCGATCTCGACCAGGCCGAGGCTGTTTTCGTACCAGCACGGGGTGCCGCGCTCGATGTCCGAGAACACGCGTGCCCATTCCACCCGGCGTCCGGCGACCTCGATCGCGCTTTCGTGCGGGATGTCCACCGCACGAAGTCCGGTGATCGCGTTACCGAAATGGTCGATGAAGATCACCTCCGCGAGGTCGCCCCCGCCGAGTTCGACGTCGAGGCGATCGACATGGTCGAGGACGCTCGGCGAGAGCACGCCGGTGGCGATCTGCGCGGCGATCGGCGCGAACAGGTCGCGCCCGTGGAACGAGGCCGAAATGCCTTGCTCGGGTACCCGGATGCGCCAGAAGGCGGCGCGTTCGGCGCGGGCTGCGATCACCGACAGCAGTCCATTGTCGGGCCCGACGAACCACTGGCTGTCGGCCTGCATGACGACCGCGGCGCGGTCGCTGCCGACACCCGGATCGACCACGGCCAGGAACACCACCTCGCCACCGAACTGCCGATGGAGGGCCGCGAGCAGGTGGGCCGCGGACCGGGGTTCGTAATCGGGCACGCTGTGCAGGGCGGTGACGATCACCGGGTGCTGGGGGGCGATCGCGTGCAATCGTCCTTCGACCTGCGCGGTGTAGATGTCGTTGGCGCCGAAATCGGTAAACAGCACGATCATGCGCATTCCCTCGGGTTATCCAGTCGTGGGCGCATCGTCTCGCGACCGGCCGCAATCCGCAAGCCTGGGGCGGCAGGCGGGGGCGCCCGGCCGGCTGGCGCGTAGCCACGCGCGGCTTCCCGTGGAATGTCAGTCGGGCGATGTGCGCTCAGTTCACGGTGGCGGTGGTGCGGTCGACCGGCAGTGCTTCCAGAATCGACGCGGCTGCCTCGTACTCGAGCGCGTCGAGGTGCCTGCGCAGGCGCTCGAATTCGTCCGCATCGAGCATGCTGGCGAGCGCTTGCGACAGTGCCTGGAACGTATTGCCGGCGGCCAGATCATGCCTGCGCAGCAGTTCGACCAGCTTGTCGAGTGCGCTCGAATCGAGCGTGGTGCTGCCGCCGAGGGGTTCGGCGTCGGTCCTGCGAAGCGCGGCAAATGCATCGTGCAGATCGGTCAGCGCACTGCGCAGCGCGCCGGCAAGCTGCTCGACGTCGCCGAGCCATCCGCCAAGCAGCGCTCGTTCTAGCGCCGCTGCACCGTCGCACACGCGGCCGGCGCCGAGGTTGGCGGCCGCGCCCTTGAGCTTGTGCATGCGGGTGGCGAATTGCTGCGGCTGGGAGATCATCTCCGACGCGGAGTCGCTTTCCCACAGGTCGCGATATTCGTCGAACAGCCGACCCAGCAGCGTACGCAGCAGATCGCCGTCGCCGCCGAGCCGAGCGCGCGCGCCGTTGGCATCGATGCCTTCGATCTCGGGCCAGTTCCGGCTGTCTGCCGCCGTGATCCGACGGGCCGGGGTCGGCGTTGGTACGCCCGCCTTTCGCGTCAGCCGGTCGATCTGCCCGATCATCGACTGCGGATCGATCGGTTTGGTCAGGAATCCCTGCATGCCGGCCGCCGTTGCCCGTTGCCGTTCGATCGGCAAGGCCGCCGCGGTCAGGGCGACGATCGGCAGCGCATGGAGGCCGAGGTCGCGGCGAATCCTGCGGGTGGTCTCGAGCCCGTCGAGGCCGGGCATCTGCAGATCCATCAGCACCACGTCGATCTCGTGTGCGCGACTTCGGAGTATCGTCAGTGCCTCGTCGCTGTTTGCCGCCATCCAGACGCAGGCGCCTTCCAGCCGCAGTACCTGATGGGCGACGTCGCGATTGATCTCGCTGTCATCGACCACCAGGACCCGAATGCCCGGCAACTGCGGCGGAACCACGTATTCCGCCGTGGTTGTCTCGTCGTCGCCCGACGATTGCGCGTGGGCGGCACTGTCGCCGTCGACCGTGGTCAACATCAGCCGGCACCAGAAACGGCTACCCTTTCCGGGTTCGCTGCTGACACCAAGCTCGCCACCCATCGCATCGACCAGCCGCTTGACGATCGCCAGGCCGAGTCCGGTGCCGCCGAAACGCCGCGTCGCGCTGTCGTCCACCTGGGTGAAGGGCGTGAACAGGCGCTTGAGGTCCTTTGGGTCGATCCCGATGCCGGTATCGGACACTGCGAATTCGACGAGCGCATTGCCCTGTCCCGAATCGATCACCGTCGCGTTCAGCTCGACCCGACCCCGTTCGGTGAACTTGATCGCATTCGACAGCAGGTTTCCGAGGATCTGATTGATCCGCGTGGCGTCGCCGACGACCTCGTGCGGCAGGCCGGGATCGAGATCGAGGGCGACGATGATGCCCTTTTCCGAGGCCTGCGCCGACATCAGGCCGACGGCTTCCTCAAGCAGCTCGACCAGCGCGAACGCATGGGTCGTGATGGTCATTTTGCCGGCCTCGATCTTCGACAGGTCGAGGACGTCGCTGATCAGGTCTGCGAGATGCCGGCCGGCACGTTCGAGCTGGCTCACGAGCCTTCGTTGCGCGGGATCGAGACCGGTGCGGGCAATCAGGTGGGCCACCGACAGCACCGCGTTGAGCGGCGTTCTCATCTCGTGGCTCATGTGGGCGAGGAAATTCGACTTGGCCTCGCTGGCGGCTTCGGCCGCCGCCCGCGCCCGCTGATCGGCGAGCGCGATCGCAACGACCGCCAGTGCCTTGGGCTGGCCGTCGGATTCGCGTATCGCGAATACCTCCCAGTGGCTTTCGATGGCCTCGCCGCTGCCGAGGTGCCGCATGCGCACTTCCCCGCTCCAGCGGCCGACGGTCTCGACGGTGGGGGCGATCTCGTCGCGCAGGCGGACTTGCTCGGTGTCGCCGAGAAACTGCGAGAGGTGGCGGGCCGCGCCCGGATCGCCATCGTGGCCGACGACGCTGCGGGCCGCAGGATTCAGGTGCAGGCATTCGAGCAGCGGGCTGCAGATGAAGATGAAGTCGCTCGAGTGCTCGACGATCGACGCCAGCATGTCGGAGTGCATCTGGCGCTGCCGCTGTTCGGTGACGTCGCTGATGGTCGCGATGATGTAGCGCTGTTCGTGGATCTGCAGGTTGGCCAGCGCGATCTCGGCCGGGAATCGCCGGCCGTCGCTGCGTTGACCCTGCAGCTTGCCGGTGCGCTGCGCCATCGGACGCGCCCGTTCGGTGGCGTCGAACTGGGATCGCAGCGAGGGATGCCGGTCACGATGCTCGATCGGTACCAGCATTTCGATCGGATTGCCGCGCATCTCTTCGCTGGTGAAGCCGAACATGCGCTCCGCGGCGAGGTTGCTGCGGATGATCAGGCCGTCGTCGCCGACGACGACGATGCCGTTCGGCGAGCCGCGAACGATGGCATTGGCGAAGGCTTCGCTCTCTCGCAACCGGGCTTCGAGCGCCGCCGAATTTTCGCGCTTGCGCTTGAGGCTCTTGTGCATCGCGTCGAAGGCATTGACCAGTTCGCCGACCTCGCCGCCGTAGCCCCTGGGCAGCGGTGCGTATTGGTCACCGGCCGCGACGTCGCGGGCGGCGGTGACCAGCGCATGCAGGGGAGAGAGTTGCTTGCGCAGCAATGCGAACGACAACGCGATGATCAGGCCGGCCGCGACGAGCAGGGGAGGCAGCAACTGGTGCGCCTGGGTCCAGGCCTCGGACGACACTTGCGAGGCGTCGACGCTGGCGAACAGTGTCAGATCGCCATCGAAGGCGTTCGGGTCGAAATCGAGGGCGCGCCTCGCGACGTAGCGCTGGTGGTCGGCGGTGGTCCGCTTTTGCGTCTTCTGCAGGCTCCCGTCGCCGTGGAGACCGGGAAATTCGTCGGCCACCCGGTAGGGGGCGCCGAATTCGAACGCGAAGCGCTTCTCCGGATCCGGATGGACGACGAAATCACCCTGGGCATTGGCTGCATAGATTGTCGTCAGATTGCTCTCGGTCACGCTCAGCTTCGACAGCAGCCGGTCTGCGTCGTAGTTGATGACGACGATGCCGAAGGCCTTGTTGTCGTCGCCGGCGGCCGCCGTGGCGACGCGTACCGTGGCCCAACTGGGCTCCTCGATGCGACCATGCTCACGATTCAGCTCGATTTCGCTGACATAGATGGCGCCCGGCGGCAAGGCCAGCGTTCGTCTCACGTACGGGCGGTCTGATTTCGATTGCAGGTGCCCGTCGGGTATGCGGGAAACGAAGGCGCCCTGGCGTTCGATGCGGAGCAGTTCGCGGCCGCGGTCGGCGATGCCGATCAGGCGCACTTGGCGGACCGTCGGATCGGACCTGGCGTAGGCGGCGAAGATCTCGCCCAGCCGCTTCAGCCACATCTGCTGGGAAGAATGCCCTTCGGCGTCGTAGCCATCGTTGGCAAGCGCCCGGGCGATGCCCGTGATCGGTGGCATCTCGGCGAGAAAGCGCACTTCGGCGCGCATCCGGGCGAGATCGTGCCGCACCAGCGACTCGGCCGAGGTCAGGGCGTTGGCGAGCAGCAGCTCGCCGCGTTCGACGGCCCGTTGACGTGTCTGGCCGTGCAGCATGACGAAGACCATCAGCATGATCACGGCGAGCAGCACCGTCACCACGACCCCAATGCCGGTCGTCAGGCTGCCGCTGGATGCACGGGCATCGGTCGTCACGATGGCCGGTGCGCGAACTCGGGTATTTCGGCGCTGCAGGTGCGATTGCGCCCGGAAGCCTTTGCCCGATACAAGGCCTTGTCGGCTCGCGCCAGCAGGGTTCGTTCGCCCTCGGTTTCGCGCTTGTCGTGGGGACTGCAGGTGGCAAAACCGATGCTGACGGTCAGCGGCAACGGCGTGCTGCTGCCGTCGACCAGGATGTCGATGCCCCGGATGGCGGTATGGATGCCGGTGGCGATCGCATGCGCGGCGGCCTTCGAAGTCTCCGGCAGCAACAGCGCAAACTCCTCGCCGCCGTAGCGTGCAACCAGATCGCCCGGCCGCCCGACGCTGGATTCGAGCGCCCGGCCGATCGCCCGCAGGCAATCGTCACCGACCGCGTGCCCGTGGCAGTCATTGACCTTCTTGAAGTGATCGACATCGACCATCATCAGGCTGAGCGGTCGCGCGTGGCGCCTTGCCCGCCGCCATTCCAGCGGCAAGGCCGACTCGAACGCACGGCGGTTCTCGAGCCCGGTCAGCGGGTCGGTCGAGGCATCCCGCCGCAGGCGGTCGGTGTGGTACTTCAGCAGCAACTGATTGCGCACGCGCAGCCGAACCCTGGGCGGGGATACCGGCTTGGTGATGAAATCCATGGCGCCGAGTTCGAGCGCTCGTGTCTCGATGCTGACATCCTTGTGGCTGGTGACGAATATCACCGGAACGTGGGCCAGCCGAGGGTCCTGCTTGAGCGCTTCGCATACCCCGAATCCGTTGAGGCCGGGCATGTCGGCGTCGAGCAGGATCAGGTCGGGCGGTGCCTCGATGGCGAGGCGAAGGGCCTCCTCGCCGTTGATGGCGAAGCGCAGATGCGGATAGTCGCCGAGAATGGTCTGCAGCACGCGAATCGAACCGACGTCGTCATCGACCAGCAGCAGGCTGGAGTCCGCGAGGCAGGCGTCGGGCGAGCCGATCCGCGGCGGTGGATGTTCGACTGCTGTCGCGATGTCGTGATCGTCGTCGCGCGGCAGGCCGGGCGGACGGTCCCGGGTTGCGTTGCTGGTCATCGGGTAGGTGCCGTGCGCAGAAGGGGTCTTTGCTCTGGCTAACGACCGGCGCCGGTGCAACTTTAGCGAGCTGACGGCCGTCCGCCGGCCTTGCCGGTGGGCGCAGTCGGTCGGTCCTGCACGGGATCAGAGATGCTGGCGCAGGCCGTCCAGCGCGCCCGACAGCCGATCGCCGATCTGGAAGATGTCGTTCTGGATCTCGGCGATGCTGCGGGTCGCCGTGGCCGTCAACTCGACCAGTTCGGTTTCCTGCATCTCGGTGAGCCCCATGTGGACGAAGGCCGCTTCCATGTTGCCGAGCAGTTCGGTGGTGATCTCGCCGGCACGCTCGCGGCACTGTGCCTGCTGGCGCCCGACCTCGTCGACCACCACCGCCAGTTGCTGGATGGCGTCGTGCAATGCCTGCGCCTGCCGGTCGTGCTCGACACGCAGGCGCAGCGCAGCGACCCGTGCATCGATGGCCTCGACGATGACCGCGAGATGGTCACGCAGCCGACCGACCAGTTCGGGCTCATGCATCGGCAGGTCGCTGATCACCAGGGTTGCCAGCGGATAGTTGATCACCAGCCGGTTGCTGAACTGGAAGATCCTCTGCAGTCCTCGCGAATGGTCGAGGATCGAGCGCTCCAGCGGCGTGCATTTGCCGTTCGGCGCAAAGCAGGCGGCGTCGGCGCCAAGGCTGATCGAAACCAGCCCGGTGACGCCGTACTGGGCCACCGCCTCGAGGGTCGCCCGCGCCAGGCTGGGTTCGTCTTCGCAGCCGAAGCTGCGTCGCATGAACTCCAGCACCGTGCCCATTTCGCCCATCGACGACATGGCGACGAACGCGGCCTGCTTGGCACTGGCGGCTTCGCCGGCAACCGCGTCAAAGGCCAGCAGCGAGCGCTGGGCATCGCGAACCTTGCATTCGAGCACCTCCGGCTCGATCGGCTTGACGATGAAGTCGTTGCCGCCGGCATCGTAGGCTCGCAGCCGGGTTTCGAGTTCGTCGTCGGCCGAGATGAAGATCACCCGCGCCCGGGTCTGCCCCAGGCGCCGCATCCGGCGACAGGTTTCGATGCCGCCCAGGCCCGGCATGTTCACGTCGAGCAACACGATGTCGATGTCGCCCTCGACCGCTTCGAGACATTGTTCGCCGCTGTCCGCCTCGCGGGTGCGCAGCCCCATCGCTTCGAACTGATCGGAAAGGATCAGGCGGGTGGACGGGTCGTCGTCGACGATCAGCAGCGCGTGATCGGCGACGCCGAGCAGTGCTTCGTCGTCGCTGTCGCTGTCGTCGGTCTGGATCTCGGGCAGTTCATCGAACAGTTCCATGTTCGGCCTCGGCAGAAATTTCGGTGCGACGCAGGAATGCGCGTTCGGGGGAGCGCCGTCGCCGACCGTCGGCGCCGATGCGTGGGCTTGGCGCGAAGCAGTGGCATCGGCTTGCCGGCCGTCCGGCGCCGACCCGCACCGGCGATGCCGCGCATCAGCGAGCGCTCCCGGGTTTCCTCCATAAGGCGTCGCTAACGTCCGGCAGGCGACAAACTTTAGCCAACGCTAAATCCGCCCCCCCGATCGCCGTAAACCCGAAATTGAGACCCACGGCGGCAACGGCACGCAGCATCCGGCGGCGAAACCCGTCGGCCGTCGTTCGGGCAATTCATTCGCCAGGAGGTGTGCTTGTCCGGACAATCGAGGTCGCTGCAACTCGCGTCGGTGGTTGCCGCCATCTGCCTGAGCCTGAGCGCTGCCATGATGTGGCAGCGCTTCGATGGCGAAGGGCAGCGCCGGCTCGAGCGCAGAGTGCACGCCGCCGAAGACCTGCGGTCGTCCCTTGCTGCCCGGATTCGGGCCGCCGACGCGCAATTGCGCGAATTGAACGTGATGGCGCAGCTCGCCGACCTGGCCGAGGCCGGCACCTTCGAGACCTTCGCCTCGGCAATCGTTGCGAGTTCGCCGCAGATCCGGGTGCTCGAATGGGTTCCGGAGATCCGCCACGCCGAGCGCGAATCGCTCGAGGCGGAGCTTGCGGCGGAGTTCGGCCGGCCGAACCCGATCCGGGAAATCTCGCCGGACGGGCTGGTCGCCGCGGGCGTACGCGAGCGTTACTTCCCTGTACGGTGGATCCATCCACTGGCCGGCAACGAATCGGCGCTCGGTCTGGACCTGGCCAGCGAGCCGACGCGTGCGGCGGCCCTCGGTTTGGCATTGACGGAAATGCGTCCGATTGCCACTGCCCCCGTGCAGCTGGTGCAACGTGGTGCGCACGCGAGCTATCTGGTCTTCGTCCCGGTGCGTCGCGGCGCAGTGCAGCAGCTGCTGTTGGCAGTGATCGAACCGACCGTGATGCTCGAAGACCTGGACGTCGACGATCACGGGCTCGGCGTGAGCATTGTCGACATCACCGACCTCCACGCGAAGATCGATGTCGGCCAGATCGCGGGCGAAACCGCCGGCGACACGACCCGTCTGGTGGCCGACCGCCTGCAACTCGCGGGCAGGACTCTGGAAGTAGGCATCGAGGCTCGCAGGGCACCCGCCATCGCGTGGTCGGCGGTCGACGGCTGGCTGCTCGCAGCCGCGCTGCTGCTGTCAGCCGCGATGACGGCGTTGACCTGGATCGTCACCGGTCGCAATCAGCGAATCCGGGATCTCGTGGACCAGCAGACGGCGTCGCTGCGCGACAGTCAGCTGCGCATGCGCCAGCTGTTCATGGCCACGCCAGAAGGCATATTGATCGTGGACGAAGAGGGCCGCATCGAAGATGCCAACGACCAGGCGCACCAACTCTTGAAGCGGCGCCCGGGCGAACTCGTCGGCATGGCGGTCGAGAGCCTGGTGCCGCTGCGCCATCGTGCGGCCCATGCCCTCAAGCGCCAGGCGTTCATGAGTTCGGAGCGCTATTCGTCCGAGCAGCCGATGAGCCTCAAGGGCGAGTTTCGGGCGCTCAGGGCAGATGGCGAGGAACTGCCGGTGGCGCTGGGTGTCTCGCCCCTGGAGCACGATGGCGGTCGCAAGGCGATCGTCGTCCTCGGCGACCTCAGCGGCCAGATCAGCATGAACGCCCGGCTGCGCGACGAACGCGACCTCAGACAGCGCTCCCTCGACGCGCTGGCCAACCTGCTGCTCGCGCTCGACACCAATGGCCACGTGACGATGGTCAATCGCTTCGGTTGCGAATTTCTCGGCCGAGGCGAATCGTCGATTCTCGGCGGTTCGCTGTTCGGGCGCTTCTCACCCGAGCCCGGCATGGCGCGGCGGGCGCTGAACCGTGCCCTCGAAGCGCTTGCCGAAGGACACGAGAGCGCCTCCGCCCGCGTCGCCCTGACCGGTGCCGATGGTCGCTCGCACGTCATCGACTGGCGATTCAGCGCCCTGCGCGGTGACGATGGACGAATCAGTGGTTGCATGGCGTCGGGCATCGACGTGACCGAGAAGCTCGAAGCCGAGAGCGCGGCGATGCGCTTTGCCGCCAATCTCGAAGCCACGCTCCATGCCTTGCCGGACCTGTTGCTGGAGTTCGACGAATTCGGGCGCATTCTCGACATCCAGAGCGGCCGTGACGACCTGCTTGCCGGGCCGCGACACGAAATGATCGGTCGCGTGCTGAGCGAGGTCCTGCCGGCCGATAGCGTGGCTCCGCTGCTGAAGGTCATCGACCTCGCGCTCGCCGAGGGTCGGGGCAGCAGTGAGATGACGATGACGCTGCCGGGCGAACGCCGTTTGTGGATCGACGTGTCGGCGTCGCGCAAGGTCGGTGGGGGTGATCGGCCGACTTGCGTCATGGTGCTGCGCGACGCGACCGAGCGGATGCTGGCGCAGCGCGAGGCCGAGCACATGCGTTCGGTGGTGCTGGCGTCGGGCGAACTGCTGGCCTGCATCAACATGGCGCGCGCGGTCGAGGTGGCCAACCCGGCCTTCACGCGGACATTCGATTGCCCCACGCAGGCGGTTGCCGGGCAGGCGCTCGCCGCGATCCTCGACGAAGTGACGATGGCGAAGCTCGAAGTCGCATTGGTCCGAGTCTTCGACGGCGAGCTGCAGCGCCTGTCGCTGGACGTCGGTGACGCTGCGCGGCAACGCACGCTCGAACTGGAACTGGCGCCGCTGTGGGACGAGGGGGACGTCACCGGTGCGGTGCTGAGTGGCCACGACATCACCGACCGCGCAGCCGTGCAACGCACCCTGGAGAGCTACCGTGACACGCTGGAGCGCGAAGTCCGGGAGCGGACGGCTGCCCTCGATCGCACCCGTGCGCGGCTGGCGCACACGCTCGAGAGCAGCCCGGTCCCGACCTTCGTGGTGGATGCGGACGGGCGGGTGAGCCATTGGAACAAGGCCTGCGGGATCGCTTTCGGCGTTTCTGCGGTCGACCTCATCGGCACGGCCGAGGCGTGGCGGGCCTTCTACGATGAGCCGCAGCCGGTGATGGCCGAGTTGATCGTCGCCGGGCAAACCGACCGACTACGGCGGCTGTACGGCTCGGCATGCTGGCCGTCGTCGCTGGTCGAGGGCGCGTTCGAAGCCGAATGGCACTTCCCGAAGCTGGGGCGCTGGTTGTTCTTGACCGCCGCGCCGATGCTGGACGACGACGGCAACTGCATCGGTGCGATCGAAACCCTGCAGGACGTCACCGCACGCAAGGAAGCCGAACAGATGACCGCGCGTGCACGTGAGGCGGCGGAGTCGGCAGCCCGCGCCAAGTCGGAGTTCCTGGCCAACATGAGTCACGAGATCCGCACACCGCTGAACGGCGTGATCGGTCTCGCTCAGGTCGGCGTACGCGAGAACGCGGGGCGCAGGGCCCACCACACCTTCGACAAGATTCATCGCTCGGCAGTGCATCTGCTCGGACTGATCAACGACTTGCTCGACTTCTCCAAGATCGAGTCGGGTCGATTCGAACTGGAGGACTGCACGTTCGAACTGACCCAGATCGTCGATCAGGCGCTCGACATCGCCACGCCGGGCGCCTTCGAGCGCCACATCGCGGTCCTGGTGTCGGAATCGCCGGCATTGCCGAAGGAACTGCAGGGCGACGGCCTGCGCCTGACCCAATGCCTGGTCAATCTCCTCGGCAATGCCATCAAGTTCACCGAGGCCGGATCGGTGCGGCTCGATGTCGATCATGACGGCCACATGCTTTCGCTGACCGTGCGAGACACCGGCATCGGCATGAGCGACGAACAGATTTCGCGACTCTTCCGCCCATTCGAACAGGCTGACGGATCGACCACCCGCAAGTTCGGCGGTACCGGCCTCGGCCTGGCGATCACCCATCAGCTGGTCTCGATGATGGGCGGTACGATGAAGGTCGACAGCGAACTGGGCCGTGGCAGCCGATTCGAGCTTCAGGTGCCGCTACCGGTGGTGGTGCCGGCGGGCGACGCCTGCAACGATCTGCCTCCGCAGGTGATTCAGACCGGGCTTGAAGGCGAGGAAGCGGACTTGCTCGAGCGCGAGTTGTCGCGGCGCGGATGTCGATTGCTCAGCCTGGCCCCGGCTGCGGCGGCACGGATGCATGGCGAGATCCTGCTCGGAACCGTGGATGCACTGGCGCTGGCCGCCGACGCCGGCGCTGCGGAGTCGAGCTTCATCGTGATCCATGACCCGGGGCCGGCACCCCGGCTGGGTCGGATCAACTGGCCGCGCCCACTGTTGGTGCGTCGTTTGGCAGCCCTGCTGGCCGGCGAACAGGCGGCGAACGCCGGCGATGCCCCGCGCCGGCTCGAGCGCATGCAGGTGCTCGGCGTCGACGACAACGAAGTCAATCGCATCGTGCTGGCCGATCTGCTACGCCTCGAGGGCGTTTCGTTGCGCCTCGCTTCGAGCGGTGAAGAAGCGCTCGAACTGGTGCGCTCGCTGCCGGCCGATGCCTTCGACATCGCCTTGCTGGATATCGAGATGCCCGGCATGGACGGCTACACCCTGGCCCGCCAGTTGAAACGGCTGAGACCCGGCTTGCCGTTGATCGGCCTGACCGCCCATGCTTCCCAATCCGACCGCGCCAAGTGCCTGGATGCAGGCATGGCCGACCATATCGCGAAACCCTATGAAATCGACCATCTGGTCGAATCGATGCGCAAGCTCGCTGTGCGCCCTGTCCAGGAGAATTCAATGACCGCTGAGACGACGAGTGAACCCGATCCGGCACCGGAGGGTGGCGCCGACCATGTCGACATGGAGGCCCTGCTGAAGCGATTCCGCGGCCGCAGCGAATTCGTCATGAAGCTGCTGCGTACGGCTGCCGAAGCCCATCAGAGCGCCTCCTCGAAGATCACCGATGCGGTCAGCCGCCGGGATTTCGATTCCTTGCGCCAGGTGGCTCACTCGGTCAAGGGCATGAGTGGCAACTTGTGCGCCAACTCGCTGCAACAGCAGGCCGCCGAAGTCGAGCGCAAGGCGCGCGCCCGCGAAGACGCGGTGTTCCGCGAAGCCGGGGCGCTCGCCGGCGAGGTCGACTCGCTGGTGTCGTCGATTCGCAAGCTGTTGGTCGAATAGCGCCGATCGACTGCCGGTCCCGGCACGTGCCTCACCGGCGTGCGGCCCATGCCGAGACGATGTCCGCCAGCTGGCGCAGGCCGTCGGTGAGCGCCGCCGGGCCGGGTTGCAGGATGTCTGCCGACTTGATTTCGTGGATCTCGCCGTTCGCAACCGCCGGAATGCACGCCCAGCCGTGCCTCGCGGCGACGCGCTCGGGTCGGAACTTTTTGCCGCACCAGGAGCCGACTATGATGTCCGGGGCTCGGCGGACGACCTCCGCCGGGTCGCGAACGATGCGCTCGCCGGCCGCATGCTGCGCAGCGAACTCGCGAAAGCAGTCGCGGCCACCGGCCACCTCGATCAGGTCGGATACCCAGCCGATCGCCGAGATCATCGGATCGTCCCACTCCTCGAAGTAGATGCAAGGTCGCTCAGGCAGGGCTGCCGCGTCGGCTGCGACGCGGGCGACGCCGTCGGCCAGTTCGTCGATCAGTATCGCGGTCTTGCCTTCGCAGCCGACCAGCGCCCCCACCGTGCGGATCATCTCGAAGATTTCCGGCAGACGGCGGTGATTGAAGACGTGGACGGCCACGCCGGCTCGGATCAGTTGGGAGGCGATGTCCGCCTGCAGGTTCGAAAAGCCGAGCACGAGGTCCGGCTCGAGCGCCAGGATGCGGTCGATCTTGGCGCTGAGAAAGGCGGACACACGGGGCTTTTCGCGCCGCGCGCGCGGCGGGCGGACGGTGAAGCCCGAGATGCCGACGATCCGCGCCTCCTCACCGAGCAGGTAGAGGGTCTCGGTGGTCTCTTCAGTGAGACAGACGATCCGCCTTGGTCCGGCGGGTAGCAAGCCTTGCACGACGATCGCTCCTTCGGGTGATGTCCGGCGCCGGGCCGGGGATGGGACGTGCCACCCGCGTGGCGGTTGTCCGCACGGGCCCTACAGAGTACCGTGGCGGACGCCCGGTCGACGACGCAACGATGCCGGCATCCACCATCGACTGTCGAAGGCTGTTCATGAGGGCATCTATGAACGAAACGCGCTGGCCCCGTCGGGCATGCCCGACGAGTCGATCCACATCAGCTGGGCTCGCGTGCCCGCCGAGCCGCCAGACCGCGTCGTCGGCGCCTGCCAGACCGGGGCCACGAGCGGCGTGGTGCTTCGCCGGCCGACCTGCTGCCTCGATATGCCGGCGTGTCCGACCGCGGCTTGGGAGGTCGACGCGTTGAGCGCCGAGCGCGACGAAGATCCGCCGAGCCTGCAATGGCAGGCGCACGGTCGGACGGTCGTCGCCCGCTGGCGATCGGAGGCCGGCCTGCCACCGCCGGCGCGGATGGTGCCGGCCGATGACGACATGTCGGCCGATCATGCGTGGCGGCTGGCCTGCGAGGGGACGGCACTGCTGTGGCAGGGCGACTTTCACAATGGCCGCCAGTTGCTGACGGCGATGGGCCGTCGCATCGAGCGTAGCGGGCAGCGTCGGGCGCCGGCCGGCGACATCACGCAGGTCTTTCATCACCGGCGCATGGCGCAGGCGCAGCGCGCCCGCCTGCTGGGGATGCTGCTGATACCGCTCGAGCCCGGATACCACCTGTCGCTGCGACGCGCACCCGACGTGACGCTTGCATGTCGGGAAGCCTGGGGCGAGGACGATATGCAGGCATCGGTGGTTTCGATGCGCGAGCTGCTGGGGATCATCGGCGCCCACCAGTGGCGGCTGAAGGGGGTGCCGGTGCCGGCTCTGGGGGGATGCATTCATCCCCACTACGGTGTCTTTTCGCCGGTGCGCGGCGAGTATGTCGAGCTGGTGGCAAACGCACCGCTGCCGTCGATCGCGCTGGCCTTCGATCTCGGCACCGGCACCGGCGTGCTGGCGGCGGTGCTTGCCCGGCGCGGCGTCGCACAGGTGGTCGCCACCGACAACAATCCGCGCGCGCTGGACTGCGCCCGTGACAACCTCGCGCGCCTCGGCCTGGCAGGCCGGGTGACCTTGTGCCGGACCGATCTCTACCCGCCGGGACGGGCGCCGCTGGTGGTCTGCAACCCGCCCTGGCTGCCGGGCAAGACCACATCGGCGCTCGACGCCGCCGTATATGATCCGGACAGCCGCATGGTGCGGGGCTTCATCGATGGCTTGGCCGCGCATCTCGCCCCCGGCGGCGAGGGCTGGCTGATCCTGTCGGATCTGGCCGAGCGACTCGGCCTGCGCAGTCGCGAGACGCTGCTCGGCTGGTTCGAACGTGCCGGACTTGCGGTGCTTGCGCGCGAAGACGTCCGACCTCGCCACGGCAAGGCCTTCGATCGCTCCGATCCGCTGCACGCGGCGCGCTCGGCCGAGATCACCAGCCTGTGGCGGCTGGCCGCCCGCGAGTGAATCGGCGCGGGCGGCCGAGGCGCTGCGCGCCGGCCGGGCCCAGGACTTGAGGAGTCGTGAACATGACGTGCTGCATCGTGCCAACGCTGAGGTACCGCGACGCGCCAGCGGCGATCGAGTGGCTGTGCCGCGCCTTCGGATTCGAACGCCATCTCGTCGTGACCGACGACGATGGCGTCGTCGAGCACGCGCAACTGACCTTCGACGGGGCAATGATCATGCTCGGATCGGTGCGTCAATCGCCGTTCGACGCCGTTCAGACGACACCGGCTACCGTCGGCGGATGGGTGACGCAAAGCCCCTATGTGATCGTCTCCTCGATCGATGCCCACCATGCGCGGGCGATTGCCGCCGGCGCGGAGATCGTCTTGCCGCTCGCAGCCCAGGACTACGGCGGGAAGCATTACGCGTGCAGGGACCCGGAGGGGCACCTGTGGAATTTCGGCAGCTATGATCCGTGGGCCGATCCGGCGGTCTGAGGAGACGGCGGCGTCGGGCCGGCTGCCGCCGGAAGCGCCAGTTCGGTACGATGGCGTATGCATGACGTGAGTTCGTCGATCGAGCGCAATGGCGGTGCCGGCAGCGCGAGCGATCGATTGCGACGAAACGGGATCGACGATGGACCCATGGAGTGGATGCTGGAGGATTGGACATGCTGGAAATGCGCCCCAACTGCGAATGCTGCGACCGCGACCTGCCGCCGGACTCGTCCGAGGCGATGATCTGTACCTTCGAGTGTACGTTCTGTGTCGATTGTGCCGACGCCGTGCTCGATGGTGCCTGCCCCAATTGCGGGGGCAATCTGGTGCAGCGGCCGGCTCGTCCGGCGCGGTTGCTCGGCAAGTATCCGGCCTCGACCCGGCGTGTGCTGAAGGAGGGCGGTTGTTCGCCGACCGGCGCATGAGCGGTGCCACCCCGCAGGCACGTCGCGCCTGCGGACGAGACCTTCAGGCGGGCGATCGACCCGGCCGGAGGGCGCGCCCGTCGGCGCCGAACAGATGCACTGCGGCGCGGTCGGCGGCGAGCCGAATTGCGTCGCCCCGGCGAATCGGCTGCTGTCCGGCGAGTCTGGCGACGACCGGGTCGCGAGCGCCCGCGACGTTGACATGGACGTTGGTGGCGTCGCCGAGGGACTCGACCAGGCTGACGCGCCCCGACAGCAGGGCGTCGCCGCCGTCGGCAAGCTTCAGGTGTTCCGGACGGATGCCGAGCTTGACGGGCATGCCTTCCGTGCCGCAGGCCGGCGCGTCGCCGAGATGTTGATCGATCGCATCGTGCAGCCGGAGGGGCCGCCGCACCGGAAATTGTGGCAGGCTGAACTGGTGGTTGGGACGACCACCGGCCCGGCGCCGTCCGCAGGGAACGGGCCTTGACTGCGAAATGTGCGGCCAGAATCCGGGGCGCCTGCCATTCACCGATTTCGCTGTCGAGTCGCCGTTCGTCGGTCGCGGCCGTGGCGACACCGAACGACCGAACCTTGGGCGCTCCGGCCGGCGTATTGGTTATCCTACCGAACGGCGGCCTCGGCCTGCGCGGGTCGCTGCATCGCGCCGGCGATGAGGGCGAGCCCGGCCAGCAGCATCAGCACCTGAGTGGGTTCCGGCACCGCGCTGACGGTCAGCGTGATGTTGTCCGGATTGATGCTGGCGGTGAATGCGACGCCGTCGCCGAAGCCGCGCCAGGTGACGGCATCGAAGGCCGGAAGGCCGACTGCCGCGGCGAAGCTGGCGACGACGAAGCTGTCTGCGAGGCGGGGCACGTAGCCCAGTTGAAGGATCGACAACTCGCCACCGATCGCAAGATTGCCATCGACCAGGATGCGATCGAAATCCGTCAGGCTGGTCAGTTCGAAGGACAGCACGCTGGCGGTCTCGAGCGCCAAATCGCCGTCGAATGAGAGACTGCCAATGCCGTGGGTACCGGGCTCGATACCGCCGCGATTGACGATGTCGCGCCCGGCGCGGATCGCGAAGCTGCCGTCGCCGGTCAGCGTGCCGCCATTGGCGAAGGCCGAGCCGGCTGCGACCCTTGCGCCGTCGGCGACGGTGACGACGCCGGCGTTGGCGAAGTCGGCGCCGATCTCGAGGGTGCCGGCGAGTACTTCGATCGAGCCGGTGTTGTCGATGGTTGGGACGATCGTCGTCGTCGTGTTCGAGCGCTTCTCGAAGTGCCCCGGGTTCTCGAAGCGGCCGGCGCCCTCCATGCGGGCGTCGAAGTTCTGCGCCTCGCGGAACACGCCGGTGTTGGTGAAACGGGCATTGGTGCCGATGATGATGCGCCCGTTGTTGCCGGTATTGTCGTGCCAGGTGGCATCGCCGGCGAGCACCTGGCGACCGTCGGCGATCAGCTTGTCGTTGCTGCCGGCCAGCGAAAGCGGCCCGGCGAAGCGGGTCTCGGTCGCGCCGCGGTGGGTGCCGCCGCGCCACTCGGTCGCGCCGGTGACGTTCAGCGCGCCCGCACCTTCGACGATCCCGGCGTGCTGGACGAGGCTGGCGACGGTCTGGGCTTCGGCCAGCCGCAACAGGCCACCGTTGATCTCCAGTGGCGTCTCCGCTGCGATTCGTGCCCCGGCTTCGAAGTCGAGCGTGGCGGCGCCCAGTTCGAGCGTGCCGTCGCCGCCGATCCCGGCGCCGTCGCGGACCTGGTGGGTACCGCCGTCGAATGCCAGGCGTGCGCCGCCGGCGATGTCGATGTTGCCCTGGTAGTCGCCCCCGCCGACGAATCGGAGTTGCCCGGCCTGCACGTCGACGCGACCGGTGTTGTCGAAACCGGATTCGATCACGGTGGTGGTGTCGGAGCTCTTCTCGAACAGGCCCTGATTGACGAAGCGTCCGCCGCTTTCGATGCGGTTGTCGAAATCGTGCCCCTCGCGGAACACGCCGGTATTGGTGAAGCGCGAGCCGACGAGGATCTGCAACTGACCGTTGTTGCCCGTGCTGCCGCGCCAGACGGTGTCGCCGGCGAACACCTGCCGACCGTTCGCGATCGACTTGGTGCCGGTGCCGTCGAGGATCAGGGCATTGTCGAAGCGGGTTTCAGCTGCGTCGCGGTGGGCGCCGCTCAGCCATTCGGCGTCGCCCGCGACGACCAGCGCACCCGGCCCCTCGACGATGCCGCCGGACTGCGCGAGGGTGCCCAGGGTCTCGTTGCCGGCCAGCCGCAGAATGCCGCCGGCGAGCGCCATCGGGGTGGCGTCGTCGATGCTCGCACCGGCGTCGAGTTCGAGTACCGCGCCTGTCAGCTCGAGGGTGCCGGCGCCGCCGATGGCGGCACCGTCGAGCAGGCGATGGGTGCCGCCGTCGAGCCCGAGGCGTGCGCCGTCGGCGATCTCGAACTTGCCTTGGTGTTCGCCCCCGCCGCCGAGCCTGAGCTGCCCTGCCTGGACATCGACGTGGCCGCCGTTGTCGAAGCCCGGCGTGATGACCGTGGCGGTGTCCGAGGTCTTCTCGAAGGTGCCCAGATTGACGAAGCGGCCGCCGCCTTCCATCCGCGCGGCGAAGCTTTGTGCCTCGCGGAACAGGCCGGTGTTGGTGAAGCGCGCATCGGTGCCGATCACCATGCGGCCGTTGTTGGGGCCGGTGTTGCCTTGCCAGACGCTGTCGGCGGCGAACAGGCTGCGACCGCTCGCCAGGGTCTTGTCGAAGCGGCCGAACAGGTCCAGCGCGCCGCCGATGCGGGTCTCGCCGATGCCGGACTGGGCGCCGCTGCCCCAGCCGGCATCGCCGATCACGTCCAGGCTGCCCGGCCCGGTGAGCGAACCGCCGTCGAGCAGCAGGGCGCCGACCACCGCGTCGATCGCCAGCGTCGCCACGCCCGAGGTGAGGCGTGCGGTGTCCGCGCCGTCCGGCACACCGGTCGGCATCCAGTTGCCGGGAATCGTCCAGGCGTCGCCACCCCCGACCCAGCTGCGGTCGATGGCCGCGGCCGGGGCTGCCAGCGACAGCGCCAGCAGGGCGGCCGGAATGACGACGGCGGTGCGCTCGACGCGCCGTCGATCCAGGGACGGGTTGGGCATGGCGTTCCTCGCGGCTGGGTGGTCGAACCGGGCGCGCCGCTGCCGGGCGCCCGATTGCGGGTTATCCAGACGAAGTATGCCGCCTGCGTCGCCGAATGTGTAACTGGATCGGTGGGTCTAGCCGTGGGGGCGCGGCGATACCGACACGACTCGTATGCTACATGCCCTGGTAGATGGGGCCTTCGCCACCCTGCGGTGACACCCAGTTGATGTTCTGGCTCGGGTCC
>JAGRFY010000065.1:2481-5625 GCA_020445765.1 Rhodocyclaceae bacterium | reverse complement strand
TCTTGCAGTGCACGCAGTTCTGGGCATTGATCTGCAGCCGCGGATTGTCGCCAGAGTCGTCGCGCACGATTTCATAGACGCCGGCCGGGCAGTAGCGCTGCTCGGGGGCATCGTACCTGGCCAGGTTCAGCGTGATCGGCACCGAAGCGTCCTTGAGCTGCAGGTGGCAGGGCTGTTCCTCTTCATGGTTGGTGTTCGACAGGAACACCGACGACAGGCGGTCGAAGGTCAGTTCGCCATCTGGCTTCGGGTAGGCGATCGGCTGGCATTCGGCCGCCGGCTTGAGCTTGTCGTGGTCGGATGTCATAGCCAGCGTCCACGGCACCTTGCCCTTGAACAGCGTCTGTTCGGCACCGAACAGGAAGGAGCCCAGGTACAGACCCTTTTTCATGTAGGGCTTGAAGTTGCGGGTCTGGTGAAGTTCCTCATGCAACCAGCTCTGGCGGAATGCCTCCGGATAGGTCGTCAGCTCGTCGCGCTGGTGCTCCGAGACCAGCGCCTCGAAGGCCGACTCGGCGGCCAGCATGCCGCTCTTGATGGCCGCATGGCTGCCCTTGATGCGCGCGGCGTTGAGGAAGCCGGCATCGTCGCCGATCAGTCCGCCGCCCGGGAACACCAGCTTGGGCTGGCTCTGCAGGCCGCCGGCGGCAATCGCGCGCGCACCGTAGGCCAGCCGCTTGCCGCCCTGCAGATAGGGCTTGATCATCGGGTGGGTCTTGTAGCGCTGGAACTCCTCGAACGGCGACAGGTACGGGTTCTTGTAGTCCAGCCCGACGACGTAACCGACCGCGATCAGGTTGTCCTCGAGGTGGTAGACGAAGCCGCCGCCGTAAGTGGCATTGTCCATCGGCCAGCCGGCCGTGTGCACCACCAGACCGGCCTGGTGGTTCTCGGCCGGCACCTCCCACAATTCCTTCAGGCCGATGCCATAGGTCTGCGGGTCGGCGTCGCGGCGCAGATCGAACTTCGCTTCCAGTTGCTTGCCGAGATGGCCGCGACAGCCCTCGGCGAACAGCGTGTACTTGGCATGCAGTTCCATGCCCGGCTCAAAGTTGGGCCCCTGTTCGCCTTCGCGGGTGAGCCCCATGTCGCCGGTCGCCACGCCCTTGACCGCGCCGTTCTCGTCGTAGAGGACTTCGGCGCCGGCGAAGCCGGGATAGATCTCGACGCCCAGCGCCTCGGCCTGTTCGCCGAGCCACTGGACGACGTTGCCGAGGCGGACGATGTAGTTGCCGTGGTTGAGGAAACAGCCCGGCAGCAGGCCGTTGGGGATCGCGCGGCCGCCGGTCTCGGACAGGAACAGCACCTTGTCTTCGGACACCGGCGTATTGAGCGGGGCGCCCTGCGCCTGCCAGTCCGGGATCAGCTCGGTCAGCGCACGCGGGTCCATCACCGCGCCGGACAGGATGTGGGCGCCGAGTTCGGCGGCCTTTTCGATCAGACAGACCGAGTAATCGTGTCCCTTTTCGGCTGCCAGTTGCTTCAGGCGGATCGCCGCTGCCAGCCCGGCCGGGCCGCCACCGACGATCAGCACGTCGAATTCCATGGACTCGCGTTCCATCTTCCCTCCTTGGTGTCTTCGAGATTCGATCTCGCCGCGCCTGTTGTCGCCATCATTCTCGCGCGGGCCTCAACATACGGATGCGTATGGTACATTAGCTCGGGGACACTTGGCGAGTCCCTCAACCGATATATTTTCGAGGAGTGCGGCAATGAGCGACAAGCGGGTCCTGGTCCATTCTCTGCGCATGCCGGTGCGCTGGGGTGACATGGATGCCTATAACCATGTAAACAACACCGTCTATTTCCGCTTCTGCGAGCAGGCGCGGGTCGAATGGTGCGAGAACATGGGTTACTGGGTGCGTGCCGACCAGACGATCGGTCCGGTGATCATCAACGCGGCCTGCACTTTCATGCTGCCGATCACCTATCCGGCAACGGTCCTGATCGACATGTATGCCGGCGAGCTCGGTCGCAGCAGCCTGATGACCTGGTTCGAGATGCGCGTGGAGGGCGATGACCGGCTGTACGCGGACGGCAGCGCCAAGATGGTGTGGATGGATCACGGCACGGGCCGCTCGGTGCCGCTGCCGGACGAGTTGCGGGCCCGGTTCGACTGATTTCGAACGAGAACCGGCGCGCGACCGGATCGATCCCGTCGCGCGCCAGACAGAACAAGAACGGAGGAGACGACAATGGACATTTCCGATGACAAGCCCTTGTGGCAACCGTCGCGGGCGCGGGTGGCCGATGCCGCGTTGAGCCGTTTCATGCAGCAGGTCGCCGCCCGTCACGGTATTGGCGTTGGCGACTACGATGCCTTGCACGCCTGGTCGGTGAGCGACATCGAATCGTTCTGGAGCGAATTCTGGGACTTTGCCGGCGTCATCGGCGACAAGGGTGGCCGCGTGCTGCTCGATGGCGACCGCATGCCCGGCGCGCGGTGGTTTCCGGACGCATCGCTGAACTATGCCGAGAATCTGCTGCGCCGCCGCGACGAGGCCGACGCGCTGGTGTTCTGGGGCGAGGACGAAGTCAAGAACCGCCTGAGTCATGCCGAGCTGTATCGGCAGGTGGCACACTTCGCCGCGGCGCTGCGCGACATGGGTGTCGGCCAGGGCGACCGGGTGGCCGCCTTCATGCCGAACATGCCCGAAACCGTCGTCGCCATGCTGGCGACCGCGTCGATCGGCGCGATCTTCACTTCGGCCTCGCCGGACTTCGGCGTGCAGGGGGTGCTCGACCGCTTCGGCCAGACCGAGCCGCGGGTGCTGGTGGCGGTCGATGGCTATCACTACAACGGCAAACAAGTCGATTGTCTCGGCAAGCTCGCCGAGATCGCCAGCCAATTGCCGTCGCTGCAACGGGTGGTGGTGGTGCCCTACGTGCATCAGCAGCCGGACATCGCGGGCATCGCACATGCCCGGCTGCTGGCGGATTTCGTCGCGTTCTTCATACATGAGACCGAGATCCCGTTCGAGCGGCTGCCCTTCGACCACCCGCTCTTCATCATGTATTCGTCCGGGACCACCGGCGTACCGAAGTGCATTGTCCATTCGGCCGGCGGCGCGCTGCTGCAGCACCAGAAGGAACATCAGCTGCACGCCGACGTCGGGCCCGGCGACCGGCTGTTCTATTTCACCA
>JAGRFY010000065.1:0-2467 GCA_020445765.1 Rhodocyclaceae bacterium | reverse complement strand
TGGATGATGTGGAACTGGCTGGTGTCGGGGCTCGCCACCGGCGCAGCGGTGCTGCTCTACGACGGTTCGCCCTTCGTCTGCGACGGTGACGTGCTGTTCGATTATGCCGACGCCGAGGCGATGACCCATTTCGGCACCTCGGCCAAGTTCATCGATCACCTCGCCAAGATCGGCCGGCGGCCGATCGACAGCCACCGGCTCGACAGCGTGCGGGTGATGATGTCCACCGGCTCGCCGCTGGTGCCGGAAGGCTTTGCCTATGTCTATGACGCGATCAAGCGTGATCTGTGCCTGTCGTCGATCTCCGGCGGCACCGACATCCTGTCGTGCTTCGTGCTCGGCTGCCCGATCCTGCCGGTATATGCCGGCGAGATCCAGTGCAAGGGCCTGGGCATGGCGGTCGAGGTGTTCGACGAGGACGGACGGCCGATCACCGGCGAGAAGGGCGAACTGGTCTGCACCCGGCCGTTTCCGTCGATGCCGGTCGGCTTCTGGAACGATGCCGACGGTGCCCGCTACCGGGCGGCCTATTTCGAACGCTTCGACAATATCTGGTGTCACGGCGACTTCTGCGAAGAGACCGGACACGGCGGCCTGATCATCCACGGTCGTTCCGACGCCACCCTCAACCCGGGCGGCGTGCGCATCGGTACCGCCGAGATCTACCGCCAGGTCGAGAAGCTCGACGAGGTCGTCGAATCGCTGGTGATCGGCCAGGACTGGGAGCGGGACGTGCGTGTCGTGCTGTTCGTCAAGCTGCGCGATGGGCTGACCCTCGACGATGCCCTGGTCGATCGCATCAAGCAGACCATCCGCGCCAACACCACGCCACGCCACGTGCCCGCCCGGGTGCTGCAGGTGGCCGACATCCCGCGCACCAAGAGCGGCAAGATCGTCGAACTGGCAGTGCGCAACGTGGTCCACGGTCGGCCGGTCAGGAATATCGAGGCACTGGCCAATCCGGAGGCACTGGCGCACTACGCCGACCGGCCCGAACTGGCGAACTGAGGAGGCGACGGGATGCTGATGCAAAGAAGGGGCTCGGCGCTGCTGATCGTGGATCTGCAGCAGCGCCTGCTGCCGGCGATCGACGACGGCGAAGCGGTGATCGGTCATGCCGTATGGCTGGCCGAGGTGGCAGCCCGGCTGGGGGTGCCGACGGTGGTCTCGGAACAGTATCCGCAAGGGCTGGGCCATACCGATCCGCGGGTGCTCGACGCGGCCGCCGGTGCGGCGGTGGTCGAGAAGCTCGCCTTTTCCTGTGCGGCAGACGGCTGCCTCGCCGACAGCGCGATCGATGCCGCCAGCCAGGTCGTGGTCTGCGGCACCGAGGCGCATGTCTGTGTATTGCAGACCGCGATCGGGCTGCGGGCGGCCGGCAAGGCGGTGTTCCTGGTGGCCGAGGCCTGCGGTTCGCGGCGGCCGTCGGACAAGGCGCTGGCGCTTGCGCGGATGGCAGCCGCCGGCATCACCGTGGTGTCGCGCGAGATGGTCGCCTTCGAATGGTTGGGCCGCGCGGGCAGCGACGAGTTTCGCGAGATCAGCAAGCGCTACCTGCGCTGATCGGCGGCCGGCGACGGCGGTGAAGCGGATGGCTGGCACGGTCGTGCTCGGTCTGGCGCTGGCGGCCGGCCTGTACGGCCTGCTGGCGGCGTGGGTGTACGCCAACCAGGCGCGCCTGCTGTATTTCCCGGTGCGCGAGATCGAGGCCACGCCCGCCGATGTCGGTCTGGCGTTCGAGATGGTGTCGATCGACACCGAGGACGGCGTACGGCTGTCCGGCTGGTACGTGCCGGCGCCCGGCGCGGCGCCGGTGGTGCTGTTCTGCCATGGCAATGCCGGCAATATCTCGCACCGGCTGGAATCGATTGCGCTGTTCCATCGGCTGGGGCTGTCGGTCTTGATCTTCGACTACCGCGGCTACGGCGACAGCGAAGGGAAGCCGGACGAGCAGGGCACCTACCGCGATGCGCGCGCCGCGTGGCGTCATCTGCGTGAGCTGCGAGGCGTCGCCGGCGACGACATCATCCTCTTCGGGCGCTCGCTCGGCGCGGCGGTGGCGGCCTGGCTCGCGGCCCGCGAGCGGCCACGGGCGGTGATCCTGGAATCGGCGTTCACCAGTGCGGCGTCGCTCGGCGCCGAGCACTATCCGTGGCTGCCGGTGGACCTGCTGCTGCGCCACCGCTACGACACGCTGGCCCGGGTGTCGGAGATCCGTGCACCGCTGCTGGTGGTCCACAGCCGGGACGACGAGATCGTGCCGTTTCACCACGGCCGGGCGCTGTTCGATGCCGCCGCCGAACCCAAGCGCCTGCTCGAAATCCGGGGCGGCCACAACGACGGGTTCTTGGCCAGCGGGGCCATCTATCGCGATGCGCTGGCGGCCTTTCTGGCGGCCGCTGGCGATGCCCGGAAGCGGTCCACAGACCCCATTCCGGGTCGTCCCTGAGGCCGCCGGTCGCGCCTT
>JAGRFY010000202.1 GCA_020445765.1 Rhodocyclaceae bacterium | reverse complement strand
TCTTCCAGCCGGTGCTGGCCGGCACGCCGGCCTCCTTGCAGAAGCCCTTGAAGGCTTCCTTGGTGCCCTTTGCGTCGAGCCCTTTCGGGTTCAGCGTAAAGTCGGCGCCGTACCGCTTCATCCGTTCGAGCTTTTCTTCGTTGATGTCGATGCCGATCACCACCTCGGCGCCCATGCCCTTGGCCACCTGCACCATGAAGCTGCCGACGCCACCGGCGGCGCCGACCACCACCACCCGATCGCCCTTGGTCAGGCGCGCACGCACCGCCGCCTGGTACGGCGTGGTCACGGCGTCGGCGATCACCGCCAGGTGTTCGAGCGGCGTGCCATTGCGCGCGTCGACCACGCACAGGAACTCGGCCGGGGCCACGATGTGGCTGGAATAGCCGCCGTAGATGCCCATCGAGTTGCCGGGCATCTTCTGCGCGAGGCAACGGTTGCCTCGGCCGGACCGGCACAGCTCGCACTCGCCGCAGGGGATCACCGCCGGGATGATCACCTCCCTGCCGATCCACCCGGCTTCGCCGCCGACGACACGGCCACTGATCTCGTGGCCGAGCGACAGCGGTGGCTTCTGCACCGTGGGCACGCCCATGTAGAAGTACGAAAGGTCGGTGTGGCAGACGCCGCAGCCGGCGATCTCGACCACCACCTCGCCCGGCTGCAGCGCCGGCATCGGGATGCGCGTGCGCGCCAGGCGGCCGGGCTCGGCCATCTGCCAGGTATCGATGAATTCGGGAATCACGTGTTGTCTCCGTCCTCGGTTCAGGGGTGTTCGGTTCAGCAGTCGCGCCACACCGGTGTGCGCTTCTCGAGGAAGGCAGCGAGACCTTCCGTGGCGTCGTCGGTGGCCATCAGTTCCTTCAGATAGATCGATTCGGCGGCATCCAGCGCCGCGCCGAAGGGCTTGCCGGCGGCCTCGCGGATCGCCTTGCGGGTGGACGCCAGCGCAGCCCTCGACAGCGCCAGGAAGGTCGCTGCGAACGCAGCGGCGTCGTCGGCGAAGCGCTCGCGCGGGAACACCCGATTCACCAGGCCGATCTGCAAGGCTTCTTCGGCCTTCAGGTTCTCGCCGCCGCACAGGATTTCCATCGCCCGTGCCGGCGCCACCAGGCGCGGCAGCAGTACCGCCGCCACCGGCGGGAACACCGCCAGCTTGATCTCGGGCTGGCCGAACTTGACGCCGGCGGCGGCGACCAGCATGTCGCAGCCGATCGCCAGTTCCATGCCGCCACCCAGTGCCGCACCATTGACGGCCGCCAGCGTCGGCACCGGCATGCGCTGCAGGCGACGAAAGATGCCGTGGAAGACCTCGATCATCCGCTCCACCTTGTCGGGCGTGTGATCCGCCACCTCGACGCCGGCCGAGAAGGCCTTGTCGCCGACACCGGTGAGCATCAAGAGCTTCACCGTGTCGTCGGCGAGGCAGCGGTCGAGCGCATCGTTGAGCTCTTCCATCGTCGGAATGTCGAGCACGTTGAGCGGCGGCCGGTCGATCGCCAGTCTCGCAAGCCCGCCCTCGACGCCGTATCGAATGAATTGGTAGTCCGCCATGAATCCTCCAGGTTGCATACCGGGCGGGAAGTGGCCCTGCCCGGCCGTTCTGTTCAGCTTCGATCCTTCTGCTGCAGCCGATACGGGCACGGCGCGTCGCAGTCGGCGCAGCACACTTCGCCGACGCCGGTCACATGCCACAGGTCGGCCCCGCACACTGGGCAGCGGCGAAGCGGCGCCGGCGGCAGCGATGCGGGCAGCACCCGTGCGGTCCGGAAATCGATCACTTGTCCCATCGCGCGAAATCCTCAAAACAGGTCGTCCAGTTCGTCGGAACCGCCGCCCGGCATCTTTCCGTACTGCTGCAGATAGGCCTGGATCATCTGGCTCTCACGCGAGGTGTAGAGCGCGGCCTCCTCATAGACGAAGAAGCGGGCCTCGGAACCGGCCTCGAGCTGGGCCTCGAGCCCGGCCCGCAGGTTGTCGACACCCTTGATGGCGAGCACTTCCTTGTCGGCGTCGAGCAGTTGGAACACCCCGGCCTCGGTGCTCACCGCGGCGATCGCGTCGGCGCCGAATTCGAGCCAGGATTCCGGCGGCAGCACGGCGTCGGCGATCTTCGGCGCCAGGTTGCACTTCAGGCAGCGGCCCGCCTCGGCCCGCGCACCGGCGTCGTCGAAGCCTTGCTCGACCTCGTCCCAGCCGGTCCGGGCCGCGGGCGCGAGCATGATCGGGTGGATCCTCCGGCGCCGGTTGAAGTCCTCTTCGCGACCCAGATGGGGCGAGGTTTCCCAGCCCGGCGGCAGCAGGGTTTCCTCGATGTCGCCATCGCCGCCCAGTTGCCGGTCCATCGCCGCCGCCGCGACGCGGCCCTGGGCGATCGATTCAATTAGTGTCGAGGGTCCGAGCACGCAGTCGCCGCCGGCATAGACCCCGGGCCGGCTCGACAGCATCGAGTCCTCGCGCACGACGATCCGCCCCCTGGCGTCGGTGTTGACCCCGAAGCCCTCGAAACGCCGGGGGTGCTGGCCGACCGCGGCGATCACCAGATCGACGCCTTCCACCAACTCCTCGCCGGTCTCGATCGGGCGCCGGCGGCCCGAGGCGTCGGCCTCGCCGAGGCTCATTCTGGCGTAGGTGATGTCGAGTCGATTTCCGTTGGTGCCGGGCGCCACCTGCTTCGGCGCGAGCAGGTAGCGGATGTTCACCCCCTCCTCCACGCAGCCGTCGAATTCCTCGTCGCGGGCCGGCATCTCGTCGCGGGTGCGCCGGTAGACCATGTCCACCTCGGCGCCCAGGCGCTTCGACGAGCGTGCGTTGTCGGTGGCGACGTTGCCACCGCCGATCACCGCCACCTTGCGGCCGGTGTGGATGCCGTGCGCGGTATTGACCAGCCCCATCGTCGCGGCGCGCAGATAGGTCGGGCTGTCGACGACGCCGTCGAGGTCGTCGCCGGGAATGCCGAGCTTGTCGCCGCCCTGGCAGCCGATGCCGATGAACACCGCCTCGAAACCGTCGGCCATCAGTTCGCCGATGTCCTCGACAGGGGTTTCATAACGGAACTCGACCCCCAGTTTGGCCACTTCGGCCACTTCCTGGTCGATCACCGAGGTCGGCACGCGGTAGGACGGAATGCCGTAGCGGGCCATGCCGCCAGCGGCCGGCTGGGCGTCGAAGACGGTCACCGCGTGGCCCTTCTTGGCGAGGTAGTAGGCCACCGTCAGCCCGGCCGGGCCGGCGCCGATCACTGCCGCCTTGCGGCCGGTGGCCGGCAGCTGCTTCGAATACTGGCGCCACAGCCCGGTGTCGTGGTCGGCGGCGACGCGCTTCAGGGTGCGGATCGACAGCGGATCGTCGAGCTGGCCGCGGCGGCAGGCGGATTCGCACATCGCGAAGCAGGCCCGCCCGACGATGCCCGGGAACGGCAGCTTCTCGCGCACCACCGCGATCGCCTCGTCGTAGCGGCCCTCGGCCGCCATCTGCACGTAGCGCGGCACGTCGATGCCGGCCGGACAGGCGGCATGGCAGGGCACCATCGATTCCTCGCGGCGTGCCGGGTCCAGCGTGCGGTCGGTCAGTGCCCCGGTCGGGCACACGGTGACGCAGGCCTGGCAGAACTTGCAGCCGGAGTCGAGCAGGGTGTCGGCGATGGTGCCGACATAGCGTCGCACGCCTTGCGCAGTCTCGACCTCCTTGACTT
>JAGRFY010000201.1 GCA_020445765.1 Rhodocyclaceae bacterium | reverse complement strand
TCACGCTGGCGCCGGTGTGCACGGTATTCGGCCTGGCCTTCCGCCTGTTCGACCCGGACCACCTGCTGGGCGAGGTGGAAGACATCGGCATCACCTGCGCGCTGGTGCCGTTCGACCACCCGGGGGTCGACATCGGCCGCCGCCACTTCCCGCTCAACGCCCACTGGATGAACGGGCCGATCCGCGGCAGCGAGGTGTTCATGCCGCTGTCGTTCATCATCGGCGGGCCCGAGATGGCCGGCCAGGGCTGGCGCATGCTGATGGAGTGCCTGGCGGCCGGCCGTTCGATCTCGCTGCCGGGCTCCAACACCGGCATGCAGAAGCTCACGGCGCGGGCGGTCGGCGCCTATGCGCGGGTGCGCTACCAGTTCAAGACCGCCATCGGCCGCTTCGAGGGGGTCGAGGAGGCGCTCACCCGGATCGGTGCCAACACCTACATGTGCGACGCCGCGCGGGTGTTCACGGCGGGCGCGATCGACCTCGGCGAGAAGCCCTCGGTGGTGTCGGCGATCGTCAAGTACCACGTCACCGAGCGTGCGCGCCAGACCGTCAACGACGGCATGGACGTGATCGGCGGCAAGGGCATCTGCCTGGGGCCGCAGAACTTCCTCGGCCGCGCCTACCAGCAGATTCCGGTCGGCATCACGGTCGAAGGCGCCAACATCCTCACCCGCTCGCTGATCCTGTTCGGCCAGGGCGCGATCCGCTGCCATCCGTTCGTGCTCGACGAAATGGCCAGCGCCCAGGCCAACGACCTCGAAGCCTTCGACCGGGCGCTGTTCGGCCATATTGCGTACACCGCCAACAACGCCGCCCGGGCGATGGTGATGGGGCTGTCGGGCTCCCACTTCGTCGAGGTGCCGGACGACATCGCGCCGGAAACCCGCCGCTACTACCAGCAGCTCACCCGTTTCTCGGCGGCCTTCGCCTATATCGCCGACATCTCGATGGGCACCATGGGCGGCGCACTGAAGCGCAAGGAGAAGCTCTCGGCCCGGCTCGGCGACATCCTCTCGCTGATGTACCTGGCCTCGGCCACGCTGCGCCGCTTCGAGGCCGAGGGTCGCCAGGCCGAGGATGCGCCGCTGATGCACTGGGCGATCTGGGATTGCATGTTCCGCATCCAGCTTGCGTTCGAAGGTGTGATCGCCAATTTCCCGAACCGCGTCTTCGCCTTCGTCATCCGCCGGCTGGTGGTGTTCCCGCTGGGGCGGCCCTACGTGGTGCCGTCCGACGCCCTCGGCCACCAGGTGGCGCGGCTGCTGATCGCGCCGTCGGAGACCCGCGACCGCCTCACCTCGGATGTCTTCCTGACCAAGGACGTGGACGACCCGGTCGGCGCGCTGGAGGCGGCGCTGTACGCCACCATCGAGGCCGAGCCGATCGAGGCGCGGGTCAAGCAGGCACTGCGCGACGGCCGCTTAACGGCGAAGCTGCACATCGGCGACGGCATCGACGGCGTCTATGCCGATGCGGCCGAGGCCGGCGTCATCACGCTGCAGGAACTGGCGCTGATGCGGAAGAAAGGCGAGCTGCGCGACCGCGTCATCGGTGTCGACGACTTCCCGTACGATTTCGGCCTGCGCGAGGCGCTGGCGGAGCTCGCCGACGGCGACCGGCAGCAGCGCCGGCAGGCGGCCTGAGGCGACGCGATGAATGCACCGGTCTACATCGTCGATGGCCTGCGTACGCCGTTCCTGAAGGCACGCAACCAGCCGGGGCCGTTCGCCGCTTCGGATCTCGCCACCATCGCCGGCTCGGCCCTGCTGGCGCGCCAGCCCTTCCTGCCGGCGCAGCTCGACGAGGTCATCCTCGGCTGCGCCTCGCCGTCGCCGGACGAGGTCAACATCGGCCGCGTGGTGGCGCTGCGCATGGGCTGCGGCCGCAAGGTGCCGGGCTGGACGGTGATGCGCAACTGCGCCAGCGGCATGCAGGCGCTCGATTCGGCGATCGCCAACATCCAGGCGGGCCGTTCGCAACTGGTGCTGGCCGGCGGCGTCGATGCGCTGTCACGGGCGCCGCTGCTGTTCTCGGATGCGATGGTGCGCTGGCTGTCGGGCTGGTATGCGGCCAAGGGAGTGGGCCAAAGGGCAAGGCTGCTGGCCCGCTTCCGGCCGGCGATGCTGGCGCCGGTGATCGGCATCATGAAGGGCCTCACCGACCCGGTGGTTGGCCAGTTGATGGGCCAGACCGCCGAGAACCTGGCCTACCGCTTCGGCATCAGCCGCGACGACATGGACGCCTTCGCCGCGCGCAGCCACCAGCGGGTGGCTGCGGCCCGCGACGCCGGCCATTTCGATGGCGAACTGACGCCGCTGATCGAAGACGACGGCACCCTGCATCGCTTCGACGACGGCGTGCGCGACGACTCCAGCGCCGAGGGCCTGGCCAAGCTCAAGCCCTTCTTCGACAGGCGCTATGGCCGCGTCACCGCCGGCAACAGCTCGCAGATCACCGACGGTGCCGCCTGGCTGGTGCTGGCCTCGGAAGCGGCAGTGAAGCGCTTCGCGCTGACGCCGCGAGGGCGCATCAGCGACAGCCAATGGGCTGGGCTGGCGCCGGAGCAGATGGGGCTGGGGCCGGTGCACGCGGCCACGCCCATCCTCGAACGCCACAGCCTCGGGATCAACGATCTCGACGCCTGGGAGATCAACGAGGCCTTTGCCGCCCAGGTGCTTGCCTGCCTGCGGGCATGGGCCGACGACGCCTACTGCCGCGACGAGCTGGGACTGGCAGAGGCGCTGGGCCGCCTCGACGAATCGCGGCTCAACGTCGATGGCGGCGCCATCGCCCAGGGCCACCCGGTCGGCGCCTCGGGTGCGCGCATCGTGCTGCATCTGCTGCAGGTGCTGGAGCGCACTGGTGGGCGCCGCGGCATCGCGGCGATCTGCATCGGTGGCGGCCAGGGCGGCGCGATGCTGGTGGAGCGCCCATGACCCGACACCGCACATTCGATGCGCCGGCCCGTCTGCGCCGGCCGACCCTGCACGCCATCCGTCGACCGCAGGTCGGCGACAGGAGACCCGCCAAGTGAGCGAGCCGTTCATCCACTGGAAACTGCGGCGCGATGCCGACGACGTGGCCTGGCTGCGCTTCGATCGGGTCGGATCATCGACCAACACCTTGTCCACCGAGGCCCTCGACGAACTCGGTCGCGTGCTCGACCGCCTCGACGGGCAACGGCCGAAGGGCTTGGTGATTGCCTCGGCCAAGGACGCCGGCTTCATCGCCGGCGCCGACATCGAGGAATTCACCGCGCTGGCCTCGGGCGCCGATGCCCGCACGATGGTGGCGCGGGGCTGGGAGCTGTTCAACCGGCTGGCGGCAGTGCCCTATCCGACCCTGGCCTTGATCCGCGGGCACTGCATGGGCGGCGGCCTGGAACTGTCGCTGGCCTGTCGCTATCGCATCGCGGTCGACGAGCCCGGCACCCGGATGGCGTTGCCGGAGGTGATGATCGGCATCGTGCCGGCGTGGGGCGGCATGCTGCGGCTGCCGGCGCTGATCGGCCCGGCGGCGGCCTTGGACCTGATGCTCACCGGGCGCTCGGTCGATGCCCGCAAGGCGAAGCGGCTGGGGCTGGTGGACGAGTGCGTGCCGCCGCGCATCATGGACAATGCCGCGCGCCTGCTGGTGGTGTCCGGCCAGCCGCGCCGGCGTCCGGGCTGGACGCAACGGCTGATGAACGGGCCGCTGAAGCAGGTGGTGGCCGAACGTGCCCGCAGCCAGCTGGCCGAGCGCGCGCGCCAGCAGCACTATCCGGCACCATACGCGATCATCGACATCTGGCACCGCTTCGGCGGCAATGCACTGGCGGTGCCGGCCGAGGACGCGTCGTCGCTGGAGAGCCTGGTGCGCTCGCCGACCACGCGCAACCTGATCCGGGTGTTCTTCCTGCAGGAGCGGCTGAAGGGCTTCGGCAAGGCAGTCGAGTTCGATGCACGGCGGGTGCATGTGGTGGGCGCCGGCGTCATGGGCGGCGACATCGCGGCCTGGTGCGCGCTGCGCGGCATGATCGTCACGCTGCAGGACCAGTCCGCAGAACGCATCGCACCGGCGATCGCGCGGGCGGCGAAGCTGTTCGGCCGCAAGCTGCGCAGCGACCGCCGGCAGCAGCGCTTCGCGATGGATCGCCTGATCGCCGATCCGGAAGGCCACGGCGTGCGCCATGCCGACGTCGTCATCGAGGCGATCTTCGAGAATCTCGACGCCAAGCGCGCGCTGTTCGCCGACATCGAGGCGCGGGCGAAGCCCGACGCGTTGCTCGCCACCAATACCTCGAGCCTGCGCATCGAAGAGATCGCCGAGGCGCTCGAACAGCCGTCGCGGCTGGTCGGCATCCATTTCTTCAACCCGGTGGCACAGCTGCCGCTGGTCGAGGTGGTGCGCGGCGAGGCCACCGACGAGGGCCTGCTCGCCCGGGCCACGGCCTTCGTGCGCGGCATCGACAAGCTGCCGCTGCCGGTGAAGAGCGCCCCCGGATTCCTGGTCAATGCGGTGCTCGGCCCGTACATGCTCGAAGCGATGCGCGCTGTCGACCAGGGCATCGCGCCGGAAACCGTGGATCAGGCGCTGAAGGAGTTCGGCATGCCGATGGGGCCGATCGAGCTGGTCGATACGGTCGGCCTGGACATTGCACTGGCCGCCGGCCAGGCGCTGACCGGCGAAGCGCGGCCGCCGCGCAAGCTCGAGGCGCTGGTGGCCGAAGGGCACCTGGGGCGCAAGAGCGGGCGCGGCTTCTACCTCTGGCACGATGGCAAGGCAAAGAAGGGCGCGGCAGCAGCCGCGCCGGACGGACTCGCCGCGCGCATCGTCGAGCCGCTGCTGCAGGCGACCCGGCGCTGCGTCGCCGACGGCGTGGTGGCCGATGCCGAACTGGCCGATGCCGGCGTGATCTTCGGCACCGGCTTCGCGCCCTTCACCGGCGGCCCGATGCACCATCTCGAACAGCGCGGCCCGGAGCCGGCCGCATCCCGCCCGAACGACACCGAAAAGGAAGATTGATGAGTCAGGAAGTTCCGGTCAGCCTGCCAGAAGGCGAACATGCGGTCCTGCGGGTGATGCCGATGCCGGCAGACACCAATCCGATGGGCGACGTCTTCGGCGGCTGGATCATGGCCCAGGTGGACGTCGCCGGTGCGGTACCGGCGATCCGGCGGGCGCGCGGGCGGGTGGCCACCGTGGCGGTCAATTCCTTCCTGTTCAAGCAGCCGGTGTCGGTCGGCGATCTGGTCAGCTTCTATGCGCGCGTGGTGCGCGAAGGCCGCACCTCGATCACCGTCGACGTCGAGGTCTATGCCGAGCGCCACCCCGAGAACCCGGTGGTGGTCAAGGTCACCGAGGCGCAGCTGACCTATGTTGCGGTGGACGGCCAGGGCAGGAAGCGCGAGCTGCCTCCGGTCGATTGAATCCAATTGTGAAGCAGGCCCGATTGCGGCGGGCCGGCTATAACATCAACATATCGCGCATCACCTGAGGAGACACAGCGAATGCACAACAAGACCATCGCCAAACTGGTACCGATCGCAGCGATCGTGCTGGGTGGTGCCGGCGCCCACGGCGCGGGCTTCCAGTTGCTGGAGCAGAACGGCAGTGGGGTGGGGAATTCGTTTGCCGGCTCGGCGGCGGTCGCCGAAAACGCCAGCACCATCTACTTCAATCCGGCCGGCATGACCTTGCTGAGCGGCGATCGGCAGGTCTCCGGCGGGCTCGACCTGGTCCGCGTCGGTTTCGAGTTCAGCGACGACGGCAGCACGCTGCCGGCGCTGACCGCCAGCGGCACCGGCGACGGCGGCGATGCCGGCGACCTCGCGGCGATTCCGAACGCCTACCTGTCGATGAAGCTCACGCCGAAGCTGGCTGTCGGCATCGGGATCGGCGCACCCTTCGGCCTCAAGACCGAGTACGACGACGACTTCATCGGCCGCTTCCTGGCGATCAACTCGGAGATCACGACCTTCAACATCAACCCGTCGATCGCCTACCAGGTGAGCCCGATGGTGTCGGTCGGCTTCGGCATCAACTACCAGAAAATCGAGGCCGAGCTGACCAATGCGGTCAATTTCTCGGGTCTGCTGGCGCAGGCCGGCCTCGGCGTGTTTCCGGGCCTGGAAGGCGTCGGCAAGGTCAAGGCCGACGATTTCTCGTGGGGCTGGAACGTCGGCGTGATCATCCAGCCGTCGCAGACTACCCGCATCGGTCTTTCCTATCGCTCCAAGATCAAGCACGAGCTGACCGGCGACATCTCCTTCAAGCGACCGGACAGCGGCAATGCGCTGCTCAACGGCGCGATGGCCGCCGGCGCGCCGAACGGACCGGGCGAAGCCGACGTCGAGGTGCCGGACACCTTCATCATCAGCGCGATGCAGGAGCTGAGTCCGAAGTGGACGATGCTCGGCGACATTTCCTGGACCGGCTGGTCGTCTCTCGAATCGCTGGAGGTGTTCCGTACCGGCGGCGCCCTGCTGTCGACCGAGACCCTCGAATGGCGCGACACCTGGCGTATCGCGCTGGGCGCCAACTACCGGTATTCGGACAAGGTCGGGCTCAAGTTCGGCGTGGCCTACGACCAGTCACCGGTCGAGACCAGGCACCGGCTGGCCCGACTGCCGGACGCCAACCGGCTGTGGCTGTCGCTCGGCTCCCAGTACCGGGTCGGCTCGGCGCTGGTGGTGGACGTCGGCTACGCGCATCTGTTCATCAACGATCCCAAGATCGACGCCGATGGCGACGATGCGGCCGCCAACGGTCACCTCGTGGGCAGCTACGAGGCGTCGGTCGACATCCTCGGTGTGCAACTGACCTACGATTTCTGAGCGGACGCGGGTCGCGGCGCCGCAGACGGCGGGCCGCCATCCGGCCCGCCACCAGCGTGCCGCCCGAGGGCCGAGTGCCGGGGCTCGCGCTTGCCGTTCACCGGAGAACACCATGAGCAAACTCAACATCCGC
>JAGRFY010000064.1 GCA_020445765.1 Rhodocyclaceae bacterium | reverse complement strand
AAGCCGAACAGGCGGCGGCCAGCGAGAGCCGGCTGATGTTGATCGTACTGGCCGTGACGATCCCGGTGCTGCTGGCACTGGCAGCGCTCGCCGCCGGCGGCATTCACCGCCGGCTGGGCAAGCTGACCACCTTTGCCGGCAAGCTCGCCAGTGGCGACGCCGACCTGACGCATCGTCTGCCGGAGGACGGGCACGACGAGATCGCCGCCACCGCTCGAGAATTCAATCGCTTCATGAAGACGCTCGAGGAACTGGTCGCCGACACCAAGCGGGTCGCCGCCAATCTTGCGACGAACGCAGCCGACGTGGCCACCAGCGCGCAGGCGCTGTCGAACGGCGCGGCCGAACAGAGCGAGGCCGCCGAGGCCACCGCCGCGACGATCGAACAGCTGACCGTCAGCATTGGCTCGATCGCCGACGGCGCGGGAGAAGTACGCGGCCTGGCAGAGATCAGCCGCGAACGGACGCGTACCGGTACCGAGCGGCTCGCCGACCTGCTCACCCGCGTCGACGAACTGGCCTCCACGGTCGGTCAACTCGCCGAAGCTGCTGACGCCTTCATCCACAGCACAGACATCATCTCCGACATGACGCGACAGGTCCGGGAGATTGCCGACCAGACCAATTTGCTCGCGCTCAATGCCGCGATCGAAGCCGCACGGGCCGGCGAACAGGGCCGAGGCTTCGCGGTCGTCGCCGACGAGGTTCGTCAGCTCGCCGAACGCTCGGCCGAAGCCGTCGGCCGGATCGACACCGTCACCCGGGAACTGGCAGACCGCTCCGGGCAGGTGGAGGCCACGCTGTCGCGAGGACGCAGCGCGCTCGAATCGAGTCGCGAGTGCGCGGCGGCCGTCGCCGAAAGCCTGCGCCAGGCAGACCAGGCGGTCGGCGATTCGACCAACGGCATGGACGACATCAGTCGCTCGGTCGCCGAGCAGCGCACAGCCAGCCAGGATCTCGCCCGCGGCGCCGAGCGCATCGCCCAGATGAGCGAGAGCGGCCGCGCCGCAGCAGTCGCCGGGGAACACGCGTCTGCGCAGCTGGACCGGCTCGCGGGCGAACTCAATGGCCTCGTCGGCCGTTTCCGCACGGCCCACTGAAACAACTGCCGGGCAACCGGTCGACGCCGCCGAGCAGCGGCGGCTGCAATGCCGTGGCCCGGCCGGTGTCTCAGCGACCCCGCCCGGCCTGGGCCCGGCGGGCCGCCAGCAATTGTCTGACCGCCCAGACCTCGAGTCCGATGCCGACCGCGAACAGCGCCAGCATCACCGGCATCGCGGCAAGTGACGGAAACACCTCGGGAAATCCGACGCCGAGCATCGCCGCGGTCAGGTTCAGGGTCGCCGCCAGGCTGGTGAGGACAAATTTCGCCGACAGCCGGCCGCACTCCGGCTGGGGCGCCGGCACGGCTGCGTGCGCTTCCGGTGTACGGCCCTTGCGTTTCGGCATGTTGGGAGTCCCGGCTGTTGCATCGCGACACCATTGTAGACCGGGATGTCCGCCTGCCGGTCGGTTGCGGTGCGAGCATCCTGATCCGCGGAGGCGACCGGGACCGCATTCATCGCATCCAGATCGCATCGAGCGGCGACATCAGCCTAGAATTCGGGTCTCGACAGACCGAACACCGTCGACGGTCCGGTTCGCTGCGCCGAGCCCCCGAGATGCACCCTAGAAGGAAGCTAGCGACATGAGCCCTCAGGAAGAAGCCCTGGTCGATGCGATTCTGGCCAGCGGCATCACACTGCCCGCGCCCGACGCCCAGTTGCTCGAACTGATGCGCATCGCAGCCGACGAGGACAGCGGCCTGGACGCGGTCGCGCGCGCGGTATCGCGCACGCCGGCGACCACTGGCGCGGTCTTCAGGGTGGCGTCGTCGCCCGTGTTCGGCCAGATCCGGCCACGCAAGACCGTGCTCGAAGCGGTGGTCCTGCTCGGCAAGGTCAAGGTTCTGGCGATCGCCACCAGCACCGCGCTGCGCAGCAAACTTGGCGACGTGCCGGCGCGGGTGGTCACGGCGATCTGGGACATGTGCTTCGCGGTCGCGCAGGAGAGCTGGAGCGTGATGCACGCGTCGCGCATGCCAAAGCTGGCCGATGACGCCTTTCTCGCCGCGCTCATGCACGACGTCGGGATCGCGCTGATCCTGCGGCGCCATCCCGAATTCCTCGCGCGCTTCGACGTGAACCTGGGCAACGTCGACGAAGCGGGCTTGCGGGTCGACGGCATGATCGAGGTCAACCACGCCGCCATCGGCGCCCATGTGGCACGCAACTGGAAGCTGCCGACCGAGGTCTGCGACGCAATTGCCCTGCACCACACACCGCCGGATTCGGCAGACGACGACCCGGGCGACGCGCGAATCCTGAGCGCGGCAGTGGCCGTCGGCCGACGTCGCAGCCGTTCGATCCGGCCCGAGGAGTGGGCATGCTGGGAACCCTTCGTGCGCGACCGCATGGGCATTCCCTCGGACGTCCTCGAACCGTCCGAGTAGGCGCGGCACGCTGCACGATTTCGACCGAATGCCGCTCCGCTTCCTGATCCGAGTACTGCTGGGCTTCGCCGTTGCCGCCGGCACCGCCTTCGGCGCCGACGCCACGGTGGACATCGACATGACGCTGCGGCTCGATCCAGCGAAACGAACGATCGAGGGCGAGGCCCGACTGCGCCTGCCCGATGGCAAGGCGCGCCGCCTGCTGCTGGCGAAATCGGCCCGGTTGATATCGCTGGCGATCGACGGGCAATCGACGCGCAGACGCCACCGCGTGCGTGGCGCGCTGCGCAGCTGGTCGCTGCCGAGCGAAGCAAGCACGCTAGACCTTATCTGGTCGATGGCGCTGACGCCGACACCGACCCACCTCGATCACCGCGAGACGCTCGGCCGCGACGAGGCCACGGCCGCCGAACTCGGCAGCTTTCTGCCTGCGGCCGCGCACTGGTATCCCGGCCTGCAGGTGGACGGCGAGCCGGCATTGCAGCGCTGGCGCGTGACCATCGAGACGCCGCCCGGGCAACGGGCGATCGTGCCCGGCCGCCTCGTCGAGGTACGCAACAGCGAAACGACCTGGACGGCCACCTACCGCATGGACGTGCCTGCCGAGGGCATCGACCTGATGGCCGGACCCTATCGCCTGTCGGAACGCCGGATGACATCGATCGACGGTCGCGCGCTGAGCCTGCGCACGCTGTTCCATCCGGAAATCGAGGCGTTGGCGGGTGACTACCTCGATGCCCTGGCGGGCTATTTCGAGCTTTACGAGAAGTGGATCGGCCCGTATCCGTTCGACGATTTCACGATCGTGTCGAGCCCGACGCCGACCGGTCTCGGCATGCCGAGCCTGACCTACCTCGGCATCGAGGTACTCAAGCTGCCGTTCATCCGCCACACCTCGCTCGGTCACGAGGTACTGCACAACTGGTGGGGCAACGGGGTCTATCCGGACTACACGGGTGGCAACTGGAGCGAAGGCCTGACCACGTTCATGGCCGACTACCACTATGCCGAGGGTGCCTCCGCCGATAAGGCACGGGCGATGCGCCTGGGCTGGCTGCGTGACCTGTCGGCGATTCCGCCGGGCAAGGGGCTGGCGCTGGCGCGCTTCACCTCACGCCGGCACGGGGTCGATGCCGCGGTCGGCTACGGCAAGGCGGCGATGCTGTTCTACATGCTGCGCGAACGTATCGGCCGGGCGGCCTTCGACGACGCGGTGCGACGCTTCTGGCGCAGCCATCGCTTCAAGGTGGCCGGCTGGAGCGCCTTGCGCGAGGCCTTCGAGGCGGCGTCGGGCGACCAGCTCGGCGAATTCTTCGCCCAGTGGGTCGAACGCGAAGGCCTGCCGCGACTGACGCTGGTCGCCGCGGAAGGCGGCGGCGCCGAGCTGCTGCAGGACGAGCCCGTCTATCGCCTGCGAGTACCGCTGCATGTGCGTGGCGGCACGACACGGCAGGTCCTGCTCGAGCCGCTCGAGGCGCCCCGGCATCACGTCGAACGACCAGCCGACAGCGGCGAACTGCTGCTCGATCCGGACTTCCAGGTGATGCGCCGACTGGCCCCCGGCGAAGTGCCGCCGACCGTGCGCGACATCAATCTGGCCGGTCCGACGCAGTTGGTGGTACTCGGCGGCGACGCGATGGACGGCGCTGCCGGCGAACTGGCGCGGCGCCTGCTGGACAGCGAGCCGACGACCGTCGACGGTGATTCCCCGTCGCCCGATCGACCGTTGCTGGTGGTCGGCACCCCCGACACGGTAGACGCCTGGCTGTCGCGATACGGGCTCGAACCGAGGCCCGCGCAAGTGGGTCGCCGCGGCGAGTTGCAGGCGTGGGCGGGCCGTCACGGCGCCACCCAGCCGTTGGTCGTGATCAGCGCGACAAGTCCGAATGCAGCCCAGGCGGCAGCCCGATCGCTGCCCCACCTCGGCCGCTTCGGCTGGATCGTTATCGAGCAGGAGCGCAGCAGCGAACGGGGCCATTGGCCGTCGACGCCGCAATCGATCGGTTTGCGCGGATCAGAAAAGGGCGCGGACTGAACCCGGGCGCGCGCGGCCGGCGCGCCGGCAGCGGCTGCCTGGCCGCGGAACCGGGCGCCCACCCATGCGCAGGCGGGCGTGGTAGCGCTGGCCGTCATAATCCGCGTGCAGTGGCAATCGCATGAACGAACGCAAGCGCCGCAACGCCCGGACAGTATCGCCCTGCTCGGCACACAGGCGCCATCGCATCAGCGCCAGCAGCAGGGCATGAAACAGGATGCCGAGCCCGGTGGCGAGAAACAGCAGCGCTGCATCGGGGTCGGAAAACATCGGATGGAGGCCCCGTCCCATCAGCTTGACCAGGATGGCGCCGAGCAGATTGGCCGCGGCCAGCACGTACAAGACGTATTCCGCTGCTCGCCACCAGGCGAGCAGCGGCGATTCCGCCATCTCCGATCGATGCCTACCAGCCATGCCGGTCGCTCCCGATGTCTCATCGGTTGACCCGGTGCGACGCGGCTGTGTTCCCGTCTGCGAGGGTGGCCGGGATGGCGCCCGCCCGGGTTCAGTTCTCGATCTGGCCGACGTCGCGCACCGCGCCGGTATCCGCCGAGGTGGTCAGGGCGGCATAGGCGCGCAGCGCCGGCGACACCACGCGGTCGCGCTGCGCGGGCTTCCAGGCCTTCGCGCCGCGGGCATCCATCTGCGCCCGGCGGCGGGAGAGTTCGTCGTCGCCGACGTCCAGGCGGATGCTGCGGCCGGGAATATCGATGTCGATCATGTCGCCGTCCTCGATCAGCGCGATCGCGCCGCCACAGGCGGCCTCCGGCGAAGCATGACCGATCGACAGGCCCGACGTACCGCCCGAGAAGCGGCCGTCGGTCAGCAGCGCGCAAGTCTTGCCGAGCCCCTTCGACTTGAGGTAGCTGGTCGGGTAGAGCATCTCCTGCATGCCCGGACCGCCCTTCGGACCCTCGTAGCGGATGACGACCACGTCCCCGGCCTCGACGCGGTCGCCGAGAATGCCCTCGACCGCCGCATCCTGGCTTTCGAACACGCGTGCCCGACCGCGGAACTTCCAGATCGACTCGTCGACGCCGGCAGTCTTGACGATGCAGCCCTTCTCGGCAATGTTGCCGTAGAGCACGGCAAGGCCACCGTCACGGGTGAAGGCGCTGGCCTTGTCGCGAATGACGCCGGCGGTGCGGTCCATGTCGAGTTCGTTCCAGCGCCGGTCCTGGCTGAAGGCGACCTGGGTCGGCACGCCGCCCGGTGCCGCCTTGTAGAACTCGAACACCGAACTGTCGTGCGCGCCCATGATGTCCCAGCGCGATATGGCCTCGCCGATGGTCTTGCTGTGGACGGTAGGCACGTCGCGATGCAGCAATCCGGCGCGGTCGAGTTCGCCGAGGATCGCCATGATGCCGCCGGCACGGTGGACGTCTTCGATATGCACGTCCGACACCGCCGGCGCCACCTTGCACAGGCAGGGTACCTGGCGCGAGACCCGGTCGATGTCCTTCATCGTGAAGTCCACGCCGGCCTCGCGGGCCGCGGCCAGCAGATGGAGCACGGTGTTGGTCGATCCCCCCATCGCGACATCGAGGCTGATCGCGTTCTCGAATGCCTTGAAGCTGGCGATCGAGCGCGGCAGCACGCTGGCGTCGTCCTGCTCGTAGTAGCGTCGGGCGAGGTCGACGACCCGCCGGCCGGCCTCGCGGAACAGCTTTTCGCGGTCGGCATGGGTCGCGACGATCGTGCCGTTGCCGGGCAATGAAAGCCCCAGCGCCTCGGTCAGGCAGTTCATCGAGTTGGCCGTGAACATACCCGAGCACGAACCGCAGGTCGGACAGGCCGAGCGCTCGATGGCATCCACCTCCTCGTCGGAACAGTGACTGTCGGCCGCCTTGACCATCGCGTCGACCAGATCGAGGGCGATGACCTTGTTCTCCCACTTGACCTTACCGGCTTCCATCGGTCCGCCGGAAACGAACACTGCCGGGATGTTGAGGCGCAGCGCCGCCATCAGCATCCCGGGCGTGATCTTGTCGCAGTTCGAGATGCAGACCATGGCATCCGCGGTATGGGCATTGACCATGTATTCGACGGAATCGGCGATCAACTCCCGCGACGGCAGCGAGTAGAGCATGCCGTCGTGGCCCATCGCGATGCCGTCGTCGACGGCGATCGTGTTGAACTCCTTGGCCACCCCGCCGGCGGCCTCGATCTGGCGTGCGACCAGTTGCCCGAGGTCCTTCAGGTGCACGTGTCCCGGTACGAACTGGGTGAAGCTGTTGACCACGGCGACGATCGGTTTCTCGAAGTCACCGTCCTTCATGCCGGTGGCGCGCCACAGGGCGCGGGCTCCGGCCATGTTGCGGCCGGCGGTCGAGGTCCGTGAACGGTATTGCGGCATCTGAGTCTCCGGATTAGCGCTGTCGCGTCGACCTGCAAGTGTATCTCCAGCCGGCCTGCCTTCGTGCAAACCGTCGACGCCATAGGATATGGCTATCACAACGATTGAGATATCTCATCATCGGCGATCCTGGCGCCGTCTATCGTGTGAGTAGCCGCGAGGAGTCGAGGCGCATTCGTCCGAAGAAATCATCAGGAGACGTCCATGCAACTGAAGGGAAGCAAGACCGAAGACAATCTCAAGGCGGCGTTCGCCGGCGAGTCACAGGCCAACCGTCGCTATCTGTATTTCGCATCGAAGGCTGACGTCGAGGGTTACAACGATGTCGCGGCGGTATTCCGCTCGACTGCCGAGGGCGAGACCGGCCATGCCCACGGACATCTGGAATACCTCGAGGCCAGCGGCGACCCGGCCACCGGCCTGCCGATCGGCAAGACTGCCGACAATCTCGCCGCCGCGATCGCCGGCGAGACCCACGAATACACCGACATGTATCCGGGCATGGCGAAGACCGCCCGCGAGGAAGGTTTCGACGAGATCGCCGACTGGTTCGAGACGCTGGCCAAGGCCGAGCGCAGCCATGCCAACAAGTTCCAGCGCACGCTCGATGAGGTCAAGGCGGGCGACTGACCCCGGCCGCGGGGCGTGCTGCGGCGCGCCCCGTTCCTTTCGCCACCCCTACGAGAGGTAGACGATGCCGTCCGGAACCATCCGGGAGGGCAGCCTCGAGGCGCCCACCCGTCACCCGCTGGACTGGAAGAGCACGGCGTTCTGGGACCAGGCCGCGCTCGACAAGGAACTCGACCGGGTCTTCGAGATCTGCCATGGCTGCCGGCGCTGCGTCAGCCTGTGCGGCGCCTTTCCAAAGCTCTTCGACCTGATCGACGAAGGCAGCACCGGCGAACTCGACGGGGTCGACAAGGCCCGCTACGGCGAGGTCGTGGACCAGTGCTACCTGTGCGACATGTGCTACATGACCAAGTGCCCCTACGTGCCGCCGCATGAGTGGAACCTGGACTTTCCGCACCTGATGCTGCGCGCCAAGGCGGTGGCCCGTCGTCGGGAGGGACCCAAGCTTCGCGACACGATCCTGTCGTCAACCGACAAGACCGGCCTATTCGCCGGCATCCCGGTGGTCACGCAGACGATCAATGCGGTCAATCGCACCAAGCCGATGCGGGCGATGATGGAAAAGACGCTCGGCGTCGATCGCAAGGCCTGGCTGCCGGAGTTCGCGACCCGCAAGTTCCGATCCGCGGCCGGTTCGGCAGTCGCCGGCGAAGTCCGCGACGGCGAACGCTCGCCCGGCAAGGTCGCCCTGTTCGCGACCTGCTACATCAACTACAACGAGCCGGGCATCGGCCACGACCTGGTGGCGATCCTCGACCACAACCGCATTCCCTGGGTACTGGTCGAGAAGGAGGCCTGCTGCGGCATGCCCAAGCTCGAACAGGGCGATCTGGACGGCGTCGAGGCGCTGAAGGAGATCAACATACCGCGGCTTGCCGCCCTCGCCCGCGATGGCTACGCCATCCTCACCGGGGTACCGTCGTGCACGCTGATGTACAAGCAGGAATTGCCGATGATGTTCCCCCACGACGCGGACGTGGCCGCGGTCCGCGACGCCATGTGGGATCCCTTCGAATACCTCGTTGCGCGCCACAAGGACGGCCTGCTGAAGACCGAGTTCTCGCGCGGCCTGGGCAAGGTTGCCTACCAGGTGCCTTGCCACGGACGCGTTCAGAACGTCGGTCGCAAGACCGAGGCGCTGCTTCAGATGATCCCCGACACGACGCTGGAGACCATCGAGCGCTGCTCGGGTCACGCCGGCACGTTCGGCGTCAAGAAGGAATTCCATGCGATGGCCATGAAGATCGGCCGCCCGGTGTTCCGGCGCATGGCCGATGCCGAGCCGGATTTCGTCAGTTCGGACTGTCCGCTCGGTGGCCACCATATCGCACAGGGCCTGTCCGAGCAGCATGGCAAGTCGCCGCCGCTGGCACATCCGCTGAGTCTGCTGCGCAAGGCCTACGGCGTCTGACGGCGGCGTCGACGGAGATCGGGATGAAGCCATTCACGCCTCAGGACCTGTGGTCGCTCGAGGAATACCATCGTCGACGGCCGGCCTTTCGCACCGAGGTCATCGACCACAAGCGCCGCCGCACCGTGCATCTCGGCGAGCACGTGACACTGCTGTTCGAGGACGCCACGACGATCCGCTACCAGATCCAGGAGATGCTGAGAATCGAGCGCACCTTCGATCCCGAAGGCATCCAGGACGAACTCGATGCCTACAATCCGCTGATACCCGACGGCTGCAACTTCAAGGCGACGATGCTGATCGAATACGCCGATCCGCTCGAGCGCGCCGAGCGCCTGCGCGAACTCAAGGGCATCGAGCGTGCCACCTGGGTCCGCGTCGATGGCCACGATGCGGTGTTCGCGATCGCCGACGAAGATCTGGTGAGGGAGAACGAGGAGAAGACCTCGTCCGTCCATTTCCTGCGATTCGAGCTCGATCCGGCCATGCGCGGCTCGCTGAAGGCCGGCGCCGCGCTGGCGATGGGGATTCGCCATCCGGCCTACGCAGTCGAACTGGAAGAAGTGGCGCCCGAACTGCAGGTGGCCCTGGCGGCCGACCTGGACTGAGCCGGCCGCCCGACGCCTGGGCTATCATGGCGCTCCCGAGGGAGCGTGGAGCACAGGCATGGACACCTCCGGCGACACCGCCGACGATCAGGACGGCTTCGATCTGGGCCCGGTCGAGGTCCGGGTTCTTGCGGTGCTGATCGAGAAATCCTTCGTCACGCCCGACAACTACCCGATGTCGATCAACGCCATCATGACCGGCTGCAACCAGCTCACCGGGCGCGATCCGGTGATGGAACTGTCGGAGCAGGCGGTGCAGGATGCGATCGACAGCCTGAGCGACCGGCGCCTGGTCAGCCAGCGGGATTCGGCCAGTGCCCGCGTCGCCAAGTACGAGCATCTGATCCGGCTTCGGCATTCGCTGCCGCCGGGCGAGCAGGCCGTGCTGGCACTGCTGATGCTTCGAGGGCCGCAGACGGTCGGCGAGATCCGCAGCCGCAGCGAGCGGATGCATCGTTTTGCCGACACCGGCGAAGTCGATCGCATCCTCGAGCACCTGGCGGACAAGTATCCGCCGATGGTGCAGGCGCTACCACTGGCGCCGGGCACCAAGGAGATCCGGCACGTCCATCTGCTGGCCGGCGGCGAGGCCGCCCGGGCGATGGCGGAAGGGCTTGGCTCAGCGACCTCCGGCGCTGCCCGCGGCAGCCGGGTCGCCGAACTGGAAGACGAGGTGCGACGCCTGCGCCAGCAGGTGGAGTGGCTGACCAGCGAGTTCGAGACCTTCAGAAAGCAGTTCGAATGACGGCGAGGCCGCAGGTCTGACACGATGCTGATCCATCCGCAGTTCGACCCCGTCGCGATCTCGCTCGGGCCGCTTTCGGTGCGCTGGTACGGGCTGATGTATCTCGCCGCCTTCGCGCTGTTCGTGCTGCTCGGCCGGCGCCACGCCAGTCGCCGGCCGGAGTTGGGCTGGGACGCGGCCCAGATCGACGATCTGCTGTTCTACGGTGTCCTCGGCGTGATCATCGGCGGCCGGCTGGGCGAGGTGCTGTTCTATCAGCCGGGTTATTACTTCAGCCATCCACTCGAGATCTTCGCGATCTGGAAGGGCGGCATGAGCTTCCACGGCGGCTTCCTCGGCGTCCTGGCGGCGATGGCGCTGTATGGCCGCAAGACCGGCCGCGGCTTCTGGCAGGTCACCGACTTCATCGCGCCGCTGGTGCCGACCGGACTCGCGGCCGGCCGCATCGGCAACTTCATCAACGGTGAATTGTGGGGCCGTCCAGCCGATCCGGACCTGCCGTGGGCGATGGTGTTTCCATATGTCGATTCGCTCCCACGCCACCCTTCGCAGGTCTACCAGGCACTCGGCGAAGGTCTGCTGCTGTTCGTGCTGCTGTGGCTGTACGCGGCCAAGCCGCGGCCTGTGCGGGCGGTATCGGCGGTATTTCTGATCGGCTACGGCGTGTTGCGATTCGCTGCCGAGTTCTTCCGCAATCCCGACCCCGGCATATTCAGCGGCCTCGGCTTTTCGCTCACCACCGCCCAATGGCTGTGCGTTCCGATGGTCGTCGTCGGCCTGATCCTGCTCGCTTCGAGCGGCCGCGCACAGCCCGCCCGGTGAGCCGGATTCGCGCCCTGCGAGGCGCTGGAGCGACAAGCTGTCCGACACGCAGGTCATTGCGGGTGTTTTCCCCCGATTCAGTGCGGTAGCATTGACACATCATTTCCCGGCTCTGCCGGATCGCATGGGGGAATTCAGGCCTTGGTCGCCAATCTCGTCAGCCGAAGCATCGACAAGGTGCGCGCACTGGTCGGCCTCGACGAGGTGCCGCCCGAAAAGGTACTCGACAACATCCGCAAGCAACTGCATGACTGCGCCGAAGGTCTCGGTGGCGAGGTGTCCGCCCGCAACCGAGCCGCCCGCCTGGCCGAGACCTATCTCCGGCTCGACGACGGCGGCAGGCACGCCTTTCTGCGCATCATCGCGCTCGAATTCGGTCCCGACCCGACCCGCGTGGCGGCAGCCCACGAAGCCTACCAGCTTGCCGTGGGCAGTGCGGCCCAGTGGGACGCGGAGGCCGAGTTGCGGGCCGCGATGCGATCACGCAGGATCCGCATTCTGACCCAGTTCAACGCGATCCCGCAGGGCGTCAAGTTTCTCGTGGACATGCGCGTGGACCTGCTCCGATTCCTGCGCGAGGACAAGCAACTGCAAGCGCTCGATCGCGAATTGCAGGCCCGCCTGTCGGCCTGGTTCGACATCGGTTTCCTCGAGTTGCAGCGAATCACCTGGCAATCGCCGGCGGCGCTGCTCGAGAAGCTTGTGGAGTACGAAGCCGTGCATGAGATCCGATCGTGGCAGGATCTCAAGAACCGACTCGATTCCGACCGCCGGTGCTACGCCTTTTTTCACCCGCGGATGCCGCTCGAGCCCTTGATCTTCGTCGAGATCGCATTGATCCGCGGCCTTGCCGCCCGGGTCGACAGCCTGCTCGACGAGTCGGCACCGGTGCTCGACTCGGGACGCGCCGACACCGCGATCTTCTATTCGATCAGCAACACCCAGGTCGGCCTGCGCGGTGTCTCCTTCGGCAATTTCCTGCTCAAGTGGGTGATCGACGACCTGCAGCGGGACCTGCCGGGCCTCAAGACCTTTTCGACGCTGTCGCCCATACCTTCGCTTCGCGCCTGGGCAAGCGGAAATCCCGAACGCGTCAGCGCGGCCTTCGACGACCGTGACTGGAAGCGGCTCGGCGGCATCGGCATCGACGGGCCCGGATCGACCCTGCTGCACGAACTGCTCGACGGCGACATGCAGTGGCACCACGATGAGACCCTGTCCGATCTGCTGCGCGAGCCGCTGTCCCGGCTGGCTGCGGACTACCTCGTAAATGCCCGCAAGGACGGGCTGCCCTACGACCCGGTCGCACGATTCCATCTCGGCAACGGCGCCCGGATCGAGCGCGTCAACTGGCTCGGCGACACCTCCGAAAAGGGCTTGAAGCAATCGTGGGGTCTGATGGTGAACTACCTTTACGACCCGGCGTCGATCGAAGCCAATGTCGACACCTTCGCCAGAGAAGGGCGCGTCGCCCGCTCCGGCGCGGTTACGCGTCTCGCCCGCCAGTAGTCGGAAAACGCGGCGCATGGCCGCGCATATGCCGACGCGGCACGCGCTTTGCATTAAAGTTCGGCCGGAACGGACCGATTTCTGCTTGACGTCCATGACGCCGAAGCGATGACGACTGCCCGAAGACGGCACGGACACGGAAACTGACTTGTTCAACTTGCTACCGCGCCTATCGATCAGATTTCGCCTGCTACTGGCCAGCACCGCTGTCCAGGTGGTGCTGCTGAGCCTGTTGCTGTACAACAGCGTCCGCCTGATGGACGATGCGACCACCGCGAGCCTCAAGACGGTGGTCGAACAGAACGCGATCATGCTGCATACGGTCGCCACCGCCTATGGCGAACGTGGCGACTATTCGGTGCTTCAGGACACGCTCGGCGAACTGCTCGCCGAAGCCGGCGAAGGCCTGGTCTACGTGCGCATCGTATCCGCCAACGGCAAGATCCAGCTCTCCGCCGGCATGCCCGAACTGGTCGAACCGCCGCCGCCCGACCCCGACGACGAATCCGGCCTCGCGGCGGCACTCGAACGCAGCGTCGTTCACGTCAGACGACCGCTGCTGCTGCCGAACAACGAGGTCGGCTTCCTGCATTTCGGCGTGTCTGCATCGGTGCTTGGCAGTGCTCGCCAGGCGATCCTGAGGCAGGGTGCGATGATCGCCGCCTCGGAGATCCTGCTGACCTTCATTCTGCTATCCGGCATCGGCTACTTCCTGACACGCAATCTCGCGGCACTGCTCAAGGGCAGCCGGGCGATCGCGGAAGGGCGCCTCGATCACCGCCTGCCGGAGACCGGAAACGACGAACTGACCCAGCTCTCCCGCGACTTCAACATCATGGCGAGCAAGCTCAATGACCGCATCGGCGAACTGCAGAACACCGCCCGCATGCTGCACCAGAGCGAACAGCGCTACGCCCTGGCGATGCGCGGCGCCAACGACGGATTGTGGGACTGGGACGTCGAGAACGGCAGCCTGTACGTGGCACCGCGATTTCTCGAGATTTGCGGCCTCGGCGAAAACGCCGGCGCGATCGACAGCGAGCACATCTTCGAAGCGATTCATCCGGACGACCAGCAGGTCTACCGCCAGAAGCTGGTCGAGCATCTGAAGGGACTGACGCCACAGTTCATGATCGAGCACCGAATCCGATGGCCCGACGGCAGCTATCGCTGGGTCCTGGTTCGTGGCGTCGCCCAACGACACGACGGCGACAAGCGCGCCTTCCGCATGGCCGGATCGATCAGCGACATCCACCAGCGCAAGCTGGCCGAAGAGCGGCTGATGCGCGATGCCCTCTACGACAGCCTGACCGGTCTCACCAACCGCGGATTGCTGCTCGCTCACCTGAAGAGCGCGCTCGGACAGCTCCGACGCCGCCAGGATTTCCGCTTCGCGGTGATGGTGCTGAAGATCGAACGCTTCCGCCTGGTCAACGACAGCCTCGGTCACGCCAGCGGCGACCATCTGCTGCGCATCACGGCCGAGCGCATCCGCAACGTGCTGCGGGAAGGCGACGTCGCGGCACGGCTGGGCGGCGACCAGTTCGCAGTGCTGCTCAATGGCGTCCCCGACGACCGCGAGGCCCATCAGCTGGCCGACCGCCTGCGCTCGGATCTGGGCAAGCCGGTCTCGCTCGCCGGGCAGACGGTGTATCCGGACGTGCGCGTCGGTATTGCGCTGTCGGGGGCCGTCCATCTCGAAGCGGAAGCGATGCTTCGTGATGCCGACAACGCACTGAATCAGGCGCGCAAGGACAGCGACCACCCGGTCGCCCTGTTCCAGGCCGACATGCATGCGCGAACGATGCAGAACCTGCAGCGCGAGGCGGAATTGCGCGAGGCGCTTCAGCAAGGCCAGATGACCGTGCACTTCCAGCCCATCGTCTCGCTCGGCGACCGCAGTCTGCGCAGCCTCGAGGCCCTGGTGCGCTGGAACCATCCATCCGAGGGCGTGCTGAGCCCCTACCACTTCATCCCGCTGGCCGAACAGCTCGACCTGGTTCATGTGCTGTGCATGCAGGTCGTCGGCCAGGTATGCGCGCAGATCCGCCAGTGGGAGAGCCAATACGGCGAGTCGCCGCCGGTCAGCATCAACCTGTCGGCACGCCAGTTCGCCCGCCCGGATCTGGCCGCCGAGATCATCGCGACGGTTCAGCAGAGTGGCGTGTCGCCCCAGGCGCTGTGTTTCGAGGTTACCGAGAGCACCCTGGCGAACCCGGACGGACGCGCCTACGAGATCCTGAGTGAGCTGCGCGGCGCCGGCATGTCGGTCTATATCGACGATTTCGGTACCGGCTACTCGGCCCTGTCCTATCTCCACACGATGCCGTGTGACGTGATCAAGCTCGACGGATCCTTCGTCCGCTCGATCGCCGAGGACGAACGACTGCGCGCCATCGTCGGGCGGAGCATCGAACTCGCTCACGACCTGGGCATGTCGGTGGTCGCGGAGTGCATCGAATCCGAGCAGCAGGCCAGCCTTCTGGCCGAGCTTGGCTGCGATTTCGGTCAGGGCTACCTCTATTCCAGACCCGTGTCGCCGAACGAACTGGGCGCACAGTTGGCCGGTCGCGAGCCTGCCATGGGAGATACTGAATGACCAAAAGCCTGCTCGGAGCCGTCCTGGCCCTGGCAATCGTCGCCAGCGAAGCATCCGCCGACACCGGGGAATGGCGGATCTCCGGATTCGGCACGCTGGGCATGGTACGGCCGACCGAGGGCGACGCCTCCCTGCTGCGCAACGGCATCAACACGTCAGGCCGCGACGGCGTCGATTTCGGCGCCGATTCGGTGATTGGCCTTCAGGCCGGCCGCAGCCTCGCCTCGGGCATCGACGTGACCGCCCAGATGGTCGTGCGCGAAGACCAGAACGGCAACGTCGAACCGCGGCTGGCCTGGGCTTTCGTCCGCTTCACCCCGCTCGCCGACCTGGAATTCCGGATCGGTCGGATGCGGGCCCCGTTCTTCATGTTCTCCGAATCCCTGTGGATCAACTACGCCAACACCTGGGTGCGACCACCGACCGAGGTGTACGGCCTGAACCCGTTCAGTGATCTCGACGGCGCGGACATGATGTGGCATTCCCGCATCGGGGGTTATGACCTTGAATTGCGGCCCTATATTGGCCGCAGTTCACTGGAGAGACGCGTGCGCCGTGCGACGCTCAAGCGCATTGTCGGAATGAATCTCTCGGTCTATCGTGACGACTATTCATTCTTCCTGGCGCATGCCGAAAGTCCCTTCTCGCTGCCCTGGAGCGACCCGATCTTCATCGCGGTCGACGCCGCGCTGCGAGCGTCGCCGTTCTTCGCGGCAGCCAGTGACCTTTCCGGCAGCGACGGATACGCCCGCTTCGATTCGATCGGCATGCAGTGGGACAACGGCGAATACCTGGCGAGCGCGGAGTACGCGCGGCGGGCTGTCAATCGCTACATCCCCAGCGCGCACGGATGGCAACTGACCCTCGGGCGGCGCGTCGGAACCTTTACCGCCTACGGTGTCCTGGCGCGACAGACCGAGGACGAACCGGCCTCAAGCGCAGACCTATCGAGCGTGCCGCCCCTGCAATCGGCGCTCGACCTGTTCAATGCCACGCGAAATACCGCACAGAAGAGCGCCACGGTGGGCGCTCGCTGGGACTTCCACCGCAACGCGGCGCTGAAGCTGGAGTTCACACACGCGAAGGTGGCCGACGATTCGCTTGGCAGCTTCTTCCCGGTCGATGGCTCCGGGACGATCCTGTTCAGCGGGAGACGAATCAACCTGTTCTCGGCTTCGGTCGACGTGAGCTTCTGAGGTCCGCAATGGCTTACTTCAACCAAGTCCTTGCCGCGATCGTGATTTCGCTGGCCGCCCAGGGCGGCGCCTGGGCCCAGCTGGTGATCGTCAGCGGCACGAATGGGGCCATTACCGAGTTGTCACGGGCCCAGGCCGAACGCCTCTTCCTCGGTCGCGCGACGACACTCGCCGACAACACCCCGGTCACCTTGATCGATCTGCCGCCGGGGCCGGACCGGGATGCGTTCTACTTCGAATTGACCGGCAAAAACCCGGTACAGACGCGGGCCTACTGGTCGCGGCAGGTATTCACCGGCCGGGCGCTGCCGCCGAGGCAGGCGTCGTCGATCGACGAATTGCGTCAATGGCTGGTGGATGATGGCAATGCGATCGGATACCTCCCACAGGAACACGTCGATGAACGACTACGAATCCTGCTTCCGGTCTCGGAATAACGACCCCGGCAAAGCGAACTCAGCGCCGCCGCGATCGCGCAATCCCAAGTGATGCGGGCGCGATTCCAGGCAATGTCCATCCTAGACGCGTGAGCCGACCGCCAGCCGGAGTGGCGGCAATTCGCCGATGCGCCCCACCAGTCGATTGCCGACCGCAACGGCTCCGACTCCCTCCGGAGTCCCGGTGAATATCAGATCCCCCGCCTTCAATTCGAACAGGCCGGACAAGGTCGCGATGACCTCGGGGATCGACCAGATCATGTCTGCAAGATCGCCGCGCTGGCGCACTTCGCCGTGCACCTCGAGTTCGATCGAACCGCATTCCAGCCAACCGCAGGCCGCCACCGGCGTCAGCGACCCGACCGGCGCCGACGCGTCGAAGGCCTTGGCGACATCCCACGGCCTCCCCGCCTTCTTGGCCTCCGCCTGCAGGTCGCGGCGCGTCATGTCGAGCCCGGGCGCATAGGCCCAGACGCAACGGCGGGCCTGTTCGGGGTTCAACCCGATACCGCCCGAGCCGAGCGCCACCACCAGTTCGAACTCGTGATGCACGTCCTGGCTCGCCAGCGGATAGGGCCAGACCGTAGAGCCGTCGTCTGCCACCGGGAAGACCGCATCGGCCGGCTTGGTGAAGAAGAATGGCGGCTCCCGCTCCGGATCCTGCCCCATCTCACGGGCGTGGGCGGCGTAGTTGCGCGCCACGCAGAACACCCGCCGCACCTGGAATTTGCGTGTCTCTCCGACCACGTTGAGCGCGGTCGGCGCAATTGCGTCGAAGATCGGTTCCATCGCTTTCCTTCCCCCTGCTGTGCCCGGTTCGTCGGCTGACCGTGTCCTGAAATATCGCACGAATCGTGCTTACCGGAGACATGTGCCGGTGATCCGGCACATCAGGTCTTGACAACGCGCGGACAATCCAATTAAATGCGAATCATTCGCATTACAGTTTGTGTGATGAACAAGCCAACCCTGTCGGATTCCGTCGATAACCGCTGCGTCACGGAAGCCCCCGAGCCTTCGACCGGCGAGCGCGTGCTGGCCAGTGAAGTGCTCCTGGCCGGTGACCGGAAGCTGGTGATCGAGCATCGCGGCGAGCGCTACTGGCTGCGGGAAACACGCCAGGGCAAGCTGATTCTGACCAAATGAGGCAGCGAGGACGCGGACCATGTACGTGTGTGTTTGCAAGGCAGTGACCGATCGGCAGGTGCGCGAAGCCGTCGCCCGCGGCGCCCGCTCGTTGCGCGACCTGCGGCGGGATCTCGGCATCATCGACGAGTGCGGCCGCTGTGCCGGATGTGCGCGTCAATGCCTCGAATCCTCCGCGCCGCCACCGGCCATCGCGCGCGATATGGCGTTACAATGTCGCACAGCAGCAATTTCGGAGTGTGCGTGAAATGAAAGGCGACAAGAAGATCATCCAGTTGCTGAACAAGCAGCTCGGAAACGAACTGACGGCGATCAACCAGTACTTCCTGCATGCGCGGATGTACAAGAACTGGGGGCTCGAAGGGCTCGGCAAGCACGAGTACGACGAGTCGATCGAAGAGATGCACCACGCCGACAAGCTGATCGAGCGCATCCTGTTCCTCGAGGGGCTGCCCAACCTGCAGAGCCTCAACAAGCTGATGATCGGCGAGGACGTCAAGGAATGCATCGAGGGCGACCTCCGGCTCGAAGTCGGTTCGCGAACCGATCTGGTCGCCGGCGTGGCCCTGTGCGAGGAGCACAAGGACTACGTCTCGCGCGAGATCCTCGAGGAGATCCTGTCCGACACCGAGGAACACATCGACTGGCTCGAGACCCAGTTGGAGCTGATCGCCAGGGTCGGCGCCGAAAACTACCTGCAATCCCAGATGCACGCCTGTAGCTGAACCACACCCTCCCGGGCGCGTCGGACGACGCGCCCGCGCCAGCCAGCCCGCATGCACCGGGCGAGCCAGCCAAGAGCACCATCGACGGCTTGCCGACGGAGCATGCAATGGGCGAATTCCGCCGAATCCAACACCCGTACCCATTCAGGCGCCTGATCGCCTATCTGCTGGCCGCCGCCGTCGGCCTCGGGCTGATGCTCGACGCCGATGTCGTGCCGCCGGAGAGCGGCACCGCAGCGAGCACCAACGGCAGCGCGTGATCCATGAATGCCGCGGATCTGACACTGGCGCTCCGCCAGGGCGCCGGCACGCATGTGCCCACCCAGGTGCGCACCGCTCGGGCAAAGCGCCACCAAGGCGGGTATGGCGACCGCGCCTACCGGCTGCTGCCGCTGGTGGCGCTCGCCCATCTGGCGACCATCGCATGGCTGGCGACGACGGCGACCGCCACCCCCGACAGGATCACCATCGCGCCGGTCTCGGTCGCGTTGCTCCCCGCGCCGATCGCGCCCGTCGAGTCGGTCGCGGCGCCGCCGGCGATGCGCACCGAGCTACCAACCCCGCCGCCGCCCGAGTCGCGGCCGCCCACGGCCCAGCCACCCCGGAAGGCAGGGCCGGTCGCCGCCGAACCACGGCCCAGGCCCGCACCAGCGCCGCGCCGCGCCTCGGCTGAACCCACGCCGGCACCAGCGACGCTCGCTGCGCTGGACGTTCCGCAACTCGACCCACCCGTTCCGGATCCGTCGTCAATGGCCGGCCCACAGTCCGATGAAGCGGCAGCCACGACGACAGCCCCGAGACCGCCGCCGCGCACCGAAGCACGCTTCGACGCGGCCTATCTGGCCAATCCGCGGCCGGCCTACCCGGCCCTGTCGCGTCGCCTCGGCGAGCAGGGGAAGGTGCTGTTGCGCGTGCGCGTCGCCGCCGACGGGAACGCAGCCGAAGTGACGCTGCACAGCAGTTCCGGCTTCGTCCGGCTCGATCGCGCCGCCATCGACGCCGTCTCCCGCTGGCGCTTCGTTCCGGCGCGGCTCGGCGAGGAAGCGATCGCGAGCTGGGTACAGGTTCCCATTGCATTCACCCTGGAGTACTGAATGGACAACCCCACGACACCCTTCGCCAGCTTCGATCTGGCCCACCTGTGGCATCAGGGCGACGCCGTGAGCCATGCCGTCGCGCTGGTCCTGCTGTCGATGTCGATCGTCAGTTGGACGCTGATTCTCGCCAAGCTGTGGCGCAGCCTGACACAGCGCCGCGAGGAAGCCGCCGTCGCCAATTTCTGGCTCGCGCCCGGCTTCGCCGAAGGCATCGACACCCTGGCCAGACGTGCCCCGGGCGGTGCATTTCATGAACTCGCATGCCAGGCTGCTGCGGCCCATCGTCATTTTCTCCACCACGGACGCAGCAGTCTCGGTGGCGAACTCGGCCTCGACGAATTCCTGGTTCGTGCGATGCGTCGCCAGATCGCGCGTTCGACCGCCCAGAGCGAGTCCGGTCTGACGGTGCTGGCATCGATCGGCTCGACTGCGCCCTTCGTCGGCCTGTTCGGTACCGTCTGGGGCATCTACCACGCGCTGTCCGGCATCGCCCAATCGGGCATGGCGACCCTCGACAAGGTTGCCGGCCCGGTCGGAGAGGCGCTGATCATGACCGCGGCAGGCCTGTTCGTCGCGATTCCCGCGGTCCTGGCCTACAACGCCCTGACTCGCAACAATCGCCTGCGCCTCGCGGCGCTTGACGGATTCGCCCACGATCTTCACGCCCAACTCGCCACCGGCGCCCGCATCGTGCCGATGACCGGCGAGCCGGCCACAGCCGTCCGCGATGGTGCGATCGCCGAAGGAGTCGCGTAATGGCCTTCGGCGGACTGGAACAGGGTGGTGACAGCGGGCCGATGGCGGACATCAACACCACGCCGCTGGTGGACGTGATGCTGGTGCTGCTGATCATCTTCATGATCACCGCGCCGCTGCTGACCCATGCCGTCAGGATCGACATGCCCGAGGCCAGCAGCAGCCCGAACCGGGAGGCGCCCGAGACCGTGAGCCTGGCCCTCGACGCCGACGGACGGCTTTACTGGAACGACGAGCAGATCGAGGGCGCGTCCCTGCCGGCCCTGCTGGCCCTTGCCGCGGCGCGCTTGCCGCAGCCCGAACTGCACCTGCGGGCGGACCGGGAAACCCGGTATCAGACGCTCGCCGAAGTGATGTCGATGGCGCAAAGGGCCGGCATCCGGCAGATCGGCTTCGTCACGGTACCCACCGTCGACGCGAACGGCACGGCTTCGCCACCGACGGCACGCACATTGTCGGCCGGCGACTGAGCAAAAAAACACACCGGGCGCGCATCGAGACGCCTCCGGATGACAACGAGATCAACCCCAGCAGCCAGCCAGAAGGACCCCGGTCGTTCCAAGCCAGCCAACCCCAACCCCGCGGCGCCCCTTGCGCCCCGACGACCGGAGACCAACTTGAACACGCTCGACACCGTCGAAGACACGACCCGACTCGCCCCCGGCGCGACCGCCTCGCCGACAGCCTCTGGCCCATGCACGATTCCGCTCGGCGCGATGATGCTCGCCGCTTCGCTGAGCGGCCCCGCCGACGCCCAGACCTCGCCCGCCACGGACCAGACCCTGGGCACCGTGGTGGTCCGGGAGCGGGCCGATGCCGCGACCGGCAAGGACACCCTGCGCGCTCGCGAGACGCGAATCGGCAAAGGCGCTCAGGAACTGCGCGACATTCCCCAGTCGATCACTGTGGTCACCGAACGCCTGATCGACGAGCGGGATCTCGATACCGTCAAGGCTGTCCTGAAGAATACCGCCGGCATCACCTTCCAGGCGGCCGAAGGCGGCGAGGAAGACATCCGCCTGCGCGGTTTTCCGCTGGCCCAGAGCGGCGACCTCTATGTCGATGGCGTGCGCGACCCGGCGTTCTACGATCGCGACACCTTCAACATGGATCGGGTCGAGGTGCTGCGCGGCTCGGCCTCGATGCTGTTCGGCCGCGGCTCCACCGGCGGCGCGGTCAACCAGGTCAACAAGGCGCCGCGACTGCTCGACGAGAACCGCGTCGATCTGACGCTCGGCAGTCACGCCACCCGCCGCATCGTCGCCGACCTGAACCGCAAGACCGGAACCGACGCCGCCCTGCGCGTCAATCTGATGCACACTCGCGCCGACAGCAACGGTGCCGGCGCGAGCGTCGACAAGAAGGGCGTGGCCGGCGCATTCAACTGGGGCATCGGCACCCGTGACGAATTCCAGCTCGCCTTCTACCATCTCGACAACCAGAACGGCATCAACTACGGCATGCCCTGGATCCGCCCGCGCACCGACTCGCCGGTCGAGGACACGACCTTGTTGCCGCTCGACCCGGACACCTATTTCGGCTCGGCCAGCGACTACAACGACGGCAGCGCGACCTACACCACCGCCACCCACATCCATCGCTTCTCGAGCCGCAGCGAACTGCGCACGACGGTTCGCAAGGGCTATTACGACCGCGACCAGCGCTCGGGTGCGATCCGGTTCGCGGCAGCGGACGGACAACCCGACGGCCAGCCGGTCAGCCTCGAGACGTTTTCAGCCGACACCGTCCTGCGCCGCGGCACCCACCTCAAGATCCAGGACATGGAAACGCTGCACGCGCAAAGCGACCTGTCGTCACGCTTCGAAGCCGCCGGCCTGCGCCACGCGCTACTCGCCGGCATCGATGTCGCGAAAGAGGAAAAGACGGTGTTCTTTGCCCGCAATGCGGCCCAGGGCGGGGTCGACCTGGAGAAGGTGAACACCACGATCGGCACCCCGGACGACGGCGCCAGCGTCGACGAATCGAGCCGGGTGCTGGGCGTGCGCAGCGACTTCGAGTCGACCGCGTTCGGCGTCTATGCCCAGGATCTGGTGCAAATCGCGGAACACTGGAAGCTGCTCGCCGGCCTCCGTTACGACGGCATGCACGGCGACTACACCAACTACGCCTATACCGGCGACACGATCCGCGGCGGTGGTACGGTCGCCGAAGACTCGGCCACCAGCTACCAGCAGAGCGTCTACAAATTCAGCCATCGCCTCGGCGCGCTCTACCAGCCAACGCCCCGGCACAGCTTCCATGTCTCCTACGGCACCTCGTTCAACACTTCCGGCGACACCTATTCGTACAGCGCCGACACGGTCGACACGCCACCGGAGAAGAGCCAGAACATCGAGGTCGGCGCTCGCATCGACAGCGCCAACCGACGATTCACCCATCGCTTTGCGATATTCCGAACGACCAAGCTCAATGAACGCAACACCGATCCGCTGCTCGACGTGGCAGTGCTCTCGGGCAAGCGCCACGCGGCCGGCTTCGAGTGGGATTTCACCGGCTACCTGAGTCCCCGCTGGGAGGTCTACGGCTCGTACATGTGGATGCCGATCGCCGAAATCGACAAGGCGGCCCCGGGTGGTCGCGGCGAGCAGGAAGGCCAACGCCCGGCGCTGACGCCGAAACACTCGGGCACGGTGTGGACCACCTACCTGCTGACCGACGACCTGCGGGCCGGCGGCGGCGTCAATTTCCGCAGCCGCCAGCAGCCGAATCGCAACCCCGGCTGGTACGCACCGGGCTACGCCACCGTCGATCTGATGGCCGAGTACACCGTCGTCCCGGAAGAGTTCAGCGTCAGGGCCAACCTGACCAACCTGTTCGACAAGCGCTACGCCGACCAGCTCTATCCCGGGCACTACATCCCGGGCGCGGGGCGGATGTTGCTGGTGACCGCCTCGGTCACTTTCTGACCATATCCTGCCGCCCGCCGCACGCGCGGCGGGGGGCACGCCGAACCGGAGACCGATCACGTGCTGCTCCAGATCCCCGACCTGCTGACTGCGCCACAAGTCGCGCACGCGCGCCGGCTGCTGGCCGACGCGCCGTGGCAGCATGGCATCCAGACCGCCGGCCGGCAGGCCGCCGTCGCCAAGAACAACCTGCAACTGCCGCTCGGTTGCGAAGCCTCGCAGACGATATCGCGCGCGGTTGTCGAGGCGGTCGAGCGCAGCGCGCTGATGCTGACGGCAACGCTGCCCCGACGCATCTACGCGCCGCGCGTCAATCGCTACGGCGGCGACTGGCCGAGCTATGGCGAGCATGTCGACAACGCCGTGCGATTCGATCCGGAAACCGGCGAGCAGGTGCGTACCGACATTTCCTGCACGGTCTTCCTAAGTGACCCCGACGAATATGACGGCGGCGAACTGCAGGTGCGTGACACCTTCGCTTCGCATGGCATCAAGCTGCCGGCAGGCCATGCCGTGATCTACCCCGGCACCAGCGTGCATCAGGTCACGGCTGTCACGCGCGGCTGCCGCCTGGCCTGCTTCTTCTGGATCGAGAGTCTGGTGCGCAGCGCGGAGCAGCGCCGACTACTGTTCGACTTCGACATGGCCCTGATGCATCTGCGCGACACCCATGGCGAAGACGCGCACACGGTGGCCCTGTCCGGCACGTATCACAACCTGTTGCGGATGTGGGCCGGTCACTGAGATGTCACCGCACGATCTCCCGGTCAGTCTGCCGGACTATGCACGCGTCGCCGCCCGGGTGCTCGACGCCAATGCCTGCGCCTATTTCGACGGCGGCGCCGGCGACGAAGCGACACTGGCGGAGAACGGCAATGCCTGGCGTGCGTTGCGGCTCGTGCCGAGAGTGCTGCGGCGACTTGCGGGCGGCTCGACCCGCTGCCGCCTGCTGGGGCGCGAGCTTCGCCATCCGATCCTGCTGGCGCCGGTCGCGTATCAACGACTGGCCCATCCCGACGGCGAGATCGCGAGCGCCTGTGCCGCCTCGGCCCAGGGTGCGGGTATCGTGCTCAGCAGTCAGGCCAGCACGCCGCTCGAATCGGTCGCCGCCGCGATCGGCAACGACCACGAGCGTGGTCCCCTGTGGTTCCAGCTCTACCTGCAACACGACGACGGTTTCAACCGGGAACTGGTCCGACGGGTGGAGCGCGCCGGCTTCGACGCCCTGGTGCTGACCGTCGACGCACCGTGCAGCGGCGTGCGCGATCGCGAGCGCAAGGCGGCATTCAGGCTCCCCGACGGCGTGGCCGCGGTCAATCTGGCCGGCCTCCCGCCGCGCCCCCACGCTCCGGGCGACAACGCGCTGTTCGCCGGCCTGCTGCACCATGCCCCGTGCTGGGATGATGTCTCGCGCCTGGCAGACTGGACCCGCCTGCCGTTGCTCCTGAAGGGCATACTCCACCCCGACGACGCCCGGCGCGCCCTCGAACACGGTGCTGCCGGCGTCGTCGTGTCGAACCACGGCGGCCGCGTCCTCGATACCGCGATCGCGACCGCCCACGCCTTGCCGGCAATTGCCGAAGTGCTCGACCGCCGCATCGCCGTGCTGGTGGACGGCGGTATCCGCCGCGGCACCGACGTCGTGAAGGCGCTGGCCCTGGGCGCCGATGCGGTGATGATCGGACGGCCACAGGTGCATGGTCTGGCCGTGGCCGGCGCACAGGGAGTTGCCCATGTCATCCGTCTGCTGCGCGACGAACTGGAAGTGGCAATGGCCTCGTGCGGGTGCGCGACGATCGCCGAAATCGACGTCGACGTGCTCGCCCGCGGTCTGCCCTGAGGCGCGGGCACGGCCTTGCGTGTCAGGCCCGGCCGAGCCAGACGATCGCCATGCCGACGATGAATGGCAACCACGGATTGCGCCATCGCAACGCCACGACGAATGCCCCCGCTCCGGCGACGAGCTTTGCATTGAACGGATCGATCGCGCCGTCCACCAACAGCATGTCCGGAAACACCAGCGCCGCCAGCGCCGCCGCCGGCGCGTAGCGCAGCGCGCGCTGCAATTGTTCCGGCAGCCGGGCGCGGCTGCCGGCGACGATGAAGCTGCCACGCGGCAGGTGGGTGGCCAGCGCGATCAGCACGAAGGCCAGCCACAGCCACCCCCCCGACAGCAGCGATCCCTCGTTCACCGACCTTCCCCACGCGATTGCCAGCGCTCGGCGACGAATCCGGCTGCGATGCCGAGCACGATGCCGACGATCATGCCGAGCCGGAGCGGCATCTCCCTCAGCACCACCGTCGCCACGCCGCCGACCAGGGCCGCGAGCATCATCGGGCGCGCCCGGGCGATCGGTACCAGCAAGGTGATCAGCGCGATCGTCGCCATGAACTCGAGCGACCAGTCCCGCGGCAGCGCGTCGGCGCCGAGCACGCCGCACATGACGAATACCTGCCACAACACCCAGGCATAGATCGAAGGCGCCAGGAAGAATCCCATCCGCCAGTCGCGATCCGTGCTCGCCAACATGCGCTCGGCGCCGATCGCGAAGACGCCGTCGACCAGCAGGTAGCCGCTGAGCAGGCGTTGCAGCACGGGCACCCGCTCGAAGGCCGGCGCCAGCGCTGCCGAGAAGATCACGAATCGCAGATTGAGCACCAGCGCGGTGACGGCGATCAGCCACAACGGCGCGCCGGCACCGATCAACGGCAGCGTACCCAGTTGCGCCGTGCCGGCGAACACGATCAGGTTCATGCCGAGCGCTTCGAGCACCGACAGCCCGGTCGAGCGCATCGCCACGCCGGTCACCAGCGCCCACGGCACCAAGCCCACCGATAGCGGCAGAAAGGCGCGGAAGCCCTCGCGGGCACCGCGGCGAAAGGACTCGTTCACGGCCGACCTACTGATCGGGCCGGTCTCCGGTCAGCGGAAACGGGTCGACCCAGACGCCGCCGTCCTCGGCCCGCCGGATGCGCAGCCCGAATGCCGCAAACATGGCTGCGACGTCGCCCTGCAGGGCGAGATAGATCGACTCGGTGGTGCGTGACGGGCTCGCGAACAGGACCCCGAGGCGATGCATCAACGGTGCCCATGCCGGCCCCAGCGGGCTCGCATCGAGCAGTGCCTGGTACTCCGGGCCGATCTCGGCCAGCGCGCGCTCGAGCCCGGCGAGATAGCCCTGGCAGTGCGCGACTGTCTGTGCCAAGTGCGCGATCCGTCCGCAGCTCTTGGCAAACAGGCCGTCGATGTCGTTGCTGCCCATGTGGAACACGATCTCTTCGCTCATGGCGGGCGGCAAGGCCTCGAGCAGGTCGGCGAGGTGGGTGAGCATCAGATCGGAACCCTGGGGCAGCGACCAGACCGCGCGGCGGGTCGAGTAGTACTCGGCCCACATCGACTCTGCGATCGGCAGCAGTTGGCGATCGAACTCGCAGTCGAGCAGCAGATCGAGCGACTCGGATTGCCCCAGCCGGGCTCGCGCATCATGGATGCGGCACAGTTCGCGATGGAACAGGTGAACGAAACCCGCGACCTGCTCGGCATCGCCGGCCAGCGCCGAGGCCATGTGCTTGGCATCGATCAGCAGGCGCACCGAGTCCGCCCGATGCATCGCCCGTACCACGCCGGCGGAGACCTGCTCGCCAGTCTCGTTGCGCAGGGCGTCGGCAAAGTCGTCGGCCAGGATGATCGTTTCCAGCTCGTCGAGGCAGAGTTCCCGGTCACGTTCGACGATACGCGCCAGCAGCGTGTCGAGGACCTGCGTCAGCATGCCGCCCGCCTCGCCGATCTCCATACCCCGGCACTCGACCTTGATTTCCATTGCCGCACTCCATCCTGCATCTGCCAAAGACAATTTTTGATTGTAGTCGGCTTCTGCGGAAAGAACCCCGGCGCAACCCGCCCAGTGGAATCCCGGCGAACGCGAACAACTGAAATACGCCAGGCGCATGATCGCGCAGGCCGGCTCTAAGGTGGAACCCGCGGAGGTCCGATCGGGCCGTGCGACTCGGCAATCGATCAGGAGATCGACAAATGACTACAGTATCGAAATCAGCCAGCCCGGCCACGTGGCTGGACCTGGTCCGCGCGGCCAACGACGAGCGAGCCTGCATCAAGTTGCACCCGCTCGTGCCGTGCGGCAGCGACCGACGACTCGCGATTTCGCTGGCCTCGCGGGTGGTCCACTCCAATGACGGCAGGATCACCGTATTCACCGACCAGGCGGCTGCGGCGCGCTTCCTCGCGCTGGCCGGCGTCCGGCGCTGGCAGGCGGGCGAATCCCTGGCCGACGCACGATTCGCCGCCACTCAGGTTCAATGCCTGGCGCTGCGCAGCGGGCGCCTCCACGGCTGAGGCATGCCCGCCCGCAAGGTGCTCGGGGGATCGGTAGCGTCGGGCCCCGCCCGCCGCCGCCGATCCCACCGGATGGCAGCTTACAGCGAGAGCTGCGAACGCAGCTTGTCGAGCAGCTTGGGACCGAGGCCCTTGACCCGGGTCAGCTCGTCGACCTTGGCATAGGGACGGCCCGCGACCACCGCATCGGCGAGCTTCTTCGACACGCCTTTGAGGGCCGCCAAGTCAGCGGACTTCGCCTTGTTGATCGACACCGTGTCGGCCACCGGTTCGGCCTTCTTGGTGGCCTTGGCCGGTGCGGCCGCCTTGACGTCGACGGTATTCTTCGCAGCGCTCGCCTTCTTCGGCGCGGGCGCAGCCGGTGCTGCCGGCCGGCTCGGCTTGGCAGCGGGGGCCTCGACCGCCGGTGCCGCCTCGACCGCCGGTGCCACCTCGACCGCCGGTGCCACCTCGACCGCCGGTGCCGCCTCGACTGCCTGCGTCACTTCGGCCGCCTGCGCCACTTCGGCCGCCGCCGGCGCCACCTCGGCCGCCGGCGCAGTCACCTCGACCAGATAGGTCTGGGCAAAGCGTGAGAAGTCGCGGGTCACGAAGCCGCTCGGCGTCCATTCGCGCAGCATCAGCGTCATGTGCCACTCGCCCGGCGGCAACTGGGAAGCCGGCAACGTGAACGCGAGATCGACGAACGAGTCCTGGCCGGCCAGCGATCCGATCTGGATGCCGGCAACCGGCACACCCTGGAAATCGCCGCCCCGGTAAGCCACCGGCAGGGCCCACAGTTCGAGCGACAGGGTGCCGCTGAGATTGCCGGCCTCCCGCGGATTGTCGACACGTGCCACATTGAGGTCGACGCTGTCTGCGTCGAAGCGATAGCCGACGACACCGGCCAGACGCGGCAACTGGAAGTGCTGGGCGTGGGCGAACGTCGAGAAGTCGTGCTGCTCCTCGCCTTCGGGGCCGAAGCAGGCCAGGCGCAGGCCGACGCGGTGCGGGTGGTCGCCGGCAGGCAGGCTGGCCAGTGCCGATCCGCCCACCGGAATCACCGCGCCCTGGGCCGCCGAGACCCCGCCGAGCGGCACCTCGGCGATGCACACGGCCGGTCCGCCTTCGTCGGTCCAGAACTGCAGCTTCCAGTCGGCGACCGCGGCCCGTGCCGGATCGCATACTTTCAGGTCGGCTTCGAAGTGGGCGACATCGCCCTCGATCCGGTAATTCATCGGGCCGGCGAAACGCATCGCGGCGGCCTCAGGTGCAACAATCTGACTCATGATTCTGCTCGGGTGATTTTCGACGGACCCGGATTATAGTCAGAGCATGAAAAGTTTGTGCAATCGCCGAAGATTTGTAGTTTTGGCGACAACTTCGGCGATTTTTTTGCACCAAACAGGTGCAAATCACCGCCGGTGGACACGCCCCATCGCGAAGCGATAGACCAGCGGGATGACGAACAGCGTGAGCACCGTCGAAAAGCCGAGCCCCCACACGATGCTGGCCGCCACCGGCCCCCACATCAGCGACTTTCCGCCAAGGCCGACAGCCAGCGAGAACAGGCCGCCAATGGTCGTGGTGGAAGTGATCAGGATCGGCACCACTCGCCTGCGGGCCGCATACAGGATCGCGTGCAATACGCTCATGCCGTCGCGCAGGCGTTCGTTGGCCGCGTCGATCAGCACGATCGCGGCATTGACCGAAATGCCGGTCAGGGCGATCACGCCATACAAGGTGTAGAGCGACATTGGATTACCCGACACCAGCAGCCCCAGCACGACGCCGGTGAAGGCCAGCGGCACGGTGATCAGGATGATCAGCGGCTGGAAATAGCTGCGGAACTGGGTCGCCAGGATCAGGTAGATCAATCCGATGCCGAGGCCGAACAGCTTGACCATCGAATCGATGCTCTGCTGGATGTCGTCCAGTTCGCCGGAGAAGTCGAGCGACACTTCCGGATATGCCGGCTGCAGTTCGGCCCAGCGCGCCTTCAGCGCGTCATTGGCGCTGATGGTGTCGGTCACTGCCGGATCGACGTCGGCTTCGACGGTGATCGCGCGCTTCAACGCGTAATGGCGGATGTAGCCCTTGGCGAGCCGAGATTCGGCATCGACGACCGCCGACAATGGCACGCTGCCGCCCCCCGCGACCGGCACCTGGCGCTGCAGGATCGCGCCGATGTCCACCAACGCCCCCGGCTGCGCACGCACGACGACCTCGACCTTCTCGCCGCCATCGCGGGTACTGGCCACCACCTCGCCTTCACCATACAGTCGCAGCACCCGCGCCACCCGGCCGGCATCGGCACCGGCCAGCGCGAGCCGGTCCCGATTCAGTCGCAGGCGAAGCTCGCGACGCCCCGGCGTGTCGTCGTCGCTGACATTTCGAACGCCTTCGGTGCGCCGCAACGCACGGATCAGATCGTCGGCGGCGGCGCGCAATGCGCCGTAGTCGTCGGCCTTGACCTTGACACTGATCGCACGCGCGGTCGGCGGCCCACCTTTCAGTTCGAGAAACGATACCTTGGCGCCGTCGCCAGCCGCCCGGGTCGCCGGCTCGAGCGCATCGATGATCTCTGCGGTCTCACGCATCGTGCCGTGCCGCGGCTGCAGCGATACCAGCACCTGCGCGTAGTGGTCGCCATAGAGCGGTTCGGTCTCGGAGAACTTCAGGCCGGCATAGGCCGTGACCGAGCGCATCTCCCGTTCGTCGAGTTCCTTTCGCACGGCGGTGGCAACCCGGTCGGCCGCAGCCAGCGCGCGCTCGAGCACGACGCCTGGGGGCATGTCCACATTGACGTAGAACAGGCGGAACGAGTCGAAGGCGAAGAACTGCATCTTGACCAGCCCGCCGCCGACCGCGCCAACGGCACCGATCATCAGCAGCAGCGCGACCAGCAGGGCGGTCCGCGGCCAGCGCATCACCCGCAACAGCATTCGTCCGTAGACCAGGCGAAGACGGTGCGTCATGCGCGCACGTCGAAGCTGGCCGGCGCCAGGGCCGGTGCCGGTCCGCGCACGGATCGCCAGGACATGGACCGGCAGCATCCAGAAGGCCTCGGCCAGACTCACGGCCAGCGCGACCGTCACGACGAAAGGTACGACGAACATGAACTTGCCGAGGATGCCCGGCAGCAGCATCAGTGGCAGGAACGCCGCGATCGTCGTCAGCACCGAGCTGGTCACCGGCACCCAGACTTCGCGCACCCCGTCAAGCACGGCCTGCACCGCCTCGGCCCCGCGGCTGAGGCGGTAGTGAATGGCCTCGACCACGACCACAGCGTCATCCACCAGCATGCCAAGGGCGATCACGATGCCGAGCAGCACGGTCAGGTTGAGTGTCGAACCGGCGGCCGCGACGACGAGAAAGGTACCGGCCAGCGAAAACGGCACGCCGATGCCGACCAGCAGTGCCAGTCGCGGCCCGAGGAACAGCCAGCAAGCGACCAGTACGGCGAGCAGCCCGAGCAGCGCATTCGATTCCATCACCGTGATCGCGCTGCGCGTCACGTAGGTCTGGTCGTCGAGCATCGTCAGGCGCAGGCCCTGGCCCGCCAGCAGCGGTTGCTGATCCTCGGCGAATCGCCTGAGGCGGTCCACCAGTTCGAGAGTATTGACCCGCGGCTGCTTGGTCACCGACAGCATGACGCTCGGCTGGCCGTTGTAGCTGACCAGCTGGCTCGATCGCTCGTGTCCCCGGCTGACCCGGGCCACCTCGCCCAGCGCCACCCGGCCGGCGGCAGTCGGAATCGGCGCGCCCGCCAATTGCTGGGGGTCCGGCGTCTTGCCTTCCAGACGCACCAGCCACTCCTCGTCGCGGACCCGGACCCGCCCTGCCAGCGTATTGCGGAACCAGGCCGACACCGCGTCCGAGACGCGTTCGGGCGACAGTCCACGGGCGCCCAGCGCCGCCGGGTCGAATTCCACATGCAGTTCCGCATCGTCGAGGCCGGCGGCGATCACCTGATCGACCCCGGGCAGGCGCTCCAGGTCCTTCTTCATGCGAAATGCCGCGGTCCGCAAATTTTCGCCGCCGGCCTCGCCGTGCAGGGCTAGGATCGCCGACGGGAATCCGTTCGACGTCGTGATCTCGACCACTCGCGGGTCGGCCGCCTCCTCCGGCAATTCGTCGGCGGCCTTGTTCTGGATCTCGCGGCGCAGATCGTTGATCCGCTTGTCGAAAGCCGCATCCGACAACTCGTTGAAGCGCACCAGAATCGACGACACCGACTCGCGACTGCTCGACGAGACGAACTTGATGTCCTTGACACCGGCGATCGCATCCTCGAGCGGCGAGGTCACCTCGCGCTCGACATCCTCGGCCGACGCGCCCGGCAGCACCGTCAGGATGCTGACCCAGTTGAAGTTGATCTCGGGATCCTGGGCGCGCGGCATGGTCAGATAGCTGACCAGGCCACCGACCAGCACCAGCGCAAAGGCGATATTGGCCAGCGGGTGATTGTCGAGAAGACGATGGTAGAAGCTCACCGGCGCGCGTTCCCGGGATCGGCTGGGGCGGATCGATACCGGCTCTGGCCATTGCGGCACGCAGGAAGTTTCATTGCGCGAGAATCGAATCGAGACCGAGACGGCCTTCGTCGACCACCTCGGTCGACATCGGCCAATCGACCGCAGCAGGCCGTCCGAATTCGGCACCGTCGATCGGTACGAACAGCGGCTTGCCGGCCTCGACGACGAAGGCGCCGAGGCGACCATCGCGCAATTGCAGATAGTCCGGCGGCAGGTGGGGCACCGGCGAGCGCCAGCGCAATTCGCCCGCGAGACCGGGCGCCAGGGCCTCGTCGGATCCGAGCACCACCTCGCGAGTCTGACCGACCGTATCGACGACCCCGGAGACGCGGACGATCTGCAGCGGCCGCTCGCCCGCGCCCGCGGCCAGCACCAGCCGGTCCGCATTCCTCAAGTCGGCGAGTTGGGCGATCGGCACCGCCGCGCGGATCTCGGCAGAATCGGTGGCGGCCAGCACCAGCAGCGGCGTCCCCGGCGCGGCCAGTTCACCGACGCTCGCCTGGCGCTCGCGAACGACGCCGGCGAACGGCGCACGGATGATCGTGCGGGCGAGATTCAGGCGAACCGCGGCCAGCGCCTGCACCGCCGCCTCGCGCTCGGCCGACAGCACCTCGAGCTCGGTACGCTGGACCTTCAGCGCGTCGTCACTGACGAAATTCTCGCCGGCCAGCCGTTCCGAACGTGCGAGTTGCGAATCAGCCAGCCGGATGCGCTTGTCCACCAGGGTCAGCGCCGCCTGCGCGCGCCGCACCTCGATCCGGTGGCTGCGATCGTCCAGCCGCGCCAGCAGGTCGCCCTTGGCGAAGGCTTGCCCGACGCGGGCGGGCAGCGCCTCGATGCGACCGGCGACTTCCGCCGAAATGCGGGCTTCGTCGCGTGCGTGCACGATCGCGGGAACACTGTAGCCGGGATAGGTCGCGAGTTCGGACAACGGCCGGCTGGACCAGCCGGCGGCATATGCCATCGCGCTCGCCAGCAACAGAATCATGGACCATGACTTCATCGTGATGCCGCCTCACCAGCAGGAAATATACGCACGCGTGAGCGAGATCGCCGCCGCCCGGTGAAGAGCCGGTGTCGCCGGATCAAGTCCCCGGCCAGCGCGCGGCCGGCGCCGCCGCGCCACCTTCCCGGGCGCATCGCGTCTCGCTGCGAATCCACCCTGCCATTGTCGATCACGGCACGCCCGCGCAGACAGAGCTTGCCAGATTCCGTCGCCGATCGCCCGCGGCGGGGATCGGCGCCGAACAGCCGCCGGGCGCGGTAAAGATTCCGCCGGGCGCGCCGATCCCTAGTCAGGCGACGAAAGCCGACCCGCCCATTGCGATCGAACAGCCCAACGCTCAAGCCCATGGAGACGATGATCATGACCATCCTGCAACTCGATGCGATGATTAATCCCGCCAACCCGCGGATTCCAACAGCAGCAGATTTCGAGAATCAGATCTCCATGCAGGCGACACCTGCGATCCTGTCGGCGCTGATTCCCGCCGGCACAGCCAATTCGTACGTACCCGGACCGCGCACCGAACGAGGGTTCAAGTTCGAATGGCTGCTCGCCGGCGTTCAATGGAAGGTTTGGGGCCATAGCGCCGTCGCCAATGCCCCTGCCGGCACGATCGCGGCGAAGGATTGGACCTTCCGCGTGCAGCAAGGCAATCGATTTCTCACGCCGATCGGCTTCGGCACCGGGCAGGGTGGCCTGGGTCCGGCCAGCCGATGGTTTCCCGGGCACCATGCCGAGAAGACGCACATCCTGCTCGAGCACAGCTGACCGCGTCGATGGCGGATGCAAGCCGACGGATCGGCCACCGACCATGTCGTTCCATCGGGCCTGTAGCGCAGGCCGCAGGATTCCGCCGGTAGACGGCTCCGCCCAAGCACGGACATGTCGAGGACATCATGAAACGGCTCGCCGACACCCCGATCTGGATGCGGCTGACCGCCGCAATCTGGCTATTGCTGACCATCGCCTGGGGCTCCTTCATCGCCTGGGAGACCCGGGTCAGCCGTGAGATCGCCATCGACCAGACCGAACGGTTCGCGGCCAGCCTGAGCGAGACCACGGTCGCCGGGCTGACCGGGATGATGATCAACGGCACGATCGGGCGGCGGGAGGTGTTTCTCGACCAGATCGAACGGCTGGATGCGGTCAGGGAACTGCGCGTGCTGCGCGCTGCGGCGGTCGCGGATACCTTTGGCCGCGGCGACGGCGAACTGCAACCGGACGAGGCCGAGAGCCGGGCACTCGAGCGCGGCGAAGTCTGGCGAAGCGTCGACGACCAGGGAAATGTCCGTCAACTGCGGATGATCTTCCCGATCCTGGCGAGCGCAGACTACCTCGGCAAGAACTGCCTCGACTGCCACCAGGTACCGGCCGGCACCCCGCTGGGCGCGGTCAGCATGCGGATCTCGCTCGATCGGGTCGATGCGGCGGTGGCACGGGCGCGCGACGCCAGCATCCTGTTCTCGATCGTCGCCTCCCTCGGCGTCCTGCCGATCGTGTTCCTGTTCGTTCGCCGCTTCGTCAGTCGTCCGCTAAAGGGCATGGCCGACGGCCTGACCGAGCTGGCCCGCGGCGAAGGCGACCTGACACGCCGGCTCGAGATCGAGGGCCGCGACGAGATCGGCCGCATCGCGGGCCTGTTCAACCAGATGCTGGCCTCGATCGCGCACCTGGTCGAAGAAGTCGGCAACTCCGCCAACGCCGTTGCCGACGCCTCCCGCACGCTGAGCGGCGACGCCCGGCAGCTCACCGACGGCTCGAGCGAACAGCATGCCCGCGCCGCCGACGCCAAGGGCGCCGTCGACGGTCTGGTCGACAGCGCCGACAAGGTGGCCGAGGATGCCGGCAGCGTCAGCGAGCTGTCGCGCGAGAGCGAGGCGCGCGCGGCGGAAGGACGGACCCGCGTCGACGGCCTGATCGAGGACGTCGGCGAGGTCGCGGTCGCGGTCAGTGAGATCGGTGGCGCAGTGCGCAGCTTCGTCGGCGCGGCCGGCGAAATCTCGGTGATGACCCAGGAGGTGCGGGAGATCGCCGATCAGACCAATCTACTGGCACTGAATGCGGCCATCGAGGCTGCCCGTGCCGGCGAGCATGGTCGTGGGTTCGCGGTGGTTGCCGACGAAGTCCGCAGGCTCGCCGAAAAATCGGCACACTCGGCTTCGGAGATCGACGACATCACCCGCACGATCAGCGAAAAGGCGATCATCGTCGAGCGCTCGCTGCAATCGGGCGAACAGCATCTCGAGCAAAGTCGCACGGCGGCCGGCGAAGTGGCATCGGCACTGGCCTGCGCAGTCGATACGGTGATTGCCGTGCGCGCCGGCCTCGACCGCATCACCGGCGAGACCGAACAGCAGCGGTCCGGCGGCCACGTCGTCCGCGACAGCATCGCCGCCATCGAGCAGATGGCAAGCCGCAACCAGACCACGGTGATGCGCACCGCCGACGGCGCCAGCCAGCTCGACGAGCTGGCGCGGCGGCTGCAGCAACGGGTCTCGCGCTTCCGCGTCTGAGCGCCTGCGGCCACCTAGGCGGGCACCGCGCCGACCGGGATGGTGATCGTCACGACGAGGCCGCCGGCGTCGCGATTGGCCGCCGATACCCGACCGCCATGGGCGGCAACCGCACGACGGGCGATCGCAAGACCGAGGCCGAAGCCTTCTGCGCCGGCACCGGCACTGCGAAAGAACGGCTCGAAGATGTCCTCCAGCTCGGCCGGCGGCACGCCCGGACCTTGATCCGCCACAGTCAGTTCGAATTCGCCCTCGTGCAGTCGCGCCTCGACCGCGATGCAGCCCCCGGGCGGCGAAAACTTCACGGCATTGCGCATCACGTTTTCGAATGCCCGTTGCAGCCGCGCGCCATCGGCCGCCAGCGACGCCTGACCCTCGCCCCGGAATTCCAGCGTCCGGCCGCTCACTTCGGCCTCGAAGGCCGCGTCCTGAGCGACGCCGGCCGCCAGATCGAACAGTTCGAGTTGCTCCAGGGGCGCATCGCCGGCACCGGCATCGAGACGCGCCAGGGTCAGCAGCTCGCCGACCAGGCGATCGAGGCGTCCGGCCTCGCGCTCGACCCGCTCCATCAGCTCGACGCTGCGCGCCGGCGTCTGCCGTGCCAGCCCGATCGCCGCCTGCAGCCTCGCGAGTGGCGATCGCAACTCGTGGGAAACGTCGTGCAGCAACCGTCGCTGGGCCGCCACCAGGGCCTGGATGCGATTGGCCATGTGGTCGAAATCCTGCCCGAGATCGGTGATCTCGTCGCGCCAGCTCCCCATTCGCGAAGCGACCCGGGTATCGAGGCGTCCGTCCGCCATCGAACCGAAAGCGCTGCGCAGCTTGCCGACCGGGCGTGCCAGATACCAGGCCATCGCACCGCTGAAGGCAAGACTGGCCAGCAGGCCAGAGACCAGCGGCAGCAGTGGCGACGGTTCGTCGCGACCGCCACGGCCGCCGCGACGACGCTCGTGTCTCGGCGGTGCGACCGTCAGCACGCGGTACTCGGTTCCGTCCGGCGCAGTCACCGCGAGGCTATCGCTGTCGAGCCCGCGCGCGCGCACCTGGTCGTCAGGCGGCATGCTGCGATCGCGCAGTTCGCGGCCGCTCGCATCGACGACGAAGACCTGGGTCCGAGGTCCACGCGCGTCCCACTCGTCGAGCATCGCGCGGACCGCGCCGGGCCCGCCGTGCCGGAGTACGGAGGCAAACGAGTGGATCACGAAACCGCCACGCCGGGCATTGTCGTCCCCGGCATCGAGGTCGACCTGCTTGTATATCCAGACGGCCGTGCCGACACCGACCGCGGCCAGCACCAGGCTGAGCCAGAAGGCGACGAACAGTTTCCAGAACAGTCGGCCCACGCTCAGACCTTGACCAGCTGGTAGCCCTGCCCGCGCACCGTCTGGATCCACGACTGGCCGTCTTCGCGCGGCCCCAGCTTGTGCCGGATGCTGGATACGTGCACGTCGATGCTGCGGTCGAAACGCGTCAGCGGACGCCCCAGCCCGTGCTCCGACAACTCGTCCTTGCCCACCACATGACCTGCCTTGCGGGCCAGCAGTTCGAGCAGGTTGAACTCGGTACTGGTCAGCTCCAGCGGCCGCCCCTGCCAGCTCGCTTCCCGGCGCTCGGGCCACATCGTCAGGGGCCCCGCCTGCACCGGGCCGTCGTCGGCCTCGTTCGCGGCGACGCCGCTGCGGCGCAGGATCGCGCGAATGCGGGCCACCAGTTCGCGCGGCGTGCATGGCTTGGGTACGTAGTCGTCGGCGCCCAGTTCGAGTCCGACAATGCGGTCGACATCGTCGCCGCGGGCGGTCAGCATGATCACCGGCATGCGACTGCCCTGGCGAATCCGACGCAGCGTGTCGACACCGTTCAGGCGCGGCATCATCACGTCCAGCACGGCAATCGCGTAGTCACCGCTCAACGCGGCCCAGGCCCCGGCCTCGCCGTCGTGTTCCGCATGGATCTCGAACCCTTCCTGCTGCAGGTACTCGGCCAGCATCGAAACCAGCTCGACATCGTCATCCACGAGCAGCACCTTGCTCATCGGACACCCTCCCGGCACTCGCCATTCCGGTCGCCATGATACGGGCCGGGGCGGGGCGTACATCAGCATTTTCCACTCTTTACCGGTCTTTACACGTCGCTGACCGGTCTTAACACCGGCATCGCGACAATCGAATTCGACGCGTATCGCTTTACCCCGATTTACCCGGCGATAACGGTGCTTCACGGTGGCCCGCCGCACACTGCAGTCGTCCGGCTACACCCGGAAACAGCACTGCAACCGAATGGAGAACATCATGAACAAGCGAAACAAGATCATCGCCGCCGTCGTCGCCATCAGCGGGCTCGCGGTCGCCGTACCCTTCGTCGCCCACGCCGATTCGGCAGGAGCCGCATGCGACGGCGGCCGTCACGGCGGGCACCATAGGATGTTCGGCGAGCATGGCGGCATCGATCAGGGCGGCCCGATGGGCGGCAGCGAACGCGTCTTGAAGCGCCTCGACCTGAGCGAAGCACAGCGCGACCAGATCTTCGAGTTGCGCCACGCCCAGGCGCCCCAGATGCGGGCCAAATGGAAGGAAGCGCGCAGCGCCCGCGGAGCCTTGCGCGAATTGGCCTGGTCGGGCGATTACGACGCCGGCAAGGCCGCCGAACTGGCACGCCAGGGGGCCGACGCGATGGCCGAGATGGCTGGCATGCGGGCGAAGCTGCAGGCGGACATCTACCAGTTGCTGAGCCCCGAACAACGAACTCGTCTGACAGAAATGCGGGCCGCCGGGGGGCAGGACGACGAAGGTCCGATGCGCCGCCATCACGACCGGCGCCACGGTTGACCACGGGTTGCCGCCCCGGCACCCAGAACGGGAGAGCGTGTCATGAACAATCAGCCATCGGGAACCACCGCGGGCCTGCGCGTAGCGACGCTACTGGCGGCCGGGCTGATGGCCGCCTGCGCCAGTCCGCCACTGGTGCGAGAGTATCCGAGCAGGGTGCCGCCGGCGGCGATCGAACCCGCACCGCCGGCGATCTACCCGGCCCGCGGCCAGGATGCCCGGCAACTCGCCCGTGACCGCTTCGAATGCTACGGCTGGGCGGTCCAGCAGAGCGGGTTCGATCCGGCGCGCTCGCTGGTGCGGCTGCCGCGTCCGGCCGTACAGGTCGAGGCCGATCCGCCGGCCGGCGTCGGCACTGCAGCCGGCGTGCTGACCGGCGCGGCAATCGGCGCTGCGGTTTCGGGCCGGCACCACAGCGGCGAAGCGGCCGCGGTCGGCGCCGTGCTCGGCGGCATCGTCGGCGCCGCGTCCGATTCCGCCCGCGCCGCGGAAGCGCGACGCATCGAATCCGAGCTCAATCGGCAATCGGCCCGCGACAACATGCTCGACGCCCGCGGTCAGGCCTACCAGCGCGCGTTCGCGGCCTGCCTCGAAGGGCGCGGCTACACCGTCAAGTGAGGAGAGCGCGATGAAATCGATCAAGTTCGCCATCTGCTGTCTGGTCTCGGCGCTGGCCGCCGGTGTCGCGTCGTCGACATGGGCCGATCAGCCCCGCGGCGAGATCCGTTTCAGTGGCAAGCATCAGAGCGCCGGGGAGAAGCCGTTCCGCAGTCGCGCCGACAGCTCGCAATCGCAGCGCAAGGACAAGCCTTCCGCCGACGACACGCATCGCAAGGGCAGCAAGCCCTATGTGCGCAACGGCCCCCGCCGCGACGAGGTCTGGGCGCCGGCGCCGGCGGATCGGACCCGGGTCGGGGACCGCAGCCGCGACGAGCGCCGCGACCAGCGCCGCGATTGGCGGGACGATCGGCGCGACCGTCGCGTGGACTGGCGGGACGACCGGCGCGACTACCGTCATCGCGCGCCACGCATCGGCGTCGTCGTGCCCGCGCTGCCGTGGGGCTATCGCGAGGTCCACCACCACCGCCACAACTATTTCTATGCGAGCGGCCTCTGGTACCGTCCGTGGGGCAGCAGTTACGTGCGCATTGCCGCGCCGATCGGCGCGATCGTCGCAACCCTGCCGTTCGGCTACACCACGATCAGCATCGGCAGCACCTTGTACTACCGTTACGACGACGCCTGGTACCTGCCGGATCGCCGCGGCTACGTTGTCGTCGAACCACCCGAGCAATACGACCGCAGCGATCGGCTGCAGCGGCAGGACGACACCTTGTTCGCCTATCCGAACGAGGGCCAGGACGAGGCCACCCAGGCCGAAGACCGATTCGAGTGCCACACCTGGGCGGCCGACCAGACCGGCTACGATCCCTCGCTGATCCCGGCGGCCGGCGCCAGCACGGACGATCTGAAGCGCCGACCGGACTACCTGCGGGCGATGACCGCATGTCTCGAGGGCCGCGGCTACACGGTACGATAGCGGCTCCGACCGGCAGAGGATCACCGCGTGAACAGGGCCCGCATCAACATCGTCGGCTGCGGGCGCGTCGCCCGCAGCCTCGCCAGACTGTGGTCGCAGGCCGGCACCCTCGAGATCGGTGACCTGTTTTCCCGCAGCCCCGCGAGTGCACGGGCGACTGCCGAGTTCGCCGGCGCGGGTCGTGTCCGCGAGCGGCTCGCGGACATGGCCGGCGCCGAGCTTTGGCTGCTTGCGACGCCCGATTCGGCCCTGGCCGAAGCCGCGGCGACGCTGGCCGCCAATGCACCGCTGCGCGCGGGCGACTGCGTCTTCCATTGCAGCGGCGCCTGCAGCAGCGAGTTGCTGGCGGCGGCCCGGCACCGCGGCGCGACGACGGCAAGTGCCCACCCGGTGCTGAGCTTTGCCGTGCCGGAGGCCGCCTGCCGCGCGTTCGCCGGCAGCCATGTCGGCATCGAAGGCGAGCGGGCGGCGGCGGCGCGCGTCGAACAGGTGTTCTCGGCGATCGGCGCCCGCTGCTTCGCGATCGACGCCCGCCACAAGATGCTCTATCACGCAGGCTCGGTATTCGCGTCGAATTTCACCGTGGTCCTGCTCGATGTCGCGCTGCAATGCTACCGCGCTGCCGGCATCGAGCCAGACACCGCCCACGCACTGATGCGCCCGCTGGTCGAGGCCGCGATCGCCAACGCACTGAAGGTCGGTCCCGCGTCGGCACTGTCGGGACCGGCCGCACGCGGTGACGCCGACTTGGTCGAACGACAGCGCCAGGCGGTCGGCGACTGGGCCGCGGACCCCGGCCACGCCTACGAAGTCCTGACCCGGCTGGCATTCGATCTGGCCGCGCGCGCCCGCCACTGAGCCATCTCGGCCCATCGTCAAGATTCGCACGGGTCTGCCGTTGAAGGCGGTGAACCCTCAGTCGCGCGCGACTGTCATCGCGAGTCCATTCCGTGAGCATCGCAAGCAACCTGTCCCCTGGCCGCTACCGGGCATGCATCCTCGGCACGTGGCTGATGCTCGCCGTGGCCTTCGGCACGCTGGTGCACCTGGAACTGGGCCGTGCCGAACAGACCGCACTGCGCATCGCCCGGGAACGCGGCGCCAGCATGTTCGCGTGGATCGAGTCCACACACGACTGGAACGCACGCCACGGCGGCATCCCTGCTGCGGCCGATGGCTTTCCTCGTGCGGTGGCACCGGAGCAGGCCCCGCGGCCGGGCACGACGACCCGCGACGTGCAACGTCTCGCCAGCATCGATCCGACCTTGATCATCAACGAGATCGCCGGGCTGGCCGCCGAAAGGGCCGGCGCCCGGATCGAACTGATGGGGCTCGAGCCTCGCGACCAAGGGCGGCCGCAGCTGGGCGCCGACAGCGCGACGCAGGCCTTCGGCGGCGACGACGGCATCGAACGGATCGAACGGATCGAACGGATGGATGATCGCGACGGTCCGGTCTTCCGCTACGAGGCGCCACTGCGCGTGGACCGCTCCTGCCTCGTCTGCCATGCAGGCGACGGCTATCGGCTCGGACAGATCCGCGCGATGATCCGCGTGACGATGCCGGCCAGCGAAGCCGTCGCCAGCCTCGCCGTCGACAGCCGCACGACAATGGCCGCCGGCGCGATCGGATTCCTGCTCGTCGGCGGGCTGGCGCACCTTGCACTCCGACACCAGCGGGCAATGGTCCAGCGCCTGTTCGCGCTGACCCGGTCCCAGTCCGAGGAGATCGACGCGCGGACGAGCGAGATCGCGCTGCAGCGCGAACGCTACCAGCGCTTCGCCGAACTGTCGTCCGACTGGTTTTGGGAGCAGGACGAGCACTACCGCTTCGTCGCCTTCTCCGGCGAACACCACAACAAGGGCGGGCTGCCCAGCGCGCAACTGCTAGGCAAGACCCGCTGGGAACTGGATCTGCTCGGCGTCAGCGCCGACGAGATTGCGCATCACCGCTCGATCGTCGAGGCTCATCGCGACTTCGACGGCTTCGAGTACCAGTTCGTCAACGCCAACAAGGAACTGCGCTGGTATTCGATTTCCGGGCGTCCGCAGTTCGACACCGACGGCCGCTTCACCGGATACATCGGTACCGCCATCGATGTAACCACGCGCAAACGCCGCGAACAGATGCTCCAGACCCTGACCGGCGACACCGCGACAGTGTTCGGCGCCGCCTTCTTCGACGCCCTGGCCGCGAGTCTGCGCAAGCTGCTCGAGGCCCGATTCTGCCTCGTCAGCCGCCTGCCCGAAGGGTCTTCGCTGGCGCGGGTGGTGACCTTCAGCGACGCTCAGGGCGAGATCGCGCTCGGCGAGTATCCGGTGAAGGATTCGCCATGCAGCTGGGTACTCGACGGCGACATCTGCATCTTCCCGGACAGCGCCGACCAGGCATTCCCGAAATCCGCGTTGCTGAGGGAACTCGGCGCCAGCAGCTACATCGGTGTGCCGATCGGCGCGGCCGGTGCCAAACCGCTGGGCATTCTCGCGGTGATGGACCCTGGCCCGCTGCGGCTGGAGCGGGATCTCACCGAGTTGGTCAGGATCTTTGCATCGCGGGCGATGATCGAATTCGAGCGCATGGACAGCGAGCACGCGCTGCGCGAAAGTGCCCGCCTGCTCAACCTTGCCGAGAAGATGGCCCATGTCGGCAGTTGGGAGCTCGATCTCGGCGACCGCTCGCTGCTCTGGTCGCAGGAGACCTACCGCATATTCGGGGTCGATCGGCGAAGCTTCGACTGCAGCTTCGAGGGTTTTCTGGCCTGCGTCCACCCGGACGATCGCGCCCTGGTGCGAGAGACCTTTGCCTCAGGCGTCAACAGCGGCCAAGGCTTCGAGATCGAACACCGCATCCGGCGCGCCGATGGCAGCGTGCGCACGCTGCTGCAACGTGGCGAGATCCGCAGCGGCGACGACGGGCGTCCGACCAGCGTCCAGGGAATGATGCAGGACATCAGCGAGCGTCGCGAATCCGAACAGAAGCTGCTGCTGGCGGCCAGCGTCTTTTCGGCCGCGCACGACGGCGTGCTGATCACCGACCCGGATGGCCTCATCATCGATGCCAATCCATCGATCTGTCTGGCCAGCGGCTACGAATATCAGGAACTGGTGGGCAGCAATCCACGCATCTTCCAATCGGGCCGGCAGGATGCGGTCTTCTATCGCGAGCTGTGGCAGACCCTGGCCAGTCACGGTTACTGGGAAGGCGAAATCTGGAATCTGCGCAAGGACGGCCAGTTGGTGCCCGAACGGGTGAGCATTTCCGCGGTCTGCAACGATCGCGGCCGGGTGACCCACTATGTCGGCGTCTATACCGACATCTCGGCTCTCAAGGCGCAGCAGGCGGAACTGGAGCGACAGGCCCACATCGACCCGCTCACCGGTCTGCCCAACCGCCGCCTGCTGATGGACCGGATCCGGCTCACGCTGGCGCAGGCCGAGCGCTCGGGGGCGCAGCCCGCACTGGCCTTCATCGACCTCGACGGCTTCAAGCCGGTCAACGACCGCTACGGTCATGACGCCGGCGACGACCTGCTGATCGAGATCGCGCGGCGCCTCGGTCGCGCCGTGCGCACCGGCGACACCGTCGCCAGACTCGGCGGCGACGAATTCGTCCTGTTGCTGGTCGGCGCGCTGTCGGCGCGGGAGATCGAAGCCACCCTCGAGCGGGTGCTGGAACAGATCCGCCTGCCGATCGTGCTCGGCGGCAGCGAAGTCTCGCTCAGTGCCAGCATCGGTGTCGCCCGTTATCCGCGCGACGGCGTCGAAGCGGAAGCGCTGCTGCAACATGCCGACGCCGAGATGTACGCAGCCAAGCATCGGGGGCGCAACGGCTACTCACCGATCCGCGGCCGTCTCGACCACGACTGAAGGCCTCGACCACGACCACCGCCGGGGCTCGGCGCTCGTCCGCCTGGCAGCCGGTCACGGCCGCGCGCCGAGCCCCGGCGCCTGCAGGCGCGCCTCTTGCCGCGCGGAATCGCTCATCACCGCCGCCAGGCCCGACACCTCGCTCACCTGCTGCCGCACCCGATCGAGCAGGCGGTCGAAATCGCCTGCATCGCTCGCCAGCAGCGACTCGACCTGGTGTGCCAGTTCGTCCCGATCCGGCGGGGCACCGGCAAACAGGCCGCCGTGCTCGCCTGCAAAGACGGCCGTCACCTCATCGAGCCGTGCGACGGCTTCGGCCAGCGACACCACGCCACTGAGCGCCGACGCCGTGGTCGACAGATGGTGATGCTCGCGGAACAGTTCGCTCAGGCCCTGCGGCACTTCCCAGTAGGCCAGCAAGGCGCCGGTCAGCTCACCGTGGCCGCAGCCGAGCACCGATTGCTCGACGCCGTCTATGGCCGCGCCCTGCGTCACCGCCAGTGCCTCGATGCGCCCCAGTACGCCGGGTTCCCGCAGTTCGGCGAACATGTAGCCGATGTCGTGGAGCAGGCCGGCGAGATAGGCCTTGCCGGCGTCGATCCGCAGCCGGCGCGCCAATTCCGCCGCGACCAGCGCGGTGGCCAGCGCGTGCAACCACAGTTGCATGCGCCGTGCCGGCGGCAGGCCGACCTGCAGCGGCTGCCCGACCAGCGCAGCCGTGCACAACTGGATTGCACGGCGCAGGCCGATCCGCCGAATCGCCAGCGGCACCGTGCCGAAGCGCACGCGCGAGAGACCGAAGGCCGCCGAATTGGCCGCAGCGACCAGTTTTGCCGCGAGTTGGGGTTCGACGTGGACGATGCGCAGCAGGCGCGACTCGGCATCGGCATCGTCGAAATCGAGATCGAGCAGTTCGATGGCGTGGGGAGAGAGCGGGGGCAGCGCGTCGACCCCGACCAGTACCAGATTCGTCGCCATGTCGATTCGTCGTCCTCGTCACGCAGGAACCCGGGTCAACGACCGCCGGCTGCCGACCTGAAGTGCCGGCCCCCACGGCGACGGCCCTACAATGTGAAATTCCCAGACGGAGCCGAACCATGAGCACCCATCCGCCCGCCGTACTGCCCTGTGTCGAGATCGAAACCGGCGAGTCGCCCCGCCACGCGGTGATCTGGCTGCATGGGCTGGGTGCCGACGGCCACGATTTCGAACCCATCGTCGATGAGTTCGACAGCGACACGCTGCCGCCGCTGCGCTTCGTGTTTCCGCATGCGCCGATGCGCCCGGTGACGATCAACGGCGGCTTCGTCATGCGGGCGTGGTACGACATCGTCTCCGCCGACTTTTCCGAGCGTCGCGAGGACCCGGCCGGCGTGCTCGAATCGGCACGCCAGATCGAAGCGCTGATCGACCGCGAGAATGCACGCGGCGTCGAGGACCAGCGCCTGATCCTGGCCGGCTTCTCGCAGGGCGGCGCGATCGCGCTCCATACCGGACTGCGCCACCCGCGCCGGCTGGCCGGCATCATGGCGCTGTCGACCTATGTGCCGCTGGTCGACACGCTGGCAGCCGAGGCCAGCGACGCCAACCGCGGCGTGCCGATCCTCCAGGCCCACGGCCGCCACGACGGGGTCATTCCGCACGACTTCGGCAAGCGCTCGGGCGAATTGCTCGAGTCGATGGACTACGCCGTCGAGTGGCACAGCTATCCGATCGACCATGGTCTGTGCCTGGAGGAAGTGCGCGACATCGAAGCCTGGATGTCGCGCTGCCTGGCCGGCGATTAACCGCCCCGGCGCAGCCGGGCGCCGAGCAGCGACAGCCCGAGCAGCCACATCGCGGCTTCGCTCGGCCCCGGCACCGTGCTGGCGACCAGCGCGAAGGTCGCCGGCTCGAACAATGTTCCCGCACTGCCGGCCGCCTGCAGCGCGCGGCCGTCCCAGGAACCCTCGAAGACGAGCGGATCCGGGGTCGAGAAACAGGAACAGATCTGGCCGGGCGCCACCGGAGGCAAGACCGACGATGAAAAGCGACCGCCTTCCAGGACTTCCGCGAACAGCGATTGCTCGAAACTGCGGCGCCCATCGACGTCGATCCGCACGTCCGTGAATCGGATCACGTCGTAGGCCGGCGAGCCCAATGGATCTGCATCCACGTGCAGCACCTCGACGCCCAGGGTGCCGCTCAGCGCGTGGGTCGACGGTGCCGACGATCCACAGTTTCCGTCGGGATCACAAAGCGGGAACGCCGGCGTGATCGTGACCCAGCTTTGAGACGAATCGATCGCGAGTTGGAGCGCCAATGCCGGCAACGGCGCCGACAGACCGGCAGCGAACGCCACGGTGCGCAGCCAGTTGCGCGACGTCGGCTTCAAGGACAACATCATGACTTCTCCGGCATGTTGCGGCCGAATGCCGCGGCAGCGCATTCTCGCCGATCGCCGGCGCGGCCCCGGTGTCGGTGACGATGATATTTCGCAATCTGCTGGTGACGGCCGATAGCAATACCGGATAGCCGGAGAACCATCGACCGGCTGCCACCGGAGTAAGCTGCTGGCCACCTGGCAATGATTGGGGAGGCCCCATGTTCCGCTTCCATGTCGTCAAGCTGCTGAGCCCGCGCTGGTGGCTGGTGTTCCTGCTCGCCGGCGTCTTCTTCATGGCCTTCGGCGCGGTGTCCTACAACCTCTTCCGCCTGCTGCAAGCCAACATCTGGCTGTTCGCCGAGCATGGCCTGATGGTGATCGCCGAGGGCGCGCTCGAGCAATTGCTGGAACTGACGCTGATGGGCTATGCCAGCCTGCTGCTGTGGCTCGGCTTCAAGGCCTGCGAAGGCTGGCTGGTCGCCACGCTGATGCAATACCGCAGCCGTGACTGAATTCGCAGGACGGGTGTAAGTCCGCACGAGCCCGTTCGGTCTAGCAATGCAAGCAACGCAATTTCGCCGGCAGCACGGCGGCGGAATCGATGACGATTTCCGGCCGGTCGGCCGGCCACCCCTGAAAACCCAACGGAGAAACAACCATGAACAAGCGCCAATTCCTCGTCGCCGCCGCCATCGCCGGCATCGCTGCTGCTGCCGCCAACCCCGCCCTGGCGGCCAAGGACGGCAAGGAGAAGTGCTTCGGCATCGCCAAGTCCGGCGCCAACGACTGTGCCAGCTCGACCGGCGGCCACGCCTGCGCCGGGCAGGCCACCAAGGACAATGACCCCAACGAATGGAAGTACGTCGCCAAGGGCACCTGCACCGAGATGGGTGGATCCCTCAAGGCTGGCGGCAAGAGCTGACGACCGCGCTTGCGGCGCGGCGCTTGGCGCCGGCCGCATGGTGCTCACCGCCTGCAACCCGTTCCCGACCACGACATGACTTCAACGACCGGACTCGCCGGCTATGGCGTCGGCCTGCGCGGCTGCCACTATCGCGACTTTCTCGATCGTCGGCCCGCGGTGGACTGGATCGAGGTCCATAGCGAGAACTTCTTCGGAGACGGCGGCTGGGACCTGCACGTGCTCGACCGGTTGCGCAGCCACTACCCGGTGAGCCTGCACGGTGTCGGACTCGGCATCGGCTCCGCCACGGCCGAACACTTCGAATCGCACCTGGCACGCATCGCACGCCTGGTGGCGCGCTTCGAGCCGGCACTGGTGTCGGAGCACCTGAGTTGGGCCGCGATCCCCGGCAAACACCTCAACGATCTGCTGCCGATGCCGCTGACCACCGAGGCGCTGGCGCTGGTGTGCGAGCGTGTCGAACGGGCGCAGGCGCGACTGGGCCGGCAGATCCTGCTCGAAAACGTGTCGTCCCACCTGCGCTTCGCCGCCGACCGACTCACCGAGGCCGAGTTCCTGGAACGGCTTCGCCAACGCACCGGTTGCGGCCTGCTGCTCGACGTGAACAACCTCTACGTCAACCAGTGCAACCACGACGAGGACGCCGTCGAGGCGATGACGGCCTTGCTGTCGGCGCCGGCCGAGATCCACCTCGCCGGCCATCTGGTGACCGAGGATTCGGTCGTCGATCACCACGGCGACCACGTCGCCGAACCGGTCTGGGCACTGTTCCGGGAAGCCGTGCGCCGCTTCGGCGAGGTACCGACCCTGATCGAATGGGACACCGACATCCCGGCGCTCGAGGTACTGGTCGCCGAAGCCGACAAGGCGCGCGACTTCGCCACTCGTACGCTGTCCGCGGACGCACACTGCGATGGCTGCTGACGAACTCGCCGCGATCCAGCGACGCATGGCCGGCGGCCTCCTCGACACTGAGGCCGATCCGGTCGAGTTGTTCCGGGGACCACCGGCGGCCACTGCAAAGTGCCTGGCCCTGTATCGCGGCAATCTCACTGCCAACTGGCATCGTGCCCTGGCCGGCGCCTACCCGGTGGTAGAAGCACTCGTCGGCGAGTCCTTCTTCCACGCACTGGCCAGGCGCTATGGCCGCAGCCACGACTATCGCGAAGGCGACCTCAACCGCTTCGGTGCCGCGCTGCCGGATTTTCTGGCCGACTTCGAGCCGCTCGCCGGGCAGCCCTACATCGGCGACGTCGCCCGCCTCGAATGGGCGCTGCACGTCGCCCACTACGGCAGCGACGCAGTTCCGATGACATTGGCGGAGCTGGCGTCGCTCGATCCGCAGTCGCTCGCCGACGCACGCATCCGCCTGCATCCGAACGTCACGCTGGTCGCCTCGGCGTGGGCGATCGGCCGCATCTGGCGGGCCCACCAGCCCGCGGCGACCGAGACTCTGCCGTCCGATCCCCGCGGCAGCTGTCGACTGATCGTCCATCGTCCGCGCTGGCGTGCCGAATGCCGCGACGCAACAGGCGGCGAGTTCGCCGCGCTGCAGTCGCTGGCGCAGGGCGACTGCCTCGGCGACGCCCTCGAACGGGCAGCGGCCGTGCAGCCGGATTTCGACCCGGGCGACGCCATACCGCGCTGGCTCGAAGAAGGCCTTTGGCTCGCCGCGACACCCCCGACCCGACAAGGAGAACGTCCATGAATGCCGCGCTGCGCCTTCACCGCCTGTCCACCACCTTTGACCGCCCCCTGAGCGAGTGGGGCGGATCGCTGCTGTCGCTGGCGATCCGCCTGGCCGTCGGCTGGGCCTTCTTCAAGTCCGGCCTGACCAAGATCCAGGACTGGGAGACCACCTTGTTCCTGTTCGAGGACGAGTACCAGGTGCCGGTTCTGCCGCCGGAACTGGCCGCCTGGCTGGGTACCGCCGGCGAGCTGGTGCTGCCGGTGCTGCTGTTCGTCGGGCTGTTCTCGAGACCGGCCGCCCTCGGCCTGTTCATCGTCAACGCGATGGCGCTGATCTCCTACCCGACGCTGTTCGAGTTCGAATGTCCGGCCGCGTTGCAGGATCACCTCTACTGGGGCGCCCTGCTGCTGGTGGTCACCGCCTTCGGTCCGGGCCGCCTGTCGCTAGATTCACTGATCGCATCGCGCACTCGCTGAGAACGGGGCCGGCAGCGGCCCCGCGCGGACGGCTCACTCGACCGGCACCTGGATCGCCCGCGGCCGCCCGGGCTCCGCCTTCGGCAACTCGATGCGCAGCACGCCACTGCGGTAGCTGGCCTTCGAGACCTCGGCGCGCACCGTTGCCGGCAATGCGACGACCCTGCGAAAGCTGCCGTAGGCGCACTGCATGACGCGCCAGCGGCCGCTGCTGCTCTCGCGCTCGAAGCGCTTCTTGCCCTGTACGACGAGCGTGTCGTCCTCGACCTGGATGTCGAAGTCCTGCTTGTTCATGCCGGGCACCTCGAGACGGACGACGACGCGCTGGTCGTCCTCGAAGACCTCGCCGCCGAGCATCGACCAGCTTCGGGTCGGTGCAAACATGCCGTCGTCGATCTCGTGCTCCGCCGGCAGGCGCGTGTTCTCGTCACTGGAGAATCGCGTCAACGCACTCGCCGCCGATTCACGCAGCCGCTGCCAGCCCTCCGTCAGCGATTGCCGCAGGTGGTCGATGCCGGTCCTGATGTCGTCTATCTTCATGAATGACTCCTTGGCGTGCAGGTGAGCGCTCAGCTCACGTCGATGCGGATGCGACGCGGCTGGGCCTGTTGCACGCGCGGGATGCGCAGACGCAACACGCCGTTCTCCAGAGCCGCGCTGACGCGCTCCGCGTCGAGCTCCTTCGACAACGTGAAGACCCGACGAAAGCGCGACGCCGACAGCTCACGGTGGGTGAGCTGCATGCCTTCCGGCGCCGTCAGCCGGATCTCGCCCTCGATCGTCAGCTGATCGGCCTCGATGTGCAGACTCAGGCCTTCCTTGGGCACACCCGGCAGGTCGGCCGTCAGCGTGATGCCGGCGGCGTCCTCGATGACGTCGACGGCCGGTTGCATCGCATCGTCGCGTGCGACGTTGCCCTGGGTATCTCGTTCGCTCATGTCGGACCTCATTGCACGTTGATTCGACGCGGCTGGCTGGCCGCTCGACGGGTGACCCGGATATGCAGGACGCCGTCGCGGTAGGTCGCGCTCACCGAATCGGGGTCGGCATCGTCGGGCAGGTTGACCACCCGGCGAAAGCGTCCGGCAAAGCGCTCGCCGATATGCACGGCGGTACGCGCGTCTTCCGCCGGCAGGTCGCTCACGCGCTCGCCGGAGAGCGACAGCACGCCGCGGTCGAGCGTGAGTTCGATGGACGACGGATCGAGACCGGGCGCGAAGGCGTAGATCTCAACCGATTCCGGCGTACCGCCGACATTGAGCGCCGGAAAGCGGCTGCGGCCGCCACCGCGAATGCTCGCGGATTGCTCGAGGGGATGACCGAATTCGTGCTGCAGGCGCTGCAGCTCGGTCATCAGATCTCGCGAAAAGGCATTCCAGACCATGTTGTTCCCTCCGGTTAGTCCATGTCGCCGATATGGGGTGGCCGTCGTCGGCTTTCAAGGCCTTGAGAGCGGGCCGGTGGCGACCCATATTAGAAGTGACCGATAGATCAACCACCTTAGCCGGGAGAGACGACCTTGGAATTCAGGGACTACTACCAGACGCTCGGGGTGGAACGGAACGCCACCGCCGACGAGATCCGCAAGGCCTTCCGCAAGCTTGCGCGCAAGTTCCACCCCGACGTCTCGAAGGCGCCGGACGCCGACGAACGCATGAAGGAAGTGAACGAGGCCTATGCGGTGCTCGGCGATGCCGAGAAGCGCGCGGCCTACGACCAACTCGGGCAGGGCTACGCATCGGGGCAGGATTTCGCGCCACCACCGGGCTGGGACGACGGCTTCGAATGGTCCGGTCGCCAATTCCATGCGCGCGATGCCGGAGAGTTCAGCGATTTCTTCGCCGAACTGTTCGGGCGCATGGGACATGGCGGCCCCACCCGGCCGCAGCACCACCAGTTCGATGGCCGCGGCGAGGACCACATGGCGCGGGTACAGCTCGACCTGGAGGACGCCTACCGGGGCGCCAACCGCCAGATCAGCCTGCGCTCGCCGCGCATCGACGCCGAAGGGCGGGTACACCTCGAAACGCGAACGCTCGACGTCCGCATCCCGAAGGGCGTGCGCGAAGGCCAGATCATCCGTCTGGCTGGCCAGGGCCACCCGGGATACGGTTCGGGCGGCGCCGGCGACCTGTTGCTCGAAGTGCATTTCCGGCCCCATCCGCGCTTCCGTGCCGAGGGCCGCGACGTGCATATGAAGCTGCCGGTGGCACCGTGGGAGGCCGCACTCGGCGCGGTGGTCGACGTGGACGCCCCGGACGGCAGGCTGCGGGTGCGCATTCCCGCAGGCGCCCAGAGTGGCCGGCAGCTTCGCGTGCGCGGGCATGGCCTGCCCGCCGCCACGCCCGGGGACCTGCTGCTCGATCTGAAGGTGGTGCTGCCGCCTGCGGACGACGACAAGGCGCGTGCGTTTTACCAGCGCATGGCCGAGGAGTTCGACTTCGATCCACGCAGGAGTGTCGACCATGACTGAACGCGATCGCCACTCACCCGAAGAAGCCGGCGGCGAAACCCTGTTCACGATCGAGCAGTTGGCCGGCATCTGCGCCCGCGACGGCGACTGGGTACGACTGAGACTGACCGAGGGCATGCTGCCGGCGGCGCCGCACGGCAGTGGCCAGGTGCGGTTTTCGGCGGCCGCCCTGCGCCGCGCCCGGCGCATGGCTGCAATCGAGCGCGACTTCGATGCGGTGCCCGAACTGGCCGCACTGATGGCCGACCTGCTCGACGAACTGGACAGGCTGCGCGGACGCCTGCGCAGCCATGGTCTGGAGTGATCGACGATGGACCATGCCGGCACCGTGCATCGCTGGAGCAATCGCCTGCAAAGCGCGCTGCTGATCATCGCGATGCTGGCGATCAGCGCACTGGCAGGCCACCTGCTGCTCGGTGACCTCGGGCTGTGGCTGACCCTCGGCGTGGCCAGCGCGGCCGTCGTTGCGGAACCTGCCGCAAGCGCCCAGTGGACGCTGCGACTGGTCGGCGCGCGCCCGCTGTCGACGGCGGAAGCCCCGTATCTATGGCACAGCCTCGCCACGCTGGCAGAACGGGCGGGGCTGCCGTCGACACCGCGTCCCTACTACGTTCCGAGCGCTGCAATCAACGCGTTTGCGGTCGGCCAGCGCGACGGATCGGCGATCGCGGTCACCGACGGCATGCTGCAGCAACTGGACCGTCGCGAACTCGCCGGCGTGCTTGCCCACGAGATCGCGCACATCGCCCATGACGACCTTCGGGTGATGAACCTGGCTGCCCACGTCGGGCGGATCACGACCGTCTTTTCGGTGGCCGGCCAGTTGCTGCTGTTGCTGGCGCTGCCGAGCCTGTTCGGCGTCGGCGGCTGGCAGATCGACTGGCTGGCGGTGGCACTGCTGATGTTTTCGCCGCAGATCGCGCTGCTTGCACAGCTCGGCCTGTCGCGCGTGCGCGAGTTCGACGCCGACGCCACCGCGGCCTCGCTGACCGGCGACCCGCGAGGGCTGGCGCAGGCGCTGGCGCGCATCGAACACGCGAGTCGCCCCTGGTTCGCACGGCTGTTGCCGGGCACCTACGATCGCCAGCCCCGGTGGCTGCGCAGCCACCCCGAAACCCACCGCCGCATTCGCCGCCTGCAGGCACTCGCGATGTCGTCCCCATGGCATCCGACTTGACCCCCATCTTTGTGGAAAATTTCCCCACACCCCGGTTTTCCCCCAAGCCTGGGTGACGTCCCCCGGGAATTTCCCGGCCTTTCGGGTGGCATCCCCCAGGCTTCGGGCCAAATGGCCCACAATCTTTTTCCATGCCATTCGCCTTTTCCGGGCGACAGGCGGCGGCCGTGGATATTGCCGGCGATGGCTCAACCACGCGGCATTGCGGCGGCAGACGATCCTGATGTCATAGCAAGCGGACTTGTTACAGATTGTAGTGGGCGCCGATGCCCGGGCCGGATGGCACGCGCCGTGCGAAAGGGGCTGTGCTCGCCGGGGAACCGAGACCGCACCCCGACCGAAGGCCCCGACCGTGCCCGCGAGGAACCGGTGGGACCGGGCACCCGCTCACGACATTCGAAACAAGGAGAAACAAAAATGATCGCTCGCCTCACTGCAATCGCCTGTGCAATTTCCGGCGTTGTCCTGGCCCAGCCGGCCTTGGCCCTCGAAGTGCCGGTCGAACTGGAAGGCACCATCGAGAACATCGTGCCGTCGACCGATTCGGTCTTCGTCATGGGCATCGAGGTGAATGTGCCGCGATCGACGCCGATCGCAACGCCGACGGCAGACATCAACGCGCTGGCAGCAGAGGTCGGCGCCACCGTCGGGCGCCCCAACACCAAGCCGCTGGTGCTGATGCGGCGCTTCCGGGTCGACGGCGACGACGTGCTGCCAGCTCAGTTGCCCGGCCGCAGCCAGCTCGGCTTCATCGGCGGCACCGCCATCATCACCGGCACCGCGGTGCTCGACGACGTCACCGGCGCGCTGCTGTCGATCACCGCCGACTCGATGTTCGCCGAGCCGGCCGAGAACGTCATTCTCGGCGGCATCACCGGCGTCAATTGCTCGGTCTCGACCTGCGACGCCCCGGGCGATTCGCTGACCAATCTCGGTCGCCCGCTGCTGCGCCTCGATGATCCGCGCATGCCTGCGGTACCGGTCACCGACGATTTCGGCTTCGGCATCGACCTCAGCCTGGTCAGCGGACCGCTGCCGTCCGCCGTGGAAGGCTATTACGGCGAAGACAGCGCCTTCCATTACCACACCTTGTCGATCGACGTCGGCACCACCGGTACGGCCCTGCTCAACCAGGGTGCGGAAGTGAGCATCCAGCGTGCGCAATGCGTCGACCAGGACGGAGAACTCGACTTCGAGGTACGCGGCGCCACCCACGATCCGTCCGCGGGTCTGGTGGTCTTCAGCGACACCGCCAACGGCGCGCCCCTGGGTGACGTCGATGTCGAGACCGTGATCGACGAGGTCACCGGCCAGCCGACCCGATTCGGCACCTTCCGCTTCCGTGGCACGGTGGATGATCCGAGCGGCCTCGGCTGCCCGGCCAGCATCACCGCCACCTTCGTCGATGGCGGTGGTGTCACCGCCGTCTCGCCTGTCAACTGAGGCAGGCCAGCGCCGGATTTGGCCGACCAGCGACGCACCGAGGGGCTGCACGATCGTGCAGCCCCTCGGTGTTTGTGCAACATCGACAACACCGCCGCGCTGTTCGACGATCGCGCATTGGGCAACAATACGGCCCGCATTTCATGACAAATGACCGGCCACATGTCCAAGCAAACATCCCGCGCGTCGGGACTGCCGCGAACCGTCGATGCACGGCTGCTCACCGGCTTCGTCCTGATCGCCCTGCTGCCCCCCCTGATCGCCGGCGCCATCGGCATCCGCGTGCTCCGCAGCGCGGCGCATGAAGCCGCGACAGGCCAGGCGGCCGCCCATGTCCATGTCGCGGCGACCGTGCTCGGACGGGAACTCGAACATCACGCCCGCGCCCTGCGCGCTGCCGCCGAAGGCAGCGGCATGCGGGCATTGTTGGCGTCCACCGACAAGAACCGCGCGGCGCTCGCCGACCGCGTCGCCGAGGAGCTGGGCGATCTGCTGCGCGGCCAGCCCCACTGGCAGCGGCTGCGGCTGGTGGACCATGACGGTCAGGTGTTGCTGCAGGCAGACCGCGGCGCCACCCACATCGGCGGCTTCGTTGCCACCACCGTCGCCACCGACGAACAGGAAGGGCTGCGGGTGATACTCGGCGCCACGCCGGGCCAGGTCTACGTCTCACCCTTGGCCGACGACGCCGTTGCCGTTGCCCGCCTGCACCTCGGTGCCGCGGTGCGCGGCGATGATCACCGTGCGCGCGCCGCCCTGCTCCTCGAACTGCCGCAGTCGGCGCTGACCGAGCGCTTGCCGGCACCGCCGTCGCTGCACTCGGCACGCTGGCATCTGCTCGACCATTCCGGCCGAATCCTGCGTTGGCAGGACCGGCGAGGTGCCGGCGAGAAAGCGCAATTGCTGCCGGCGATCCAGATGGGCGACAGCCTGCCTCGGCCGCTGGCCGACCGGGCCATGCGTGGCGACGACGGCCACGTCACCGAGGGCATGCGCACGGTGTTGTTCGCCGGCGTAGATGCCCGGCTGGCACTGGTCTCCAGCGCCGCGTCACCGCTACGCTGGAGCCTCGCCTTATCGACACCGACCTCCGATCTGCGCGCAGAGGATGCGGTACCGACCCTGTGGGCCGCCGCCCTCGCATTGCTGCTGCTGGTGATGACCCTGCTCGGTGCCGTGTTCGCCCGCCGCTTGTTGCGACCGTGGCAACAGTTGCAGCTACATGCCGCGGAAATCGCCGAAGGTCATTTCGAGCAGCGCGTCGACATTCCGCGCGGCAGCGCCCTGGCACCAATCGCCAGCAGCATCAACCGGCTCGCCGAGCGACTCCAGGAGGCGCGAGAGAACAAGGAGGCCTACGAGCGCCGCACCTCTGAGCAGCAGGCGCTGGCATCGCGCCAGGGGCAGACGCGCACCGCGGCGCTCGAGGAAGCGCTCGCGGCACTGCCCTGCGGCATCGTCCTCGCCGACAGCCAGGGTCAGGTCGCCCACGCCACGCCACGCGCGGCCGAACTGCTCGGCATTGCGCCCGAACGACTGCGCGAGAGCTGGCTGCCGGCACTGTTGCCGCCGATCGAAGCCAGTATCGACGCCGGCGAGGCCGCCCGCCACCTGATCCGGCGACCGGCCGGCACCCTCGAAGCACGACTCCGGCCGCTGTCGGCGCGTATTGACGGTCCCTTCCGTTTCGCCGTGATCCTGACCGAAGCAGGGAGCCGGGACGAGTCGGCGCCGCCGGTCGCGGTCCCGCCCACCCTGGTCGCCGAACTGGCAGCCGCCGCCAGCGAGCGGCTGGCGCGGCCGCTCGGCGGACTCGTCCTGATGGCCCAGGCCCTGCTGCGCGACGAGACGCTGCCGGAAGGGCCCCGCAAGCATCTCACCCGGCTCGCCGCCGAGCTCGGCAGGATCGCCGAGCGATTGGCGCCGCTCGCCCGGCGGGCACCCGCGGAGGCACCGACGCCGGAGCCGATCGATGCCGCCGAAGTGATCGACCGGGCACTCGCCGCCTGGACCGCCGTCGCCGACCGCCGCGACTTGACGATCGACCCGTCCGGGCTTGCCCGTGACGACACCCGCATCATCGCGGATTCGGAACAGTTCGAACGTCTGCTACACCACCTGATTGCCAATGCCGTCGATGCAACTTCGCCGGGAGGGCGACTCTCCCTGTCGTCGAATCGCAGAAAGCAACGGCTCGAAATCGTGCTCGAGGACGATGGCGAAGGCATCGACGAGGCGACGCTGCCGACGCTGTTCGAGATCTTCCAGGGCAGCCGCGACGACCATGCCGGCCTCGGGCTGGCCAGCGTGCGCCGCATCCTTGCTGCCCAGGGCGCCGAGATCTCGGTCGCCAGTGCCGTCGGCAAAGGCACCCGGGTGCGCCTGTCGTGGCCGCTGGCCGGCGGCGACTGAACGGCCACAGCGGCGAACCTCCGACGGCGACCGCGGTCTGTCGACGGCTTGCCGCCGAATGAGTCCGCGTGCGCCGCTCCGACCACCTGCCGATCGAACTGCGCCCGGTCGAGCGTGCGGTGGTCACCCATGCCCACGCCGACCACGCGCGCCCCGGCCACGAGCGCTACCTGTGCGCGACCGCCGCGGCCGGCGCGATGCGCGTGCGCCTCGGCGAGATCCGGCTGCAGACGCTCGACTATGGTGAGCCGCTGGTCGTCGGCCGCGCCCGCCTGTCGCTCCATCCGGCCGGCCACGTGCTGGGTTCGGCCCAGGTCTCGATCGAGATCGACGGCCACCGCACGGTGCTCTCCGGCGACTACAAGCTGCAGGCCGACCCGACCTACGCGCCGTTCAAGCCACTGCGCTGCGACCTCTTCGTCACCGAATCGACCTTCGGCTTGCCGATCTATCGCTGGCCGGACAGCGCCACCGTGATCGACGAGATCCGACGCTGGTGGCACGACAACGCCGCCGCCGGCCTCGCCGAAGGCCCCGGCCCGCTGGTCTGCCATGGCGCCGTCGAGGCGCTGAACCGGGTCTATCGCGCTGGCGGCGTGACTTTGCCGCCGACCCGCGCGGCCGATGACGGCATCGACCGCGCAGCGCTGCGGCGGGCCCTGGTACTGGCACCGCCTTCGGCCGCGGGCAGCCCGTGGCTGAAACGCTTCGCGCCTTATGCCGACGCCTTCGCCTCGGTATCGTGCTGCGCGCCGCCGGCGACCGCCTGCGGTTGCCCTGTTTCGCCTTCGCCGACCGCATCGGCCTGCTGCCGGCCTTCGGTGCCTTTGCCGGGCTCGGGGAGTTGCCCCGAGATCGGGAGTGGCGTGCCTTTCCGGTGTCGGCGGGGCGGGTATTCACGATGGGGAGCGATCGATTAGGGTTGGGGTTTCACACGTGACCCGTGACGCCAGCCAAATCGCAACGACCCTTCAGGCGAAAAGTCGAACGGTATCCGCGGAAAGCCAGAGATCCCCCGCCCACGACGACAGAGCCGCGACTGAGATGCGATCGGAACTTGCACGCATACGAGCCCATGGGCGGCGACGCAGCGGATCGCCGGCATAGGACAACGCAACCGCCGACACGGGATCGATCTTCAATCATTGGTCTGGCCATGCCCACAAACCAGAAGCGCGATGATTCATTTCGAATCGCCGGCCCCTTCCAGTTTGGCCCGCATATGGTCAAAAAACCAGTTCCAGCGGCGCCATACGACACTGGCGCTCGGTCAGGCTGCGTCCTGGTCAGAAGAATGCGAACGAAGGAACGCAAGCCGCGATTCGCGACCGACTCCGCCTGATCGCAATGATCGGGCGGAATTCGCTAAGGAATCGTAAAGCACATCAGATCGCCAACAGCGGCGCCGTCCACCATCCGGAACCGATATCCCCGAGACCAAACGAGTTCACCCTTGTCCTGCCCGAAGGTGACTGTACATGTGCGACCTCCGTCTTCCGGCGGCCAGCACTCGGCCGTCACGGAATTTTCCCCACCACTCATTTCCGCAAGGTAGTGCGCCATATCATCGCCCAAGGTCCAGCGCTTTCCTGCCTCGTATCCTTCAGCCCCTTTTGGATCGCATTCGGCCTGTTCGCGCAAATCGACATCAGACCGTGCTATCAATGCGGCGATAATCGTGGCAGGCGCATACTCCGAGCTCTGCGGCTGCGCGGCGATGGCACAGCCACCCAATAACATCGCAATGTAGGCCATGGGAAAGCAAAGGAGATTATTCATCAAAGCACGCCGTAGTAAAGAGCCGTGGAAGATCCGTAGGCGCCTTTGAACTTCAGCAGGAAGGCTTCGACCGAATCCTTGACGACCTTGTCGCCGCTGTTCGAGTAATGCCACACGTTCCCGTCCACGTAAATCCCGATATGCTTTCTGGGATGCTCGCCCATCTCCGAACCGTCCATATTGCTTGGCCGAGTGGCGAATACAAGGCATCGCTTCGTGGAAATCGGTTTATCCGCCCATACACCTCGCGTTGAGCAGGAATTATAAATCTCATTGACGCGCAAGCTGGTTCCTGTTCCGCGCGTATCATACTTCATAGAGCCGCAAATCAGCCCAATCGTAATCTCCAAGACATGGCTGACAAAGTGGGCACAGTGGTTGACATTTGCGGCGTCATAACCGGTATTGCAGATGTCCGCGATATCTTTTCCTTCATAGGCAGCAAGTTCGGTTGTGGTTATATCATCGATCGCGGACATCGAGCGCCTCCCCTAGAATTTGAATAGACTCGCTCTGAAGCAAACAGGCGGGATTCGCCCCCTACACGTTCCAACATGCGAATCCCCTTCAACTTGGACGGCCAACTTCAACTAACAGAAACCCCACGCAGACCGCACTACATTAGCATTTCCCTGGCAAATCGCAAAGTACGGCCGGGGCAAGGCTTGTAAGATTTGTCCTACGAGGGCCGAGAGCCAGGGCGACAGGCATTTTTCAAGGACCTCGACACCATAGTTGCGATCCGGCCACTGCGACCAAACCTCACCACAGAGGCATGCATCTCCACTTGAATTTTGCTACGTGCTGTATCACGCGGCTCGACCTTGCGATTTTCGAGAAGCGGCCTTGTAGGATGGCAAGTAGCTGGCTGCAGCCATTTTGCGGCGCTTGCGGCGAGCGAATAGCTCCCTCAAGAGATCTTCCAGGCATTCGTGGTGTTTCGGTGACCCATCCTGCACTGCCATCTTGCGTGCAGAATCGACCAAGTAGGCCAAAAGTACTTAAATGGGCACACCTGAAGAGTCTTGCAGACTTACCAAGAGGCGACTCGAAAACAGAAAAGCAAACGATACTTTTCTTTTGTCTTCAAGTAACCGGAGTGCGCCGACACAGGGAGCGTTCGGCGAAACGCGAGAATGCCATATTCTACAGAATTATTATTTCTTTCTTCACTCTATCGATTGCGGGGCTTGCGCGCGAATATGGGCAATATTTTCTAGAGCCCGCTCCAGCTTTTCCATGGATGTTACGGGCGACGCCAGAACCAAATGGGCGACCGACCTCATCTCGTCGTCGCCAGGCCAGGACTTGGTCTGCAGCTATAGTCGGGTATTGAAATCCGGTATCAGTCGGGGTCCGTCGGGCAGTCTTTCTGCTGCAATCGGCCGGTGCTCGCAAAAGGTGGCCTCGCACCCTTCTCGTAAGCCATCATTTCGTTTTCCCAGCCATTCTGCCCACAAGGACGCGATGGACCTCGCCGAACCAATACTCGCCGCCATTGGCGAATTGGTCGCCTGTGTGACCGGTCGAATCATCGGCCGGACTTTCGATCTCGACGTGGAACGCGCCCGGCGGATCGGGGAGAACGTCGTCATCGGCGTCTTCCTTGGCGCAGCCGTGCTGGTGACGCTGCTCTATTCGTGACCAGGGGCCAGCTACGCCGTCTCCGGGCACCGCCATCCCCGGTCGCGTCATGCTACCGTGACTTTCTGGCGCACCCAGCGCCCTCACCGCCCCGCAACGGGAGGAAAGTCCGATGATCGTCCTGCACCAGTTCGCACCCGCCTTCGGCCTGCCCAATGCCAGCCCGTTCTGCATGAAGGTCGAGACCTGGCTGCGCATCGCCGGGCTACCCTTCACGCTGGACAACCGGGCGTCGCCGCTGAAGGCGCCGAAGGGGAAGCTGCCCTATATCGACGATGACGGCGAGACGGTTGCCGATTCCGGGCTGATCATTGCCCATCTGGTGCGCCGACACGGGGTCGATCCCGATGTCGGCCTCGACGCTGCCGAGCGGGCGGTATCGACCGCTTTCACGCGTCTGTTCGAGGAGCATCTGTACTGGGCGGCGATCTACACCCGGTGGATTGACGACGCCGGATGGCAACTGACCCACGAGGCCTTCTTCGGGCGCATGCCGGCGCCGATGCGCCAACTGGTGCCGATGCTGGTGCGGCGGAACATGCGCCGCCAGTTGTGGGACCACGGCATGGGGCGACACAGCCGCGACGAGATCATGGCGCTCGGCATCGCCGATCTCGACGCGGTGGCCGATTTTCTAGGCGACAAGCCGTTCCTGATGGGCGCCCAGGCGACGACCGTCGATGCCACCGCCTACGCCTTCCTCGCCAACCTGCTGTGGGTGCCGCTCGATTCGCCACTGCGCGCGCACGGCCGGCGGCGACCGAATCTCGAGGCCTACTGCCAGCGAATGCGCGCGGCCTGGTTCGAGGCGGCCGATTCGGCGGCAGGTTAGCTCGCGAGGACGTAGCGCACCACGGCCGACCGCTGCGCCAACCCGTCAGGCGGTTTCGGCGTGTGCCAGTTCGTCGAGCTGGCGCTGCAATTCGGCACACTCCAGCTCGAAGCCCCGGCGCGCTTCATCGAAGTAGTCGTCCCAGCCGCCGCGGTCGAGGGCGCGGCGATAGTCGGGCTCGATCTGCAGGGTCTGGATCGCCAGGATCAGGTCGGCAGCACGCGCCCGCAGGGCCGACAGCACGGCTTCGAGCGTGGCACGGTCGTTGGTCGCGGCAGCGTCGGGCGACTCGCCGGGCATGGCATCGAATTCCCGCAGCAGCAACCGCAGCGCGGCGACGTCGCGATCGCGGAAGGCCTTCTGCACACGGACGAACCGTTCCTGCGCAGCCACCTTGTCGGCTTCGCCGACCCGATCCGGGTGGCAGCGCATCGCGGCACTGCGATAGAGGCGCTTGAGTTCGTCGGCGGTCGATTCGTCGAGCTCGGGCGGTGCTTCGCCGACGTCGACGGTGTCGCGATAGGATCGCTCGTCGTCGGCGGCGCTGCGGGCCGCGGCGATGTCATCGTCGTTCCGGCTGATCTCGGCGCGGCGGCGGGCCAGTTCGTGGCGCAGGCGCAGGCAGTCGGCGAGAGACTGGCCGAGGGCGCGGAACTGGGCGAGCTGGAAGGCCTCCAGGGTTCGTTGCATCTCGGCCTCGCGTTCGGCGAGCTCGACGATGCGGGTCTCGACGCCCGCGATCTTGTGGCGCAGTTCGTCGCAGGCCGGATCGGCCATCGTGGCCGGCGCCTGCGTCGCCCCGACCACCGGTGGCAGCGGAATCTCCGGTGTGACCTCCGCGACTGCGATCTCGGCTTCGGCTTCGGCTTCGGCTTCGGCTTCGGCTTCGGCTTCGGCTTCGGCTTCGGCTTCGGCTTCGGCTTCGGCAACAGGCTCGATCGACCACGCGCAGGCCGCATCCGCCACCGTCGATGCCACCGCACACGTCGTCACGATTGCGTCCGCGGTATCAGTGGGCGGCATCTCGTGCACGGGCGCAGCGGCGTCGGGCGGGGCCGCTTCGGGCACCGCCGTCTGTAGGCGGCGATCGCGCCCTCGTCCACGGCGCCGACCGAACAGTGCGGACAGCCGGGCGGCGCAGCGACCGATCCAGCCCCGGGGTTTGGGATCGAAGTGCAGGTGCTCGTTCACGGTTTCGCGGACAACTTCGGGGTTTTCGACAACATCGATTCTGCCTGATATGTTGCAGTGCAGCAATAGCGGATCGATGAACCGATCCCGATTCCGGCTGTCGCCCTTGAGCGGCCGACAGCAACGGGCAATGCAAGGGCGCCCGCCGACTTCATGGAACAACAATGGATTCATTGAGCCAATTGGCCCTCGGGGCGGCAGTCGGCGGCGCGGTGGCCGGGCACCGCTTCGGCCGCAAGGCGCTGTTGTGGGGCGCGCTGTGCGGCACCCCGCCCGACCTCGACGTGCTGGTGCCGCTCGGCGATCCGGTCAGCGACTTCACCTACCATCGCAGCGCCAGCCACTCGCTGTTGATGCAACTGCTGGCGACACCGTTGCTGACCTGGTCGATCATCCGCTTCCACCCGGACACAGCGCCCGGCTGGCCGCGCTGGGCGGCCCCGGTCTATCTGGCGCTGGCAACCCACGCGCTGCTCGATGCATTCACGGTCTACGGCACCCAGTTGTTGTGGCCGCTGGATCCGACCCCGTTCGGCCTCGGCTCGATCTTCATCATCGATCCGCTCTACACCGTGCCGCTCGCCGGCGCAGTGGTCGTCGCCGCCGTCGCGCGCGACGGCGAGCGGATGCGGCGAGCGAGCCTGGTCGGCGTCGTGTTGTCGTCCGCCTACCTCGCGTGGACAGTCGCCGCCCAGGCCCATGTCGACCGGCTCGCACGCAAGTCGCTGGCCGACGCGGCGATCGACGTCGAGCGCCTGCTGGTCACGCCGGCGCCGTTCAACAGCGTGCTGTGGCGGGTGCTGGCGATCGGCCCGGACAGCTACCACGAAGGCTTTCGCTCGCTGCTCGACGCCGACGGCCCGATCCGTTTCGACCGTCACCCGCGCCATCCCGAACTGCTGGCACCGATCGCCGATGCCTGGCCAGTGGCACGACTGGCGTGGTTCACCCGCGGCTTCCATGCGGCGGCCGTCCGCAATCAGGACGTCGTCCTGACCGACCTGCGGATGGGACTGGAGCCGGACTACGTCTTCGCCTTCCGGGTCGGCGTGCTCGGCAACCCCCACGTCCATCCGGCCGAAGCCATACGACTGCCTGCGCGGCGCGACTTCGGTCGGGTGGCACGGGTCTGGCGGCGCATCTTCGACGCGCGGGTGCGACCCTAGCCCGGCTGCCGGCGACGACTTCAGCCGCCCGGGCAGGGGTCGGCCGACGCCGGCTCGCGCAGGTAACGGCGACGTTCGTCGTCGGTAAATCCACGGGCGAGGCGCGCGCAGGCCGTGGCCAGCAGTTCGTCGCGCCGCCAGCGGATCTGCAACAGGCCCTCGGCGTCGATCGCCAGCATCGAGTCGTCGTCGCCGCCGAGCCACACGTCACGCCACGCGCCATCCGGATTCGGGGTGTCGAACAACAGGTGGCCGTCGGCCACCGACCACACCGCGACGCGGGTGCGATCCACAGTCAGTAGACGGGCGCCGTCGGCCGAGGCTTCGATGCGCGGCCAGTCGCGGCCATGGCGCAGGTGCCGGCGCGTACCGTCCGTGAGCGACCACAGCCAGGCGCCACCTTCCGCCTCGGTTGCCACCGCGTCGTTGGCGACGAACACCACTTCGCCGGCCGCGACCCGCTTGCCATCGATCGGGAAGCTGTGCTCGCGCTGCCAGTCGGCGGTGGCATAGACGTCGACCCGCGCCGCGCTGCGGGCCGCCAGGCGACTGCCGTCGGGGCTGAAGGCGACCGCATCGACCGGTTCGTCCCACGGCAGCGTGCGCAGCAATTCGCCGCTGCGGGCATTCCACAGCCGCAGTTGGTGGCGCCCGACCGCCACCCGGCGATCTGCGGCATCGTCCCACCAGTCGGCGCCCTCGGCCGTGGCGAGCCAGCGGCCGTCGCCACTGACCGCGAGCTGGTTGATCGGGTTGCCGTCGCCGATCTCGCGAGCCGGGCCGTCGCCCCAGTGCCACAGCCACAGCCGCGCGCGCTGGCCGGCGGTGCCGAAGTCGCGGTTGTCGAAGGCCGCCAGGCCGTTGCCGGCACCGATGAACTGGAGTCCGCGTACCGGCCGCGCATGAGGGCCAGTGCCGATGCCGGCCCCGTCCAGGCGGACGTCCGGCCACTCGGCGATTGGCCGCCCGTCGTGCGCGTCCTGGATCGCGATGCCTTCGTCGCTGACCACGGCCAGGCGCTCACCGGCCGGGTCGACGGTCCACGCGTTGAGGTGCACGCCGTTTACGGTCGGCACGGTCGTCACCCGCTCGCCGATCGGCCGCGGCAGGCCCGCCGCCTGCTCCGGCGGCACGCGCGCCAGCACCCGGCCGGTGGTCGGCTCCCGCAGCAGCGCGGGCGGCGAGGCCGCCAGCAGACGTTGGTCGGCGCCGACCGAGGCGGTGTTCCAGGCCCGCCACACCCCGTCCCGGTCGGAGATGCCGACTTGGTGCGCCCCGGGCAGCGGCAGCAGCGCGCCGCTCAGGTCGATGCGTGCGGTCTCGCGCCAAGGCGCGATCCGGAACACCCGCAGCCCGCGCTGTCGCTCGCGCTGTTCGGTCACCAGCAGCTCGCCGCCGTCGGCACTGAAAACGGCGTCGGCGATGCGGCCTGCGGGCAGCGTCCCGACCTCGGCCACAGGTTTCAGATCGCTGCCGTCGAACACCCGCAGCCGGTCGCGGCCGGTCTGTACCGACAGCCATCGCCCGCCGGGCGCGAAGCGCGGCGATTGCCCTTGCTCGAGCGGCAACTCGGCCGGCGGTGCATCGCCGGCCACCTGCCACAGGCGCAGCCGCCGAGCGTCATCGCCGAGCCACGCCACCCGTTCGCCGTCGGGTGAAATCGCCAGCGCCCGCAGCTCGCCGGGCGTCCGATGTTCCGCCACCAGCCGCGCCTGACCGAGATCCCAGACCTGCAGCAGACCGGGCAGCCAGCTCACGGCCGTGGACGCGTCGGCGGCCACTGTATAGCGTTCAGCGATCTGGCCATGGGCAAATCGGGCCTGCCGTCGCCCCGCCGACAACGACCACACGTCGAGCTGCCGGGCGACCGAGTGCACCGCCAGCCGGCCCCCTTCGAGCGCATGAATGCCCGAGACCGGTCCATCGAGCGCCAGCGACGCCAGTGGCTCGCCATCGGCCAGCCGCCAGCCGCGGACGCGGCTGTGACCATCGACCGTGACTTCGGCGATCAGCCGCTCGCCGTCGACGCTGGCGGCCAGCGCACCCACCGACCCTCCGGTCTCGATCACCCGCTCGACGCCGCCGCCGAACACTGTCCGCAATTCGATCAGGTCCGCCGCGCCGCCGGCCGGCCGGCGCGCCAGCGCCAGCATGCTGGCGCCATCGATCTCGAGCCCGGCGATCACCGCGCCGCTGTCACCGAGATCGATCTCCAGTTCGCCCTCGTCGGTCAGCAGGCGCCCCCCCTGCCCGACCGCCATCGCGAGCAACTTCGGCCCCATCGGCCGCGGCTGGACGTAGCCATAGCCGGACGGCAGCGGCGCCCGCCACAGGGCACGGCCGTCGCTGCTGTCCACCAGTTCGAGATAGGGTTCGGGATCGTCCCGGCGGCTGCGGCCGGCCGCGATCGCAACCAGCGTCGACTCCGGCAGGAACGCCGCGTCGACCAGGGTATGGGAAATATTGCGCCGCAGCAGTTGCTTGCGAGTCTCCAGGTCCCAGATGCACAGTTCGCCGGCGTCGCCCTCGTTGCGACGCGACAACCAGACCAGCCTGCGGCCATTCGGAGAGAGCAGATGCCGGCCCTGGCCGGATACCGGAATCGCGAACAGGGTATGGCCATCGACGGTGGCACCGATCTCGATGCGGCTGCCGTCGGCCGAGAGGTCGGCAAACCACAGGCCGTCCTGGCTGATCTCGACTCGGTCGCTGTCGGGCCGCTGCTCGCGCGAAGACCACAACGCGCGCCCGAGCAGGCCGTCCCAGGCGCGGAATCTCCCGTCCACGCCGAAGCTCACCAGGGTGCGCCGATCCGCCATCAGCACCACCGACGCGACTCCGCCCGGCGCGCCCAGCTGACCGATGTCCTCGCCGTCCGCCGCGTTCAATACCAGCAGTCGCCGCCCGCTGGCGCCGATCACCAGCCGCTTGCCGTCGCCAGAGAAGGACAGCGCGCGGGCGCCGATCTCGCGGTCTGCGATCAGCGTGCCGTCGGCCGTGTTCCAAAGCAGCAGGCGACCCGCCTGCCGGTCGACGCCGGCAAGCCGACGGCCGTCCGGCGACAGCTCGATGTCGCCGAGCACATGCCGATTGTCGATTCGGCGGTCGACGGCATCGCCATCAGCCTGCTGGCGCAGCACGATCTCGGTGGCGCGATCGCGGGTGCCATCGTCGACCCCGCGCAGAAATGCCGTCACCCGCCCGTCGCGCGAGAAGCGCAACGCCGCGTAGGGCCACGGCGCATCGAGCGCGCGACCGGGTGCGGGCAGGTGGTCGAGCACCCGGCGCATCACCGCGCGGCCGTCCACATTGGCGTCGAGCCGCAGCGACTCGGCAGCCAGCAGCCCGGCCAGCGTGGTCTCGCCGACGGCCTCGTCGAGCAGCCCGGCCGACGCCATCGCCAGTCGTCGCGCATCGGCCATCCCGGCCTGGCGCAGCGCATCCTGTCGCTGCTGCTCGGCCAATTCGCGGGCCTCGACCGCCTGCTGCTCGGATCGCCTGGCCAGCGCCGCCGAATATTCGGCACGGTCGCGCAGGTCGAGCGAATACAATGCGAAGCCGCCGACGATGGCGAATGCCAGCACGACCAACGCGTAGATCGCGCGCCGCTGCCACGCCAGCCGCCGCTCGGCGGCCTCGGCAGCCGCGCCGGCGGCCACCGCGGCCTGCTCGCTCTCACCGATGAACAGACGCTCGCCGTCGGACAGTTCGGTCGGCCGCTGTTCGCGCCAGCGTACCGCCACCTCGAGGGCCAGGCCGGTCAGCAGGGTGCGGTCGCGCACGGCGTCGCCGGCCTCCTCCCAGCTTCGGTAGTCGGATTCGAAGCGACTCTTCCAGACCAGGAATTCGCGGGCTTCGTCGAGCCAGCGGACGACCCGCGGCCAATGTCGCAGCAAGGCCTCATGGGCGACCTCGGCGGTCGCCTCCGCGGCCTCCTCGCCCATCGTCACCAGCCGCCAGCGCGCGCCCGCCATGGCCTCGACCAGGCGCCATTCGTCGACCCCGCATTCGGCACGCCGCGCCCGCCGACGCATGATCTCGCCCTCGCGCGGCAGCAGCGCGAGCTTGAGCGTGAACAGCCGGCGCAGCGCGTCGAGGCTGTCGGGTTCGCTGGTGACGAAACGCTCGGCCTTGTCGGCCAGCGGTCGCGCAATGTCGACGAAGCCAGGCGGCAGGCGCAGCACGCCGTCGGCCCGCGGGTCGGCCTGCATTGCGCGCCAGGCATCCGCCAGCAGGTCGGAGAGCATCGGCAGCGCGCCGGGCTGGCGGGCCGCCGCGGCGACGATCTCTTCGATCACCTCCTCGCTTTCGAAGCGCGCGCCGAGCCGCTCGGCGGGCAGGCGCACGACCCGCTCGATGCCGCCCCGGTCGAGCGGCGGCACGTCGGTCATGCGTACCACCGGGTAGAGCGCGGCGTCCGCCTGCAGCCGCCCGTAGTAGTCCGAGCGCAGACTCATCAACGCCAGCACACCGGGCGCCTCGGCCGCTTCGGCCAGCAGTTCCGACAGTCGCTGCGCCTGGTTCGGCTCGGACCGGCTGTACAGCTCTTCGCCCTGATCCACGTAGAGCACGACCCGCGACGGCGGCTCGGCGTCCATGCGGAACGCAACCCGGCTCGACGCCGCTTCGAGCAAGGTCGCCAGCGTGGTGCCGTCCGCCAGCA
>JAGRFY010000200.1 GCA_020445765.1 Rhodocyclaceae bacterium | reverse complement strand
GGATGAGCGAGACGGTGTGCCACGATGCCCGCGTCGAGCGCCCGCTCAACCGCCCCAGGCCCGACTGCCGGCTCGAGATGGGGCCGCTGATCGTCTGCGTCGACACCTCCGGCTCGATGCAGGGCGGCGCCGAGGCGGTGGCCAAGGCGGTGGTCCTCGAAGCGATGCGCACTGCCCACGCCCAGCAGCGGGAGTGCCGGGTGGTGACCTTCGGCGGCGAGGGCGAGCTGATCGAGATGGACCTGCCGCTCGACCCGGACGGGCTCGAATGCCTGACCCGTTTTCTCGGCCAGGCCTACCGCGGCGGCACCGACATCTGCGGCCCGCTGGCCCACTGCATCGACCGCATCGCCGAGGCGCGCTGGCAGCTCGCCGACCTGCTGGTGGCCAGCGACGGCGAGTTCGGCGCCACGCCTGACGTGGTCGAGCGGCTCGAAGCAGCCAAGCGCGAGCAGGGCCTGCGGGTGCAGGGCGTGCTGATCGGCGACCGCGAGACCATCGGCTTCCTCGAGATTGCCGACGACATCCACTGGGTCAGCGACTGGCGCCGCTTCGGCGGTCGCGACGCCGCCAGCCCGGTGCACTCGCAGAGCCTGACCTCGATCTACTTCCCCGGTGCGCTGCGCAACCCGACGACCCGGGCCGGCACGGTCGACGCAAGGCAGGCATCGGAGGCCGTGCGCCGCGGCGACCGACAGCGCCTGCCTGGGCCGCCACCGGCGCCGGAGGAAGAATGACATCAGCCAAGACCCGGGTGGCCGGCTGCGACCATCGCGCTAGCGCCGAAGCGGCGAGACCCTGAACCCTCGAATGCCGGCCATGGACGACGACCGCACATCGGCCGACCGCCGCGACCGCACAGCCCGCGTGCCGCTGTGGCGCCGATTGCTGCCGGTGGCCGCCTTTCTCTGCCTGCTGTTCGCGGTGGCGGAGTTCTCGGGCCTGCGCGCGCATCTCGACCTGCCGATGCTGCGCATGTTGCTGGTGCAGCATCCGGCGAGCGGCCTGGCGCTCTTCGTCGGCCTGTTCTGCCTCGGCAATCTGGCGCAGATCCCGGGCTGGCTGTTCCTCGCCGCCGCGGTGCTGGCGCTCGGCCGGGTCGGCGGAGGCCTCGCCACCTACCTGGCCGCCTGCGTCTCGTGCATGGTCACCTTCTACAGCGTGCGCTGGCTCGGCGGCGACGCCCTGCGCCAGCTCGACGGCTGCTTCGCCCGCCGGCTGCTGGCGCGCCTCGACGCTGCGCCGGTGTCGAGCATGATCGCGCTGCGCACGCTGTTCCAGACCGCCCCGGCGCTGAACTACACGCTGGCGTTGTCCGGCGTCGGCAGCCGCGCCTACCTGCTGGCGACGCTGGCCGGGCTGCCGCTGCCGATCCTGCTCTACTGCCTGTTCTTCGACTATGTCGCGATGGCCCTGGGCATCGCCTGACACGGGTCACCGCAACGTTCGGGACTGCGCTATAAAGAGCGCAGTGATGGCGGCCAAGCGTGCCGTGCATCCGGCCGGCGCTCGCGGCGAACGCCCGTGCGACGGCACGATTTGGACCGACCTCGGCAATCGACGGAAAGGGGAAGCAGCATGAAGGTGATCGGCATCGGTGTCGGGCGCACCGGCACGTACTCGCTCAAGCTCGCCATCGAGCAGCTCGGTCTCGGCCCGAGTCACCATATGGAAGTCGTGCTGCACGACATGGCCGAACAGGTGCCGCTGTGGCGCGCCGCGCTCGACGGCCGGCCCGACTGGGCGCGGATCTACGACGGCTTTGCCAGCGCGGTCGACTGGCCCACCGCCGGCTTTTTCCGCGAACTGTCCGCGGCCTTCCCCGAAGCCCGCTTCGTGCTGACCCACCGCGACGCCGGCACCTGGGCCGACAGCTTTGGCGCGACCATCTACAAGCTGCTGGCCGGCCGCGACCAGGCGCCGCCGGAGATGCGCGACTGGCTGCAGATGGCCCACGACGTGGTCGCCCGCAGCGGCTTTCCCGGCGGACTCGACCGCGACGGCCTCGCCCTAGCCTTCGCCGCCCACAACGACGCGGTGCGCCGGACGATTCCGGCCGACCGCCTGCTCGAGTACGAGGTCCGCGAGGGCTGGGCACCGCTGTGCAGCTTCCTCGACGTCCCGGTTCCGGACGCGCCTTTTCCGCGTACCAATGACCGCGCCGAATTCTGGGACCGGGTCACCGGCAAGCTCTGAGTCGCCGGACAGCGACGAACCTCACGTCGAGCCAGACGGCCCGCCCACAGCCGGACGCGCCTTCGCCCGCATCGCAAGGCGGAGGCAGACCACGCCGGCCAGCACCATCAGGGCCCCGAATCCGACCAGCATCTGGAAGGGCAGCACCGCGAACCTCGTGATCAGGCTCACGGTCGGATCCGCGGGAAGGTAGACGACCCGGGCCCTGCCGCTGGCCACCGCAGCCCGGTAGGTCGGCCCGTCCACGTCGAACGCCTTGGTGATCGCAGCGTGGCCTTCAGGCTGGTACTCCACCACCAGCTTCGACGACTGCCCGCCCCGGGACAGCGCGCGGGTCGCCTTGCCGACCACCCGACCCTCGGCGACCGCCGAACTGCCGTCGAGCCGCTGGATCTTATGAAGATGACTCCACCCGAAGACCGCCAGGAAGAGCCCCCCGCCCGTCAAAAAGGCGACGACCAGGAACGCTACTAAGGGTTCTTGCCGCATGAACGAACCGTCTGGTGTCTTCGGGGTGCTAGCTACCGCGCATACCATTGGCAAAGATGGCTATGGCGGATGGCTTCCGGAAATGGATACTAGCGTAAGGCGGATGCCTGTCGCACCCGGCATCAGGACGCAGCAAGTCACCATTTGGTGCGCGCGGAGCAGCCGCCCGGCCAGCACAGATTGCATGCCGAAAGAGTGCCCGATGCCGGCCGGGCCGTGGGCGGGCAAGGCGGAATGACATAGTAGCTCTACGTCACATAGATGCGGCATTTCAAGACTGGCCCCGTTCATTCGGAATTCTGGGACCAAGTCACCCGCAAGTTCTGAGTCGCGCGTGGGCCCAGACCCCTTCCCCAGGCCCTTCACAATCGACCAGCGCAGCCCCACCCACTTCGACACCGACGCACCAACCTGAAGCGCCAAAGTCGGGACTCGACTCACCTGATACTCCGCCGGCCGAGCAGGGTCGGCACGCACCATTCCGGCGGCAACGAGCCGTTCCCGTCGCACCAGGCGGCAGTGACCCTGCGGTGGCCTCAAGAAGCGAAAATATCGTCGGGCGAAACGCGCAGATGGGCCCACCGGCATCACTGAATCTCCCGCTTATTGGATGGGTGCGGGGTTCATCGTTCCACAGCGCCATACGCCCAATTGCCACCCTAGCGAATGAGTGCGGCTGCCACTCGCGGGTCTACATGCTATTTGCATGCCAACCGTACTCGCTCTGAACCCAAGGGCGAACCAAGCGCTAGCGAGCCAGCCCAGGCATGCTACCTACATTGACGATCTCGGAAATTTTCGAAGAACTCGAGATCGTGAGACACACAAATAGCTTTTGCCCCATGAATCTCCTTGAACTCTGCAATGTAAGCCGCTTAACTATACTCAGCATGGGCAAGATCGATCGTCGTGCCGAACATGATGCTTTTCAATGTTCAGGGAATCGGCACGAGCATCTGAAGACACGAGCTGCTTCCACGGGAGGTCCGTATGCTGGCGTTTACCAATCGGGCGTTCGACAATAGATTCGACAATCAAAAGCGATTTACGAGGGCATATTCTCCACTATCGGATACGTTGAATATTTGCGACGTCGCCCTCAGTAGCGATCGAAACCCCAAGTGGTCACTGAGCAATGCTGTCGAGAATGCATCGGACCAACAGATCCTTACGCGACTTCGCGACGTGTTCGGCAGCGACAAGCCCGTACTGCTCTACGTTCATGGCAACAACAACACCCCAAAGGATTGCTTCGAAAGATCGATGCTTTTGGAAGAGCAGTACAATATTTCCGTCATTCCATTTTCATGGACTTCGGAAGGTTATGGCCCAGATGGATCGGATCTCTCCGGCATCGTAGTCGATCGAACGAACGATGTACCCGATGAGTCTCTCGCCGATGTCAATTCTTCAAACATCGGAGAAGGCTGGATCCAAAGAAAGATTCGTAGATACAGCCAGGCCAAGGTGAATGCTCAACATAGCCACATCGCGCTGGCACGTTTTCTGCGGCTCGCTGCATCAAGCAGACTGGCAACGATGAAGCAACCGTTTTCTGCCGCGTTTCACAGCCTTGGCTGCCATTTCTTGCACTATGCTATCGAACAGCCGGGAACAAGCGCAGCACTCGCGGCGGCGCACAATATTTCGCTTATCGCGGGCTGCACTGGAGCAGAAAAGCATACTGCATGGGTCGGAAAGATTGTTCCGGAACGCCGTGTCTATATCATGTACACAAATGCCGATTCGGTCCTAATGGCAGCGCGACTGGTGGACGGTGACGTCAAGCTTGGAACGAATCCTGGAGCAAATTGCCTTTCTGCTCCGCACTATCGGTATATAGATTTCGAAGGCGCCTCAAAGATGAAACTTGGCGCCCATCGGTATTTCGTTGCAGATCCTGGCAAAAAACTTTCGAAACGCGCACTCAGATTGTTCAGCAGAATATTTCGATCAGTGGACGACCTGTCACGGGACGAGCAGCCGCGTAGAGTCTATCCGCTTTCTTGCTCGCCGGACGGCGCAACTTGCTACATGGGTACAAGGTCGCCAATCCAGGGCGGAGGCTAGAGCAATAAGGAGAGCCAATCAAGCTTGGCGACGAAATGTTTTCGGGAATGCCAGGAGGCCCTGAAACTGAAAGGATGTATGGGTCGGACGATTTGTCGTGCGCGGCTGTCGGGCAACCCCAAATCGATAGCCGTAGATCCCGATCGATGGAGCGTCGGCCGACTGTATTGTACGGTCGATTCATCTTGACTGATCGAGGACCAACAGCTACGGCTCGACAGTTGATTGCCGGACCAACTGAGTTCGTTCGACACGGCTGAAAAATACGCCCCGAAACGAGCGTCAACTGCCGTCCCGCAACGGGCTCTTTCACGCTGCGGTCACCCTCGCGTTCCTGCGACTGAAGCGCGCACCAATAAGACCTGGCTATGAGAGAGCAGGCTTGTGCAGGCGGCTGTGTCCTGGAGCCGCTTGTCCTGTCAGTTGCCGGCGGCCCCGCAGCCCGGCAGGTAGACGAACCCGGACGCCGGGCCGAAGGGCGGCGGCAACTGCAGATCGCCTGTGGCCCAGGCTCCCCCAGCCCAGAATACAGTGCGGCGACAACTTGCAGACTCCCATTCGATCGTCACATTGAGATCGGTGCTGCCGTCGTTGTCTATGTCATAATCCTCGCGGACGATCTTGCCGTCCCTATCGAAGCTGTTCTTTACCAACAGGCTGCGGCTGAGTGACGAGGTGATGAGCCAAGTATCAGCCTCGTTACTGCCACCATAAGTCAAAACGTCGCTCGATACCCAACGGGGTCCAGCATTATAGGTGTCGGTGGTCGAGAAGCGACCAACGGAATCATAGCCGTAGTCATATGTCGTGACGCGGCCGTCTGTTGTTTCGACTCTCGATACAACCCTATTGGACGAATCGTAGAACAGCTCATTGAAGGCGGAAATGCTTGAATCGGCAACCTCCATTCGGAAGCTGGATAGCCTATTGTTGGAGTAGCTCAGAGACCATCGGACAGTCCCACTACCGCCAGGGGTTTCGATCTGGACAGGTTCAAACACGAGGCTGTCCACGAGTCGTTGCAACTCCTCTTCGGACATATTGGGATATAGACTTCTGAGCTGGGCAAAGAGCTCATCATTATCGTCATTTAGGACGACGGTGCTTCCTTGGTACACAACTACGTCCTCGGCCCCAACCAGCCGGCCTGCCTCGTAAGTGTAGGTACTATCAGAGACACTGCTCGGGCCAGCAATCCTCATTGTCACCAATCGACCCAACGCATCGTAGCCGTACTCGATCGATTCGTCCTCAACATCCGTGCCGTTAGTAAGAGTCATACCCGCTGAAAAAAGGTCCGCGTCTGGCGTTCCGTCACCCACATAGACGTACTCCTCTCGCACGAGCCGGCCGGACGCATCGTAAGAATACGTCCTTACGGCATCCGTGATGCCATTGTTGTCCCAGTCGTAGATCATCTTTGCAACGCGCCGCCCGCCCAGCGGCGCGTCAGACAGCATCGAGAAACTGGTTTCTGCCACGGTCCAGGTTCCGCCGATCGACGCTGGCAGCGTCACCGCCGCGGAGAAGCTGCCTGAGGTCCGTCTCGAAAAATCGTGGCTGATTGACCCAGCTTCTGACGCAACTGCAGTAGAACCCGTGCAGTTCGGACATGGGCCCGAGAACACGGCGACAGGAACCGATGTGTTGCCGCCGCCATATGGAGCACTACCGAGCACCCAGCGGGGGTTTCCGGATGCATCGTAAAAATACAAGACGGCAGCTTCTTGACTGCCCTGGGTAACGACGGTGAGACCGTAGCCGGGCGTGCCTGCATCGAACCATAGTCCAGTCACATCCCCGGATTGCGCGCCGGCGGTCGAAAACACATACCTTTCTATCCGCTCCGACCCGTTAGCGCCATGGATATTCCAGTTGACCTGGGCGGAGCCGGCGCTCTCGAAAGCGATTGAAATGCTGCCGACCGCCTTACCAGTCGCAGCGCTCCGCGCTCCATCCCAACTGAATTGCAGAAGCTCGGCACTCCAGTTGGATCCCGTGAGTGGTGCGGCTGCCAGGTACCACGTAGGCTGGTTGCCGCCGTCGTAGGTGTACCACACCACGGCCAAGCTGCCCGCTGTCGGCGCTACGTGATAACCATGTCCCGATGCCGACGGATTCCACCACAAGCCGCCGTCAGGGAGGAAGCTCTGGGCGCTCGCTGGCAAAGTCGCAGCGAAGCACAAGAGACTGGTGATCGCGCACCGAATCAACCGGCGCACCGAGAACAAATGCGAACACGTCATGGATTCCACCAGAAGTCTTTATCAGATATCGACTTACGGGTCATGCCCGAATCGACCGACAAGGACACCGCCCCGTCGGACACAATTCAGCTGATCGACCGCACCATACGATACATCCTTCGGCCATCCAGATTTCGAGTATGTCGACAACTTCACGATTTAGCTGGGCAAATCCATCGAACATTCATCGCTGCTCAGGTCGCTCGAGGTGGCCTGTCAATGGTAGTCCGGCCTCGATTCATACAGATTGGATGATTCACTCGCCACCCGTCTTCGCCTGGCGACCGCTGTCGCGGGCATTGCCTATTGCCGCCGACCACTTGTCGCAGGCTGATCAAGTCCTCAGGCCGACCAAAAGTCACACGACCCAGCATTCCAACAGATTCACCACCCAGCTACGAAGGCTCGCGCAGCAC
>JAGRFY010000001.1:963-1722 GCA_020445765.1 Rhodocyclaceae bacterium | reverse complement strand
CGCTGCCGGCGACTGGCGAGCGCGCTGGCGTCCCGCGGCATCGGCCGCGGCGACACCGTGGCGGTGATGCTGCCGAACGTGCCGGCGATGTTCGAGGCCCACTTCGGCGTGCCGATGATCGGTGCCGTGCTCAACACGCTGAACACCCGCCTCGACGCCGAAGCCATTGCCTTCATGCTGGGCCACGGCGAAGCCAAGGTGTTGATCACCGATCCAGAGTTCGCGCCGATCGTCTCGGCCGCACTTGACAGGCTCGAGGGCCCGAAGCCGTTGGTGATCGATGCCCTCGATCCGGAATTCCCGGGCACCGAGCAGCTCGGCGAAATCGAATACGAGTCCTTCCTCGACGGCGGCAGCCCCGAGTTCGCGTGGCAGTTGCCGGCGGACGAGTGGGACGCGATCTCGCTGAACTACACGTCGGGCACCACCGGCAATCCGAAGGGCGTGGTCTATCATCACCGCGGTGCCTATCTCAACGCCGCCTCGAACATCATCAGCTGGGGCATGCCGGCGCACACGGTCTATCTGTGGACCCTGCCGATGTTCCATTGCAACGGCTGGTGCTTCCCTTGGACGATGGCGGCCAATACCGGCGTCAATATCTGCCTGCGCAAGGTCGATCCGGCGCTGATCTTCGAGCTGATCCGCCAGTACAAGGTCAGCCACATGTGCGGCGCGCCGATCGTCTACGGCATGCTGATCAATGCCCCGGCCCAGTTGCGCGAAGGCATCGCGCATACGGTCAGCGGCCTGATCGCC
>JAGRFY010000001.1:0-860 GCA_020445765.1 Rhodocyclaceae bacterium | reverse complement strand
TGCGCCAAGCGCCCCGAATGGGCCGACCTGCCGATCGACCAGCGCGCCGAGCGCAACGGCCGCCAGGGCGTGCGCTACCACATGCAGGAAGGCATCACCGTGATGGAGCCACTCGACATGAGCGAGGTGCCGGCCGACTCGGAGACGATGGGCGAGATCATGTTCCGCGGCAACATCGTCATGAAGGGCTACCTGAAGAACCAGAAGGCCACCCAGGAAGCCTTTGCCGGCGGCTGGTTCCACACCGGCGATCTGGCCGTGATGCAGCCCGACGGCTACGTCAAGATCAAGGACCGCTCCAAGGACGTGATCATCTCCGGGGGCGAGAACATCTCGTCGCTCGAGGTCGAGGAGGTTCTCTACCGCCACCCGGCGGTGCTGACCGCCGCCGTGGTTGCCAAGCCCGACGACAAGTGGGGCGAGGTGCCGGCCGCCTATATCGAGGTCAAGGAAGGGGCGAACGTCACCGTGGAGTCCATCGTCGAGCATTGCCGTGCCCACCTGGCCCGCTACAAGGTGCCCAAGCACGTCGAGTTCTGCGTCCTGCCGAAAACCTCCACCGGAAAAATCCAGAAGTTCGTCTTGCGCCAGCAGGCCAAGTCGAGTTCTGCCATCGAGTAGGTCCGCGCCAGACGGACCGGAGACACCCAGAGCAACACTAACTTCGACTTTGCAGGAGGAATGATGTCTTCCCAGATCTACGAGAAAGTGAGGGCAAACCCGCGCTTCGCGGAACTCGCCGGCAAGCGGACGCGCTTTGCGCTGACGCTGACCGCGATCGTGATGTCGGCCTACTACGCGCTGATGATGCTGGTCGCGTTCGCGCCGGACGTGTTGCGCAAGCCGATCTCCGAAGGCGG
>JAGRFY010000199.1 GCA_020445765.1 Rhodocyclaceae bacterium | reverse complement strand
AACAACTCAAGAGCCTGGTCGAGGAGCGCCGGAAGAGCGGCGTCTCGCTGTCCACGCTGGGCTTCGGCACCGGCAACTACAACGAACAGTTGATGGAGCGCATCGCCGATGCCGGCGACGGCGCCTACAGCTACATCGACACGCTGATGGAAGCGCAGAAGGTGCTGGTCGGCGAGATGAGCTCGACGCTGGCGACGATCGCCCGCGACGTCAAGGTGCAGGTCGAGTTCAACCCTGCGACGGTGGCCGAGTACCGCCTGATCGGCTACGAGAACCGGGTGCTGGCGCGCGAGGACTTCAACAACGACCGCGTCGATGCCGGCGACATCGGCGCCGGCCATACCGTCACCGCCCTCTACGAACTGACGCCGGTCGGTGCAGCGGGACTGATCGAGCCGCTGCGCTACGGCGACGCCACCCGCGCGCGGCCGTCCCGGCCGACGCCGGCGAGCGACGAACTGGCCTACGTCAAGCTGCGCTACAAGCAGCCGGGCGAGTCGCACAGTCGGCTGGTCGAGCAGCCGGTACGACGCGGACAGCAGCGCCCGATCGCCGCGACCTCGCCGGATTTCCGTTTCGCCACCGCCATCGCCGGCTTCGGCCAGTTGCTGCGCGGCGGCCGCCACACCGGCCAGTGGACCCTCGCCGACGCCCGCCAGCTGGCCGCCGGCGGCCTCGCGGCCGACCCCTTCGGCTACCGCGGCGAGGCGCTGCGACTGATCGATCTCGCCCAGGCCCTTTCCAGCCGCGCACCGCTTGCGGTACAAGTGCGCGAGTGAATGAAGACGCCGGCCGCCTGCGTGAAGCGCCCGACGAGGAGCTGATGCTGCTCGTCGCGCGCGGCTTCGTCCGCGAGCCGGCGACCGAACTCTTCCGCCGCCACAACAAGGCCTTGTTCAACTACCTGGCCTGGCTCGCCGGCGGCGACCTGCGCGAAGCCGAGGACGTCGCCCAGGCGGCCTGGCTCAGGCTGATGAGCCGCTGCGCCGACTACCGGCCCACCGCGGCCTTCCGCACCTTCCTGTTCCAGATCGCCCGCAACGCCTTTCTCGACGGCCGCGGCAGTGCCTGGCACGCCCGCCGCGACGAACTGCCCGAGCAGTTGCCGGCCGAGGAACACGAACTGTCGCCGGAAGCCGAACTGGGCCTGCGCCAGAACCTGCAGCAGGTGCACCGGGTGCTGATGACCCTGCCCCATCCGCAGCGCGAAGTGGTGGTGCTGCGCTTCTTCGCCGACATGAGCCTGGACGAGATCGCCGCCACCGTCGGCGCCGGCTTCGAGACCGTCAGGAGCCGCCTGCGCTATGCCTACCAGCACCTGAGGCGCGCGCTGGAGGCGACCCGATGAAGGACTTCGACGCCTTCCTCGACGGCCGCGGCCGCCTCGCCGGCCTGCTGCGCGCGCTGCCCCCGTTCGAGCCGCCGGCCGGCATGGAGGCCCGCTTCGTCGCCGCGCTGCCGGCCATGCCGGCCGCCGATGGCCGGTTCGAGCCGCCGCCGTCGCTCGCCGAGGCCGTGCTGGCCGAGGCCGCCCGCCTCGACACCGCCCAGCGCCCCCGACAGCAGGCGGTGCTCGACGAAATGATCCGCGCCGGCGCCGACCAGGCGCTCGGCACCGCCCTGTCCGACGCCAGCCGAGACTGGCTGCAGGGGCGCCGCGCCCCCGAGGCGACGCGAGCGCCCCGCCCGACGCGCCGCCGCTTCGGCTTCGCGCCGCTTGCCGGCATGCTCGCGGCGACCGTCGCACTCGGCGTGGCGCTGCAGGTGATGCGCGAGCAGCCCGCCGAATTCATGCCGACAGGGCCCGTCGCCGACGCCCTTCAGAGCGCACCCGCCATGCCCGCGGCGGCGCCGATAGGTTCCGGCGACACGGAATCCGAAGTCGGGGCATCGTCATCGTTGCGGGAGGCGGTTCCAGCCCCTGCGCCGGTCACGCCGGCCGCGGCACCGGTGACCGCCCAGCCCCGCGCCGTGCGCAAAGCGGAGGCATCGGCGAGCGTCCAGCCAGAACGCAGGCTGCGCGCAGAAAAGCGCGCCGATACCCCGCCACCACCCCGGGCCGCCGCCCCGCTCGCCCGCGCGCCGGCGGCGCCAGGACCGGCCCCAGCTTCGCCGCCATTCGACCAGGCCGTCGCCGCCTCGCCGGCACCACCGGCAGCGGAAGCCGCCGAGGCCCCGACAGCGGCCCCCGAGCCGACCCCCATGCTGGCGCCGCAACACCCTGCGGCCGAAATCGCCAGCGCGACCGAGATCGCCACCCAAGCAAAGGCACCTGCGCTGGCGGACGGCCTGCGGCAATTCAATGGTCAGCGATTCAACAACGTTGCCAAGCCCGGAGCTGGCATCCGCTTCGCGATCACCGCCGACCCGGCCGAAATCGCCCGCCGGCTGACGCAGATTGCGCCCGACGCGCAACGCTGGCTGCTGACCACGTCGGACATCGACCTGGAATCAGCGCACAGGCTTGCGCGACGCATCGAGGCACTCATGCAGGCAGCGGGACGAGAGATCGCCATCGAGGTGGCGGTCGGCGACGAAGCTTCCGGTCAGGCGAAATTTTCGAGAAGGGAACCGGTCAAGCGGGACGCAGACGCATTGCCGTGACTTTCGGCGTCCGGGCTCTCCGCAGACGGACAGCCCGACAGCGGCGCGGCGGCGGACCCTGCTCTTGAAGCCGGTCACGGGCACGATCCCATGCTGGCAGCCACCAACCGATTGTAGTAACGTAACTACTTTCAGAAACAGGAAACGCCATGTCGATCCATACCATGACGAGCCGTGAGTTCAACCAGGACGTCGGCTCGGCCAAGCGCCTGGCCTCCGACGGTCCGGTCTTCGTAACCGACCGCGGACGTCCTGCCCATGTGCTGCTGACCATCGAGGAGTATCAACGGCTCACAGGAGCCAGCCAGTCGATCGTCGACCTGCTGGCCATGCCCGGTGCCGAGGACATCGACTTCGAACCGCCCAGGGCGGGCGCCATCAGCCACCCGGTGGACCTCGGCTGATGCACGTGCTGGATACGAACGTCGTTTCGGAACTGCGCAAAGCCAGGAGCGGCAAGGCAAACGCTGGCGTCGTAGTCTGGATCACGGCACTGCCGACCAGCAGTCTCTACCTATCGGTCATTACGATTCTGGAACTTGAGCAAGGCGTTCTCTTGAAGGAACGCGCCGATCCGGCGCAGGGGCTCGTATTGCGCGCCTGGCTGAATCATCGGGTGCTTCCTTCCTTTCACGGCCGCATACTGCCGATCGATACGGCCGTCGCGCAGCGCTGCGCGCATTTGCACGTTCCGGATCCGCGCGCCGAAAGGGACGCACTGATCGCCGCGACGGCCCTGGTGCACGGAATGACGGTGGTCACGCGCAACGTCACGGATTTCGAACCATTGGGCGTTCCACTGCACAATCCATGGTCGATGTAGCACGCCACGGTTCCTGCAGTACCACGCCCGCGGAGGGATGGCGGGCACAACCACTTGACATTGGGGATCGCGCAAAGACACGGACCGCGGATTCCGACACGCCGCTGTCTGACCCGCCAATAGCGAACCGACACTCGACGGCACCGAATTGATGGGATTCGCCAGCGTTATCGGAACAGCCCTGCGCCGAGACCACACGCCAGAGAGGATCGGGGGTCGAGAGGAACAGGGGTCACCCATTAGCCTCCCCGTTACAATAGGGCGAGCAAGACTCTGCGGCTCGCCCCGCATTTGATGATCCCTACCATGCCCGGCCGGCGCGCCTGCGCGCTTGGTTCTCGGTTGAAGGTTGCGCGATGTCGCGCACCAGTCACCCATCAGGATCAAGGCGCGCACGATGCCGCCGTGCGTGCCCCTGGCCGCCGTTGCGACCCCAGAAAACCCTCCGTTCCCCATCGCGTCCAATATTCGGGAGCCGTCTGGCTCCGCACAGATCTTTGGCTTGGCCTTGGCGATCCAACCCAGGGTGGCTCGCGATGCGGGCGCGACTTCGCCTTGCTCGGGCGGGGCCGACGGCGTCGTGCAATCAGGTCTCGTGGTTTTGCCAACCCCATGTTCGCACTGGCGCCATCGCCCCATGGTTCGTTATCCGAACGCGCGCGTCACGTCGAACGGGGCGCCGTTCTTCATGACGTGGTAACAAGCCCGCGCTAGCTTGTGGGCGACCGCCTTGACGGCGACCACTGGCAGCGTGTGAGCACTTTTCTTCTGGTAATAGCGCTTGATCCTGTCGTCGTAGCGGATGGCGAAGTGCGCAGCCTCAACGAAGGCCCAGGCATGTTGCTAGGCGCCGAAAATTGACCAGTTTTGGGTGGTGATTTGCGCTGAAAATTGACCAGGGTGATTCACTCGTCTGCTCATCTTTTGAGCAGGCATATCGAGGATGATCACCATGAACATGCTGGGCAAGATTCGGCGCCTGAAGCTTCGTGACGGGCTGTCGATCAGCGAGATCTGCCGTCGCACCGGATTGGCGAGGAACACAGTCAGGCGCTGGCTGAACAGCGCGGAGGGCACGGAGCCGAAGTACC
>JAGRFY010000013.1 GCA_020445765.1 Rhodocyclaceae bacterium | reverse complement strand
CCAGCATGCCGAAGATGTAGGCCTGGACCAGCGCCTCGACCACGTGCAGCGCCAGCACCGGCACCGGCACCAGGAAGCCGGCGACCAGCAGCACCAGCACGGCCGCGGTTTCCAGGCTCATGACGTTGCCGAACAGGCGCACCGCCAGGGCCACCGTGCGCGAGACCTCGCTGACCACGTGAAACGGCAGCATGATCGGGCTGGGCTGGAGGTAGTGGCGCAGGTAGGCGCGCGGCCCTTCGCTGGTGAGGCCGAACCAATGTACCGACACGAACACCAGGGCGGCCAGCGCCGAGGTCGTGGACAGGTCGCCGGTGGGCGAAGTCATGCCCGGCAGGATGCCGACCAGGTTGGCCACCGCCAGAAACAGCCACAGGCTGCCGATGAAGGGCAGCAGGCGACGACCGTGCCCGGGAAGGGTGTCGTCGATCGTCGCGTGAATCGCAGCCACGACGCCTTCGAGCACGGTCTGCCAGCGACCGGGCTCGAGGCGAAGGTGGCGGGTGACCGCCGCGCTGAGGCCGGTCAGTGCCAGCATCACGGCCCAGGTCGTGACCACCGCGCGGGAGATCGCCAGTGGCCCGATCGTGAACAACACGGTTTCGGCGTTCATCGATGATCCCGGATGAAGCGATAGACGTTGACCGCACCAAAGGCCACGCCGAGCAGGATCAGGCTCACCGTCCAGCGCACCGAGAATCCCTCGGCGAGGCCGTCGAGCCAGTTGCCGAGGTAGGCGCCGGCGACCACCGGGACGACGAACAGGCCGGCGATGCTGCCCATGAAGACGGTATAGCCGAGTACCGTGCGGCGCTCGCGCTCGGCCGTCTCCCGCCGGTCGCAGTCGCGCCGGACGGCCTCGTCCAGGCGTTCCCGGTGGGCGCGTTCGGGGCCGCTCGCGTTCATCGCTCCATCTCCCACAGGCGCCGCATCAGCATCTGTTCGAAGCGATCGAGGTTGTGGCGCAGATCGGCGCGACGGGCATCCTCGCGACGCCCCTCGTCGGCGAGTGCGGCGAGCAGCGCGCCGGCATTGTCGCCGACGGTGAAGTGACGGCAGGCGATCGCCAGCCGTCCCTTGTCGAAGCTGAGGGCGCCGCCAGGCAGCGCGACGTGGCGCCAGCGATCGGCTTCGGCGACATGAAAGCGGGCGAGACCGTATTCGAGTGCGGTGACGAGCGGCGAGCGCCCGGGCAGGATGCCGAAGCGGCCGGACGCGTCGGTGCCGACGAAATGGACCACCCCCGCGACGTGTTCGACCCGGCGCGGGCTGGCGAGCACCAGCTCGAATGCGTTCACGGCGATCCCTCCATCGCGCCGCGCATGTAGCAGTCGGCCTCGCCGAGCCGGTCGAAGCGGCCGTCGAGGAAACCCTCGCAGTCCGCCAACGTGGTTTCCAGTGGCACCGAGGTGCCGCCGATGCCGGTGTGCTGGGCGACGACGTGGAACGGTTGGGTCAGATAGCGCTGCAGCCGCCGCGCGCGGTTCACGATGCGCCGGTCTTCCTCCGACAGGGATTCCATGCCGAGCATCGCGATGATGTCCTCGAGTTCGTGCATGCGTGCAAGATGGCCGCGAACCGCTTCGGCGACGCGATAGTGGCGTTCGCCGAGGAAATGCCGGTCCATCATCTTGCTGGCCGACTGCAGCGGATCGACCGCCGGATAGATGCCTTTCGCCGCCTGCGTGCGCGACAGCACGACCATGGTGTCGAGGTGGCCGAAGATCGCACTGACCGCGGGGTCGCTCATGTCGTCGGCCGGCACATACACGGCCTGGACCGAGGTGATGCTGCCCGCCGTGCTGGAGGCGATGCGTTCCTGCAGTTCGGCGACCTCGGAGAGCAGGGTCGGCTGGTAGCCGACGGTGGCCGGCATGCGGCCGAGCAGGCCGGAGATCTCGCTGCCCGCCTGCACGAAGCGGAACACATTGTCGATCAGCAGCAGCACGTCGCGGCCGGTGGTGTCGCGCAGGTACTCGGCGTAGGTAAGGCCGGTCAGTCCGACCCGGAAGCGCACACCGGGCGATTCGTCCATTTGCCCGAACACCATCACCGTGCGCGGCATGACGCCGGCCTGGCGCATGTCGTGCCACAGTTCGTGGCCCTCGCGGATGCGCTCGCCGATGCCGGCGAACACCGACACGCCCTGGTGGAGCTGGATCACCGCATTCATGAATTCGGTGATCAGCACCGTCTTGCCGACGCCGGCTCCGCCGAACAGGCCGGTCTTGCCGCCGCGCACGAAGGGGCACAGCAGGTCGATCACCTTGATGCCGGTCTCGAGCACGCTCTCGGCGCCGCGGGCATCGGCGAGCGGGCCCGGCGTCGCCACCAGCGGGCGCCGCTCGACGGCGTCGAACGGCGCCTCGCCGTCGAGCGGCGCACCGAAGACATCGAGCATCCGCCCCAGGCATTCGGGACCGACCGGCACATCGATCGGACCTCCACCGTCCATCACCGGCAGACCGCGGGCGAGACCGGTGGTGCGGTGCAGGGCAATTGCCCGCACGTGGCGCTCACCGAGCTCGCGGAATACCTCGAGACGGCACATCTCGCCGTTCGATTTCACCCAGAGGGCACGGTGCAGCGGCGGCGTGCGGTCGCAGACGATGTCCACCACAGGCCCCTGGACCGCCTCGATGGTGCCGATCTGCTGCATACCGAGCCCTCGCACTGCGCCGCACGATCACGGCCATGTATTCATGCTACGCGTTGTGAAGAGGCGAAGCTTGAGCGAGGTCAGAGAATTGCGGCAGCGCGGCAGCAAGCCGGTCGCTGCCGGCGACTTCGGCCGGGGAAGGGCCTGCCGGAGGCGGCAAGTGGTCTGCCTGGTGATTCAGGGAACATGACGAAAGGGATGCATCGGGTGCCGTGGCAAGGCGCGAACCACAGCGATGGCAGGGCCTGTCGCGAGGATGAGCAACGCCGCCACGGCGCGCGAGGCGCGCTTTCGTGTTGCGGTACCTGCGAAGCAGGCCACTGGCGCCTGCGGCAGCGGGGGGTCGGGGTCAGGTGCGCAGGTTGCCGCGCCGCGTCGCGTCTCCGCCCAGAATCACCCGGACGTCACTGCCCCAGCGGCGCTCTGCCGTCTCGGCGATCACGGCGTCGATGCCAATGCGGTTGGCGAGGGCCTTCGCAGCGGCCTCGAAGCCCGGCCGGTACTCGATCAGCGAGCGCGTCAGGTCGAAGGATTGATAGTTGTTGATGCGGCGCACGTCGAGGCCGTCCGCCTTCAACATCTCCGCAATCCGGCCGGCAAAGCTGCGCACGCCGTTGGCGTTGGAGATCTCCAGGCGCGCGCCTTCTGCGGCGCTCGATGTTGCCAGGCCGGTCCGCACGAGCGTCGCGGCCACAGGATCGGCAGCTCGCGCATTCCGCGCGCGCGGCGCGGGTTGCTGAACCCTTGGCGCGACAACCGCAGCGGAATCGAGACGTTGGAACGGGAGTTCGCGCATCGCGACCGGCGCGATCGTCGGTGATGCCCGAGGCACCGCAGGGGCTGCGGCGACGAGCTCCGGTGCCGCCAGTTCCGTCCCGCTGATCATCGTCGGCGCCAACGGGGGCGTGAGTTCGCGGCTCAATGCGAGCGGCCGCTCGGGCGCAGCTGCCTGGGCCAGTTCGATCTTCACGATGGCCGAGGCGGGCGGCTCGACCGAGATGGCGGAGGCCAGGCTGGTTGCCTTGCCGCGTTGTGCAGCCTGCTCGGCGAGTGCCGTCATGCCGGCCGCGCGGGCTGCCCTTTCCAGGTTGATCCAGGCGCGCTCGAAACGGGGATCCAGGCCGACTGCAGTGCGCAGTTCGGCAACCGCCTCGGCGTGGCGACCCTGCAGGAACAGGGCATAGCCTGCGTTGTTGTGCAGGTAGGCGCGATCCGGAGCCTGGGCGACCAGTTTCTCGAACCAGCGGCTGGCTTCGTCGAGCTCGCCCCTGGCCGCCAGCAGGGTGGCCAGCGCGTTGATGGATTCGACGTGTGCAGGGTCCATCGCAAGTGCCTGGCGATAGGCGTTTTCGGCCTGCGCGTCGCGGCCCTGCCCCTGGAAGTAGCGGCCGAGCTGGTATTGCGCCTGCACCTGCTTCATGCCGTGGCGCACGTCCATGTGCGGCTTGATCTCCCAGGCCAGGTCGCGCTCGGGCGTGCCGGCGCAGCCGGCAGTCAGCGCGATCGCGAGCATCGTTGCCAGTGGTGTCTTCTTCATGTGGGTCTCCCAGGCTGCCGTCAGCCGCCGTTCACCAAGGTCGGCAGTACCTTGATGATTCGGATCATTGCCGGCCCGCCGACAACGATCAGGATGGCCGGAAAGATGCACAAGACCAGCGGAAAGATCAGCTTGACCGCAACCTTGGCGGCGCGCTCCTCGGCGCGTTGCTGGCGCTTGACGCGCAGCATTTCGGAATGGATGCGCAACGACTCGCCGACGCTGGTGCCGAACTTCTCGGACTGCACCAGCATCGCCACCAGCGTGTCGATGTCCTCGACACCGGTGCGCAGCGACAGATTGCGCAAGGCCCGTTCCTTGCCCGCGCCTGCGCGGAACTCGAGGCAGACGAGTTGCAGTTCGTCGGCCAGCTGGCGGCTCTTCAGTGCAATTTCCGCGGCGACACGATTCAAGGCCGCTTCTAGGCTCAGGCCGGCTTCGACGCAGATGGTCAGCAGATCCAGCGCGTCAGGAAAGCTCTCGAAGAGTTCTTGCTGCCGGCTGGCGCGAAGCCGATTGAGGACGAGGTTGGGGAGGAAGAAGCCGATGCCACTGAGCAGACCCACCAGCACCATGAAGTCGTCCAGCGGCATGTCGCTGCCCGACACCACGCGCACGATGTACATCACCACCGGCAAACCGAATGCGAACAGCGTCTTGACTGCGAAGAAGATCACCGGCGCGCCCGGCCCGCGCAGGCCTGCCTGGATGAACCGACGTCGCAGCTCCGACTCTTCCCAGCCCTCTTCGGGCACGGACAGACGCGCGAGCGGCGCCGCAGCGCGGGCGATGGACTCGATCCAGCCGGTGTGGGCACCGCCGGCGCCGACACCGGCCAGCGCGGGGCCGGCGGACAGCTGTTCCAGGCGCTGCTGGGCGGCCGAACGGCGCAGCAGAAGGAAGACCAGCAGCGGAATGCCACTGACCACGACGAAGACGAGGGCGAGGAACGCCAGTTGGTTCGCGGAGTAATTCATTCTTGCGTGGCCTCAGACGCGGATTCGGACGATGCGTGACATCCAGAACGCACCGACCATCATGAACACCAGTCCGCCCTTCAGGAACGCGACGCCGGTCGGGTCGGTCCATAGCAGCGACATGAACTCCGGGTCCATCAGATACAGCATGATGGCGGTGCCGAATGGCAGCATCATCAGGACGACGCCGGAAAAGCGGCCCTCGGCGGACAGCGCCTGGACCTTGCCGAACAGCTTCAGGCGTTCGCGAATGATGCTGCTGATGTTGGCGAGAATCTCGGAAAGATCGCCGCCGGACTCGCGCTGGATCAGCACCGCGATCACGAAGAAGCCAAGATCGGTGCTGGGCACCCGTCGGGCCAGGTTCTGCAAGGCGTCCTGCGCAGAATTGCCGAAGTTGATCTCGTTGAAGGTCTGACGGAATTCGGCGCCGAGCGGATCAGGCATCTCGTTGCCGGCCATCTGCAGCGCGCTGGGAAGGGCGTGGCCGGCGCGCAGCGAGCGACCGATCAGGTCGAGCGCCTCGGGGAGCAGGCTCTCGAAGCGCTTGAGGCGCTGCTGCCGGCGACGGATCAGATACGCGGTCGGAAGGGTGCCGGCCGCCAGCGCCAGCATCAGCGCCAACTCGAGCGGCCGACTTGCCAGCAGCGTTCCGAAGAAGCCCAGGGCTGCGAAGCTACCGGTGTAGAGCAGAAAGTTGGCAAGCGTCCAGTCCGTACCGCACTGCAGTAGAAAGTCGTCGATCCTCGAGAGCCGGGGAATGGCCGCCATCAGCCGTTCGAGCGCGGGGCCATTGCTGTTGAGGCGCCGTTTCAGCACGGACATTTCGGCCGGCTCGCCATTGCCGCCGGTGGCGAGCATGCGGAGGCGTTTCTCGATTCGACGCTTTTCCGGGCCGCGGGTCGAGTTCCACCAAAGGTAGAAGCCTTCCATCGCGGCGAAGACCGCGACGAAGATCAGCAGCAGCGCGAGCGGGTAGAGCTTGTCGCCCATATTGCCTCCTCAGGAAAGCTGGCGGGACGGATCGAAGAAGTCGTCGGGCAACAGCACGCCGAAGCTCTTCAGCCGGTCCTGGAAGCGAGGCCGCACGCCACTGGCGGCAAAATGGCCGGCCACTTCGCCTTCGCTCGAGAGGCCGGTCTGGCGATAGCCGAAGATCTCCTGGCTGGTGATGGTTTCACCTTCCATGCCGGTGATCTCCTGGATCGACGTGACACGCCGCTTGCCGTCCATCAGCCGTGCGGTCTGCACGATCACCGTGATGGCTGACGCGATCTGCTGTCGCACCGCCTTCGGTGTCAGGCTCATCGCCGCCATGCCGATCATGTTCTCCAGCCGGGCGAGTGCATCTCGCGGGGTGTTGGCGTGGATCGTCGCCATCGAGCCCTCGTGACCGGTGTTCATCGCCTGGAGCATGTCGAAGGCCTCCGCCCCCCGCACCTCGCCCAGGATGATGCGGTCCGGTCGCATGCGAAGCGCATTGCGCACCAGCACGCGCTGGTTCACCTCGCCCTTGCCCTCGATGTTGGGTGGGCGGGTCTCCAGGCGAACGACATGGGGCTGCTGCAGCTGAAGTTCGGCGGCATCCTCGATCGTGACGATGCGCTCGCTCGCCGGTATGCCGCCGGACAGGATGTTCAGCAGTGTGGTCTTGCCGCTGCCGGTACCGCCCGAGACGATCATGTTCACCTTGGCCCGCGACAGCGCCTCCAGCGTTCGCGCCATCGGCTCGGTCATCGTCTTGAAGCCGAGCAGGTCATCGATACGCAGCGGTGTCACCGAAAAGCGCCGGATCGACATGATGGCGCCGTCCACCGCCAACGGCGGAATGATCGCATTGACCCGCGAGCCGTCAGGCAGCCGCGCATCCACCATCGGGCTCGATTCATCGACGCGGCGACCAATGCGCGAAACGATCTTGTCGATGATCTTCATCAGGTGGGCTTCGTCGTGGAAGCAGACGTCGGTCAGCTCCAGCCGGCCCCGACGCTCCACATACACCTGCCGATGGGTATTGACCAGGATGTCGGAGATCGTCGGATCGGCGAGCAGCGGCTCCAGCGGGCCCAGCCCGAGCATTTCCCAGCGGATGTCGCGAACCAGGCTCCGGCGCTCCTGGTCGTTCAGTGCCACCTGCTCCTCGACCATCAACTGCTCGATCAGCAGTTTCAGTTCCTCGCCGATCTGCTCCTGGCCGAGTTGCTGCAGGCGACCGAGATCCACCCGGTCGAGGAGGATCTGATGGATGCGTCGCCGGACCTCCTGGTAATGGCGCTGACCGCCGGCGGACGCGACAGCGGGCGCGAGGCGCGATGGCGCAAGCTCGGCGGTTTCGAAACGGGCTCTGATCGACATGTGGAAGCTTCCTATGCGCGCGCAAACAGGCGCGAGATCAATCCACGGCTGGGCGCGGGCGTGCGCTCGGCGATGCGGTCTGCCAATTCCTCGAGGCTGCGGCTGACCGGGCTGCCGGCGTCGAGGGCAAGGATCGGTACGCCCTGGTTGACCGAGGCGGCCACCGACTTGAAGTGGTTCGGCAGGCTGGCGAAGACCTTGTACTGAAGATGTCGTTCCGCGTCCTGCAGGCTGAGATCGCCCGGCGTGCGCTCGATCCGGTTGAGCAGCGGCCGTACCTTGTCGACGCCGTAATCGAGCGATCGATAGACGTCGAAAAGGCGCTTGGCGTCACGAAGAAAGGGCAGGGTGAGTTGCAGTACGGGGTAGATCTGGTCGGCCAGGTCCAGCGCCTGGATCGAGCAGGTGTCCAGCGACCTGCCGACATCCAGCAGCACGTAGTCGTAATTGGCGCGGGCGAAGCGCAGCAGTGCTTCGACCTGGGTCGGCCGGATGTCCATCGACTGCGTCGGATCCTCGGCCGAGGCGAGGATGCTGTAGTTGGACAGGATCTCGATCTGCGCTGACTTCAACAGCGACATGTCGATACGCTGAACGTCGCGGGTGACATCGGGCAATGTCGATGCCGGTCGCCGGTCGGACAGGTACAAGACGGCGTCGCCGAATTGCAGGTTCAGGTCGATCAAGAGGACGCGCTTGTCGGTGCGCCGCGCCAAGGCATAGCCGAGGTTGGTGGCGAGGAAGCTGGCGCCGCTGCCGCCCTTGCAGGACATGAAGGCCAGCACCCGGCCGTCGCCACGCTGCGTGCCACGGATCTTCTGATGGATGCGATGAAATGCGGCCTGCAGGTCCTCCCGTGCGAGCGGCGAGCGGATCACCTCGCGCACGCCTGCCCGCAGGGCGCGCAGCAGCAGCTCGGGCGATTCCTGGTCGACCGCGAGAATGACGTTGAGGCGCGGATAGAAGCTCATCAGGCGCTCGAGATCGCTCATCGGCGCGCTGCCGCCGTGACGACAGTCGAGGAGCAACACATCCACCTCGTCCTTGGTCGGCAGCATCGACATCTCGCCCAGGTCTCCCTGGTGGCAGGACAGTTCGCCGACCAGCTCGAGGCCCGCGGCGAGCTTGCGAAGGTCCTCGAGGTTGCGTGCCTGATTCGAGATGGCAATGGCTTTCAAGGGTCTGCTCTTCCGGTGTGCGGTTGTATCGCCGGTCAGGCGCACAAGGGGTTGTCGGTGCTGTCCAGGCTCTCTGCCGGCAGCGACGTTGCGTTCGGCGGAATCGGAAAGCGGAGCGGCACCAGCGGAATCACGGCATCGACCGTGAGGTTCTGAATGCTCACGGTGACCGGATCGCAGCTCGCCGCGGAACATTTCGACGCCGGGTAGAGAATGCTGATCTTGTCGTCGGTCAGCATCGGCAGCAGGTTCTTCATCTTGGCGCGGACGGCGGCCTGGTCGTTCGGGCTGCAGACCACGGCGACGCGGGCGCCGAGCCGCGTCGCCTCGACCGCGGTGGCGTAGATGAAAGCCACCCGCGCGAGCTCGATGACGGCGACCACCAGAGCGATGAACAGCGTCGCCACGAGCGCGAACTCGACCGCGGCCGCGCCACCTTGCCGGTGCATGATCGGGTGCCTGGCACGCATCAGTAGAGTTGCCTCATCGTGGCACTGATCGGTTCGAAGGTGACCGTCGTCAGTCGACTCAGCCCCGGAAAAATCGGCGTAAACACGTAGCCTTGAATCTCCACCTTGACCAGATTGATCGACCCGCTGGGAGTCGCGACCGCAGCGAAGGTCTCGCCCGGGCAGGCCGACGCATCGGCGCGGTCGCAGATCTTGATCATCGATTCGGTGAGCCCCGGAACGATCTGCCGGCTCGTATCCGACGGTGACGCGGTGCCGTACAGCATGCGCCGCCGGGCCGAAGTGGTCGGGTACTCGGCTGCCACGGTCGGATCGAAGAAGCTCAGGTAGCGGGCGCCGTCGCGCGCGGCCTTGGCGAGCTGGTCGTACACGAACATTGCGCGGGCGAAGTCGATGGTGGCCACGGCGAGCATCACCAAGGGGATCGACACCAGGGCAAGTTCGACGGCAGCGGCGCCACGAAGGCGGCCGGGCAAGGGCAGGAAGCGACGACGCGGCATCAGAGCACCAGACCCGGAACCTTCGGACCGCCTGCGGCCGGTCCGCCCGGTGCGCCCGAAGTCACGCAGCCGGATTCGATGTCGTCGGCCGATCCACGGTATTCCAGGCCCATCTCCTCGTTCGGGTTGGCCACCGGATTCAGCATCAGGTAGCAGGCCCAGCCGAGGATCGCCTGCGAACTCGTCCCGCCTGTCTCCCACGGCTCGCAGTCGACGATCGGGCCGACCACCAGCCGGCGGTCGCCGCCTGCCCCGTGCACCGAGGTGTTGCTGGCACTCCAGCCACCTCCGAGGTCCGGCAGCCCGTTCCAGGGTGTATTGACCGCGCGCTGTGCCTTGAAGTCGTCGAAGGCGCCGAACTTCGATGGCCAGTTCGCCGCCGTGTAGGCGTAGCCCGTGAGGTCCGGAACAAAGGCACCGGCCGGTGCCCCCGACATCTTTTTCACGCCGAAGCGCCAATTCCAGACGTCGACCAGCGAATTGATCGCGCCGGTGCTGGGCTCGAGGGTCGTGGTGCTGGACAGGTCGCACTGACCGCTGCCGCCGATCAGGCCGGCGAGATCCGGCGTGCGCTCGAAGCCGGGAAACTTCACCCACTTGAACTTGCCGGTCAGATTGGAGGGCGGATCGAATCTGCCGGTCAGCCATTCGCCTTGCACGTAGCCGAAATTCGGCGCGGCACTGCCCGGCTTCTTGCAGATCGCCAGCGGCAGCGCGCAGTTGGAGATCGACGGCTGCAGCGAGGCGACGGCGGTTGCGCGAACCGTCGTCGGACCGGTCGACTTGCCGTCGATCAGGGTCAGCACCTGCAGAAGCAGGGTCGGCACATTGGCCTCTTCGACGGTGCAGCGGGCGAAGCGCATCTTCAGTTCGTCGCCGGCGGCTGCGCTGCGCGTGCGATAGCTGCCGTCCAGGGCATCGCTGAAGGTGATGTCCTGGTCCTTCGCGACGCTCACCTGCTGTGCCTGCATGCCGACGCGGTGACGGATCGCCGCAGCGATGCCGAAATCTTCCGCTGCCACCAGCTGATCGACGTTGGCGCCGGTCAATGCCGCGGCTGCGGAAAGAGCGCACGAATCCGCCGCATTCTGCAGCTCGGACTTGCTGACATACAGCCGTCCCACATCCATGCCGAGGCCGACGAAGCCCAGCAAGAGGACGCTGAGCAACAGGAAGGCAACCGCCACGGCGCCGCGCTGCCCACTGGCGCGACGATATGTCCGGGAGGATCGGGCCGATGCACGCATGGCGGTTCTCAGGGAGCGGCCGGACCCGCGCCGATACCGATGGTGAAGATGTTCGCGGGCTTCGCCGGCTTGGCGAATGAACCGTAATAGCGGTCCATGGCGGCACCGGCAGTTCGGGCCTCGAAGCCGAGCACCACGCGGTCCTGATTGCGCAGCGATGCGGACAGGTCGGCCGTCTGCTGTGCCCGCAGCGTCGCCACCGACTCGCCGAAGCCGGCATCCAGGTGCGGGGTGGTCGAAGTGCAGGCGCCCAGGGCGGGAAGCAGCAGCGCGGCGGCCAGCAATCGCATTGCGAATGACATCGTGGACTCCCTATTTCAGTTCGAAGCCGCCGCCGTCGCGGGCGGATTGGGGGGAAGGGGCTGGCGCCGGCACTGGCGCACCCGCATCCGCCTCGATCGTTTCGCCCTCGAGTTTCCCGCGCAGGAACACATCAGCCCGGCTCGGCTCGATGTACTTGTCGGTGGGCAGGGCGTAGTTCGGCGGCAGGGGCTTGACGAGGCGTGGCGTGACGACGAACACCAACTCGCTTCGATCGGTCTGGAAGCTGGTGCTGCGGAACAGCGCGCCGATGACCGGCAATTCGCCGAGGATCGGGAACGCGTTGACGTTGCCGGTGACGTTGTTCTTCATCAGACCGCCGATGGCGAAGCTCTGGCCGTCGTAGAGTTGTACCGTCGTCGCCGCCTTCCGCGTGGTGAAGGCGGGCAGGACGGTGGTTGCACCGGTGGCCGAAGAGGTGATCGTGACGCCGGTCGAACTCAGTTCCGAGACTTCCGGATTGACTTCGAGGTTGATGCGGCCATCGCCCAGGACCGTCGGGCGGAACTTCAGGCTGACGCCGAATTCCTTCTCCTCGAGGGTGTAGGTGACTGCACCGGTGCCATTGTTCTGTACCACCGGGATGAAGATCTTGCCGCCTGCGAGGAAGCTGCCCTGCTGGCCGCTGATCGCCATCACCGTGGGTTCGGCCAGCACCTTCACCAGGCCGTCCTGCTTTTGTGCATCCACGCCCACCGTCGTGGCGTTCTGCCCGGCGATCATCGGGATCTCGACGGTGCCGCCACCAATGCGGGCGTCGCCCGCCGGCGCGGTCAACGCGGAGGTCGCGCTGCCGTTGGTGACGGAGTCGATCACGCCGCCGCCGACGCGCGCGCCGACGGTACCCGCGATCTGGCCGGCGACGACCGGCTTGCCGCCCAGAAGGCCGTTCAGGAAGCGGATCGCGCTGCCGTCGGCGAGCGCGAAGGCACGTGCGAAGTTGAGGCCGAACTGGTCGAGCACGGTCTTCGAAACCTCGGCGACCGTCACTTCCAGCATCACCTGCTGTGGCGCTGCCACGGACATCATATTCACGATCAGGCTGCGCGCACGTGTCCGCTCTTCGCCACTGGAGATCGCGATGCTGGTGCCCTGGCCGGACTCGGCGCTGATCGCGTCGAGATTGCGCGCGGTGCGGATGACATAGGATTCGGCCAGCGAGGCGACCTGTTCCGCGGCCAGCGCGCTCGTCACCACGCCGGACAGCACGATGCTGTCGCCGGTGGTATCGACGACGATGCCCTTCTCGTCCGGCATCACGCTTTCCAGCGTTGCACGCAACGGGCTGGCGTCCAGTTGCACCATCACGTCGAGCACGGTGCAATCACCGTTGCGACCCTGCAGGATCATGTTGGTGGTGCCGATCGCGTTGCCGAACAGGTAGAGCGACGTCGGCGAAACGAGCTTGGCATGGGCGATTTGATCGTTGCCCACGGTCAGGCGGGCGACGCGGCTGTCCAGGCTCAGGAACTTCGACTTGCCGGCCGACAGCGAAAGGGTCTGCGGCGGTGCAACCTGGCCCGGGCACTCCGGCACATGCACGCGGTCGCGGGTCGCAGCGGCAGCCGGGGCGATCAGAGCGCCAGCCAGGGCCATCGCGACGGCAGCGCGCAATGGGGCCATCCGATGGCCTCGCCGTGGCGCGTCTGCGCCATCGGGTTTGTTGCTCAGAAACATTGCTCGCTCCTACTGCGACCGTTGAAGACTTCGACGCATTCCTTGCGGATCGGCGCCGCGCGTCGTGCCACGTGCACGACCTTGACCAGTGGCGCCGGCTGGACCGGCTGCTCCATGCCCAGCAGCAGTTCCTTGGTGATGCCCTGGGTGGCGACCGGCGTGGTATCCACCTGGTTGCGCAACACCAGCGCCAGCTGACCGACATTGCGCGCCAGATCGAGGGCTTCGGCTTGCTCAGGCGTCACTTCGAGGGTGACGGCCTTGACCGCCTTGGGCTTGGTGTCGTCCCGTGTCGATTCTTCACCGACGGCGAGCACGAGAATCTTTTCCAGCACGATCTTGGAGATGTCCTGCCTGTCCCTGGACCTGGATTCATCCTTGGTGCTGACGATGACATCCACATAGTTTCCGGGCAGGGCGAAGCCGGCTACGCCGATTACGTCGTTTACCCGCACGGTGATCGCGCGCTTGCCTTCGGAAATCACGGCAGACAGCCCGCCTCGCGTGCCCTTGGGCGCCAGTTTCGATTCGAGCAATGGCTCGTCGCGCAATACGGAGATGCGAGTGACCCGCTCCTGCAACTCGGCCGGATCCGAATAGGCGCCTTCCGGGATCGAGCCACTCGGCCAATCCACGATTCGAACATGCTCCGACGTGATCTGTTGTCCGAGGTCGAGATCGAGTGCGGCGACTACGACCTTGTTGGTGGCCATCGCGGTCTGTTGATTCAACCAGCGCGCGGCGAAAATAATCGCCATGACGCCGGCAAGCATCGAAACTGCGATCATGGTGAAGGTTCGGGTGCTTCGCATCGGATTGCCTCAGTCGAATCGAATGGATCTATCGTGGGTTCATATTGCACTCGGCTGAACCTGTCCCGGCGTGCAGAAATACGTATTCCAGGCGCGATCCAATGCGTCACATGTCACGATTGGCATACGACTTTCGTATAGTGCGAAATCGCGAATCCTTGCGATCAGATCACGCGGATAGCAGGCGAGCAGGGGGCGGTCCTGGGCAAGGTGTCTTTCGACCAGCAGCCATTCGAAAGCGGCCTTGTCGAATTGAACCTCGAGTTCGTCGCAAGCCTGCCTGAATACCCGTCTGTATTGCTCCGCCGACATCGGGCCGAGATGCACCTTGTATCCGAATCGCCGCAGGAAAGCTTCGTCGGCCAATTGGGCCGGCTGCAGATTGGTCGAAAAGACTGCGGCCAGATCGAATGGGACAACGAATTTGAAGCCGGTATGCAGGCTCAGATAATCGCGGCTGCGGTCCAGCGGAACGATCCAGCGGTTGAGAAGATCTCGCGGTGAGATTCGCTGCCGACCGAGGTCATCGACGACGAAGAGTCCGCCGTTCGCCTTGACGTGGGGCGGCGCCTGGTAGAAGCGCGTCGCGTGATCGAACTGCAGGTCGAGCATTTCCAGGGTCAATTCGCCACCGGCAATGACCACGGGTCGCCGACATTGTTGCCAGCGGCGATCCTCGTTGCCCAGGATCAGGCTGCAGGAACGCGCCGCTTCGATCGGATGGTGGATCAAGGGGTCGAACAACTGGATGATTTCACCGCCGACGGTGATCGCGTAAGGAATCGCGATCTGGCCCGGCAGAAGGCCGGCCAAATGCTCGGCGAGGAAGGTCTTGCCGCTACCGGCCGGTCCGTAAAGCAGGATCGCCCGTCCCGAGTTCATCGCCGCGCCCATCTGGTCGAGCACGATGGGATCGACGACGACGCCATCGAAGGCCTTGCGCACGGTCGGCCCGTCGAGTCGCTGATGACGAATGGAGCGCCGTCGTGACCAGTCGCAATAGGCCTCGAGGCTGACCGGCGCCGGTCCGACATACTGGCACCGGGCAAAGGCCTCGCGGCCGAAGTCCCGACCCGTGTCGGTCAGTTCGTACTGGACCTCGGAACCGACGCCGCCGTGACCGACGACTTGGACCACGCGGTGCGCCCGCAGGCCTTCGAGCAGTTCCTGCGTCACGCTGTTCGGCAACTTCAGGGCGGCGGCAGCGTGATCGAGTCGGATGCGTCCGCGCTGCATCAGGGTGCGCGCGGCGAGGTCCGACAGCATCGCGGAATCCGTGCCGGTATCGGCGATCGTACGTGGTGCGACTGGCATCGGCGCGGCGACCGGCTCCGCCAGGCCGGGCGGAGTGGGTGCGCCGCCCGACGATTCAAGTATCGCTTGCATGGGGTCTTACTCCAGTCCGATGAGCCATGTACCGACACCCAGGGTGATGGCAAGGGCGTAGGGGACTCGGTAGGCGGTCGTGGTCGAACAATCCGAGAGTGCGATGCCGCCCGCTCCGACGCGGAGTGCGATCGACGTCATCACGGATCGCAGGTTGTCGATCGCGCGCGACGTGGAACCGGACGCCACGAGCGCCAGCGTTGCTACGACGCCGCCCGCGATGAAGGTATGGATGGTGATCGGAATCAGCGCGTGGACACCGACGAATCCTCCCACCACGGACATCAGTTTGACGTCGCCGGCACCAACCAGGCGCAACGGAAAGAACGGCAGCAGCACCAGCAGACCGCAGGCCATTCCGGCCAGACTGTGGGCCGCACCGGAGGCACCGCCCTCGTGCAGGCCGAGAGACAGTGCCGCAACGAATCCAGCGGCGATCAGGGCGTTGGGAATTCTGCGGGTGCGCAGATCAAAGGCGCAGGCGACGAGCAGGAGAAAAAACAGGAACTGGAATTTCATGTTGGCTGGGCCCTTGCGTCACGGTCACCGCGTCTGAAACGGTCCAGCCCCAAACATCGGCCACGCCTTCGACCGCCTTGAAGGCGATTCGCCGATTCCGAGACTTACTGCACAAATGAAGCAACGATGCCGACGACCGCCGAGTAAGCTGCCCTGAGATCCATGAGCGAAGCGGCCGTGGCGATTGCCAGTGCAATGATGGCGACCATGATCGCGTATTCCGATGCGGCAGCACCCGTCTCGTCCTGAATAAGCCTGGTCAGAATCATGGTCGCTCCGAAAACTCAGAAGCCGGCCGAATAATTCCCACCGGCCGGCTTCCTGTCGACATTCAGGCCGGATCAGGCCCCGCTCACCAAGCCTTTCACTTTCGTGCCGAGCGTCGTGAAGATGTCACCCAGGTTGAAAAGCTTCACGGCTGCCGCCACCGCTACTGCGATAAAGGCGACGAGAATTGCATATTCCGATGCCGCCGCGCCGTCCTCTTCACGAACCAGACGAGTCGCCATGTTTTTGATCGAGTTCATTTGTAGCCCTCAAGGAAATCAAAATTGCCAGTTAAACGTGGATGGCGTCGCTTCCGGTCTTCTGCGCGAATCCTTTCCGCTTGCCACGATTGAATGATGGATATTCGGCCACGCTGGCACACGGAAATATTGCACGGCCAATTCGTGCCGAATCAGCGTTTCGTGAAATGCGTTTCGGTCTATTACTTTGGTAATGTGACGTATTGCCGGTCGAGGACCTGAAGTCGCGTCATTCGCAGCCGATAAGGTGACGTTCGTCGGCTCGAGCTGGCCGACCGGCTGTCCGTGCGGCAGGCGTCCGCCGCGAGATCACGTAGATCGAGCGTCGTGACTATGCCGCAGCGTGGGGCGACGGGATTGCAGCGGGACCTCGCCGCGGCGAAGCACCACGAGCATGCCGGAAGAGAAGGGGGGCGAAACGGATGGTGGGCGGTACTGGGATCGAACCAGTGACCCCTGCCGTGTGAAGGCAGTGCTCTACCGCTGAGCTAACCGCCCCCGGATGGGGGATCTCTTTCGCTGGTGGGCGGTACTGGGATCGAACCAGTGACCCCTGCCGTGTGAAGGCAGTGCTCTACCGCTGAGCTAACCGCCCCAGCCAAAAGAGCGGCGATTTTAGGGGCGGCCCGGTGCTGCGTCAAGGCGGCGGGCGGGGGCGGACGGGCCCCGTTGGCGTAGAATGCCCGGCTTTGTCGCAGCGCCACCGAGCACGATCGATGCCCACACCCGTTCGCACCCGTTTCGCCCCCAGCCCGACCGGTTACCTGCACATCGGCGGCGCGCGTACCGCGTTGTTCTGCTGGGCCTTCGCCCGTCGCCACGGCGGCCGCTTCATCCTGCGCATCGAAGACACCGATGTCGCGCGCTCGACGCCGGAGGCGGTGCAGGCGATTCTCGACGGCATGCGCTGGCTGGCGCTGGACTGCGACGAAGGCCCGTTCTACCAGATGCAGCGCATGGATCGCTACAAGGCGGTGATCGGCGAATTGCTGGCGAGTGGTAGTGCCTACCATTGCTACGCCACGCCCGAGGAACTCGACGCGATGCGCGAGGGGCAGCGTGCCCGCGGCGAGAAGCCGCGCTACGACGGGCGCTGGCGGCCCGAGCCGGGCAAGGCGCTGCCGCAGCCGCCGGCCGGCGTGAATCCGGTTGTCCGTTTCCGCAACCCGGCCGACGGCGTGGTGGCATGGGACGATCTGGTCAAGGGGCGCATCGAATTCGCCAACGCCGAGCTCGACGACCTGATCATCGCCCGGCCGGACGGCACCCCGACCTACAATTTCTGCGTCGTCGTCGATGACCGCGACATGGCGATCACGCATGTCATCCGCGGCGACGATCACGTAAACAACACGCCACGGCAGATCAACATCCTGCGGGCACTGGGTGCCGAGGTGCCGCAGTACGCGCATCTGTCGATGATCCTCGGCGACGACGGCCAGAAGCTGTCGAAGCGCCACGGGGCGGTCAGCGTGATGCAGTATCACGAGGCCGGCTACCTGCCCGAGGCGGTCGTCAATTACCTGGCGCGGCTGGGCTGGAGCCACGGCGACGACGAGATCTTCTCGCGCGAGCAGCTGACGGCGTGGTTCGACCTCGACCACATCACGGCATCGGCCGCGCAATTCAATACCGAGAAGCTCAACTGGCTGAATGCGCACTACATCAAGCAGACGAACGATGCCGTGCTGGCGGCCGATGTCGCCGAGCGGCTGGTCGCGCGGGGCGTCGATTCGGCCGATGGGCCGGCATTGGCGGCGCTGATCGCGCTGTACAAGGAGCGCGTCGCCACGCTGGTCGAACTGGCCGACGGCGTCGAACCGTTCTACGTGGCGCCGGTGCCGGCTCCCGAATTGCTGGCCGAGCAGCTGACCGCGGCGTCGCGTGCTGCACTGGCCGACCTGTCGCGCCGCCTGGCGACGATCGACTGGCAGCGCGAGGCGATCAGTGGCGAGATCAAGGCGGTGATGAAGGCGCACGGATTGAAGATGCCACAGGTGGCGATTCCGTTGCGGGTCGCGTTGCTGGGCGTCAAGCAGACGCCGGCGATCGATGCCGTGGTCGAAGCCATGGGCCGCGAACGGGTGCTGGCGCGCATCGGCGCCGTGCTCTGACCGGAAATTGCCGGGCCGTCGGCGACGTGGGCGCAGTGACCGGCATGGCATTCCGCTAAACTTTGTCGGTTGCGATCGCGGCCGGCCGAGCGGGCGGGCCGGCGGAGGGTCGCTGGCGGAGTGATCGGAATGCCCGACGAATCGGCGAGAATCGTGTTCGCGGTCGCACTCGCGGCCGTGTTGCTGACGATCCTGCTGGTGCGGCGTCATCTGCGGCAACGCGGGCGCAGGGACGGCGACCGGGCCGAAGGCCTGAATGCGGCCGAAGTGCTTGCCCAGGTGCCGTCGCTGGCGGCCGGCAGCGATTTTCTGTATGCGGTGGCGCTGGCCGCCCACGGCACGCGCCCGATGCAACTGCTGGTGCGCAACCAGGACGATGCCACGGTCGGCCGGATCGGCTATCCGACCGCGCGGGGCACCGTCCTGCGCACGATCGAATGCGTCGAGGGGCAGTTCGAGTGCCACCGCATGTTCGGCATGACCGCCGACAAGGTCACCCTGCACCGCAGTGGCAGCGACGCGATTCGCATGCTGTTCGAGCCGGGGGCGGAGCTGGAACGATACCTGTGCAACGGCGAGGTCCGCTATGAACGCAAGCTGTTCGGCGGCCAGGCACCACGCGAGTGGCGGATCGAATCACGTGGCGAGACGGTGGCGCGGCTGATCGGTCTGGGTGCGGAGTACGGCACCGGTGCCCGCATGCTGGTGCCGCTGCGAGAGATGCCGCTGGTCGACCAGTTGTTCGTGATCGCGATGTCCAATCGCGCCCAGGCGCGGGCCTGAGCGCGCTCGGCCGCCATTCGATGACGCTCGCTGCCGCCCCGACCCCGACCGATCCCGGTGGCGCGGGTGGACGGCGACGAGCGGATTTCTCCGGATTGGACCGGCTCGGCCTGAACCTGCACGCGGTCCTGCCGCTGTCGGCGATCGACCGGGCGTGGCGCGCAGATCCGGGTGCAGGCGTGGAGCGCGGCCATTGGCGGCAGGTGGTGGTCGTCGGCAATGGCGGTCCCGGCCTGTGGCGAACCCTCGAGGCGCGCGGCATCGCCGGCGACGACCCGATCGACCGCTTCAGCGTGCAGGCAGTGTCGGACTGGCTGGCCTCGCAGGCGCCCTTGGTGCGCTCGCTGCTGCTCTACCCGGCGCAACAATCCGGCATCGACCTGCAGGCGCTCGGCCGGCTGGCAGGATGGCACCATGCGAGCCCGCTGATGCTCGGCATGCATCCGGAATGGGGTAGCTGGTTCGGCTATCGCGTGGTCATGCTGACCGACACCGACTGGGTCGACGACGTCAGCGCAGCCGGCAGCTCGGCCTGCGAGCGTTGTGCGGCCCGGCCCTGTGTCGCGGCGTGTCCGGCCGATGCCGTTGGCGCCGGCCTCGACCTGGCGCGCTGCGTTGCCCATCGGGTGTTGCCGGATTCCCCCTGCGCGGCGGACTGTGTCGCACGGCTGGCGTGTCCGGCCGGTGCCGAACACCGGTATTGCGAGGCCCAGCGCAAGCACAGCTATGGTGAATCGCTGCGCGCCATTCTCCGTTGGCGCGATCGGGCCGATTGAAGCGGTGGTGTGTCGAAGCTGCGAACGGGTCGCGTCAGTGGATGAAGCGGCCGTCGCGGGAAATGATCGTGAGATCGACGAATTCCGAGCCGTTGTGGTCTTCCGGCGAAAAGCTGACCTGGAAGCCGCCGAGGTCGAAGCGTCCCATCGTCTCGAAGGCCTCGACCAGACGCGCGCGGGTCAGATTGCGGCCCGCCCGTTGCAGCCCCTCGGCCATCACCTTGGCGGCGATGAAGCCCTCCAGGCTGGTAAACGAAAACTCGGCGACCCCGGCTGCCTGCATCTGGCCCTGATATTCGCGGACGATCGGGTCGATCCCGCTCCACGGTAGCGGCACGACCTGCGAGATCACGACGCCGCGCGCTTCGCTGCCGAGGGCCTGGGCCAGCGCGCTGCTGCCGACGAAGGAGACGTTGTAGAACATGGCGATGCTTCCGGCCTTGCGCATTTCCTTGATCAGCGCGGCGCAGGAGGCGTAGGCGCTGATCTGAACCACGGCGTCCGGCATCGCCGCGGACAGGGTTGCTACCGCGGCGGCGACATCGACCGAGTTTCGTTCCACCGTCGCGGTGGCGATCGGCGTCAGGCCGCGCTTCTTCAGTGCGCGTTCGACGCCGGTCAGGCCGGCCTTGCCGTAGGAATCGTTCTGGTGGAACACCGCGATGCGGGTGACGCCGGTGGTGACCAGATGTTCGACGATCCTTTCGGTCTCGTCGAAGTAGCTGGCACGGACGTTGACGATCTGCGGATTGAGCGGCGTGCGCAACGCTTCGGCGCCGGTGAAGGCACCGACGAAGGGCACCTTGGCCGCCGTGAAGATCGGCATCGCGGCGAGGCTCGTCGGCGTGCCGACGTAGCCGAACAGGGCGAATACCTTGCGCTGGTCGATCAGTTCGCGGGTGTTTGCCGCTGCCCGATCGGGCTCATAGCCGTCATCGAGGGAGGCGATCTCGATGCGTCGCCCGTGGATGCCGCCGCGGGCATTGACCCCATCGAAATAGACCTTGGCCCCCTGCAGCATCTCCTTGCCGAGGGCCTGCGCGGGCCCGCTGAATGCGGCCGACTGGCCGAGCACGATGCGATCGTCGGTGACGCCGTCTATGGCGTGGGCGGATCCGGCGGCAATGCACAGGGCAGCGCCGGCGATGAGGGTTCGGAGTCGATCGGCCAGCCGCATGATGTTCCCCCCGGGAAATGTGGGCGAGGCTTGCGCCCCGAATCCGACGGGCAGGGCCGGGGCGCGCAGTGTCAACCTCTTACGGCGGCGATGCCCTTCGAGTTTAGTGCGCTCTCCTGCGCGTGCTGCCAGCCCTGCCGGCGGATCAGACGAGATGCAGCGGGGCGGGATGGCAGTCTGCGCTGATGCTGCAAGTCGGTCCCGGCGATCCTGCATGCGCCGTCCGAGCCTGTCGCCCGGGCCGTCGCCGAACCGAGCCAGGCTTGCTCCCCGTTTGCCTAGATCGCCTTGAACAGCGCATTGAACCGGTCGGCGGCATCATCGTCGCCGCGCATGATCGCACGTGAGAGTTCATAGACCCGCTCGGTGGTTGCGACGATCCGCCGCTTCAACTCGCTCTTCTGTTCGTCGTCGAGGCGGTCCTCGCCGGCATAGCGGGCCAGCAGCCGATCGACCATCCGGTCCAGATCGAGGGCCAGTTCCGCCTGGTCGCGGCCAAGTCGGCGGGTTCGGTCGGCAACCCGCTGGGGGTCGGCGGCAATCTTCGCGAGTCGTTCGCGATAGGCGGCGGCGAAGCGTGGTGCTTCCCGGACGAGCACACCGTTGTTGCTGTCCATCATCAGGCTTCGAACGTCGGCGTTGGCCGAGCCGATAAACACGTCGTCGCCGAATACCATGACCTTCGAATGGAGGGAGAGTCGCGCGCCGGCTGTCGGCAGGTACTCGAGGTAGCGCAGTCTGGCCGCGTCGGGAGCGGGGCCGGTCTCGGCGAGATGGTCAGCGAGCGCCTTCAGTTGCCAAACTGCGAGCAGATTGACGACATTGAGATCAGTGGTTTCGAGTGAGTTCGTCAGCAGCGTGATGCCCACGTCCTTGCAGGGCCGGCTGCCGTCGAGCATTGCGGCGAGGTCCTGCAGCAGGTTGGACGGCAGGAACAGATAGGCGTTATGAAAGACCACGCCGCGCTCGCCCGCACTGGCGCCGGTGTCGGGCGCGCAGGCGCGAGCGAGGGCACCGCGCCATATCGACTGGATATGTTTTCCGGCTTCAGCCTCCTCGCCGTGGCGGGCGCCGTAGCTTCGTTGCCCGCCGACCTCTGGCAGATTCTCGAAATAATGGATGCTCGCAGTGGTGTCGAGTGGCAGTGCTTCGGTGTCGGCTGCAGGCTGGTATCGGCTGCGGTAAGTCTCGAGGCGATCCTGATGTGCGATTGCGATTCGTGCCATGCGCTCGTCCAGCGCCAGCATGTGCGCGTCGAGATGACGGTCGATGCAGGCGACGTCGCGCCCCTGGTCGCATGCGGCCTGGGCGTCGTCGAGGACGTCGAAATTGGCCAGCAGTTCGTTCGCTGCATGACTGCGCACCTCGTCGAGCGTTGCCACCGAGTCGAGCGACCACAGCCGATCGAAACTGGCCGCGAGCCTCGGGGCGGCCCGATCGAGATCGATCGCGAGATCGGTATCCATGAAGATGTACTTGCTGGCCAGCGGATTGGGCCGCATATGGTAGGAGTCTTCGACATTGCGGCCACCGAGCACCAGCGTGCGCTGGTCGGCCAGCAGGAACTTGTGATGGAGAAATTCCGTGAGGTAGTCCCAGTCGCGGCGGGCGAGCGCATTGTTCTGCCGTTCGAGGGGCAGGTAGCTGGAAACGGCTTCGAACACCGGATTGATCTGCTCGGCGAAGGCGAGGCGGGCAAAGGCCAGTTGCAGGCGCGCGTGAATCGCCTGGGTGCCACCGAGGTAGCGCGCCTTGAAGTACACCTTGCCGAGCCGCTTCAATTGATCGATCCGATCGGGGTCGGTCGCAGCCCCCGGCTGTGTCAGTGCCTCGGTGTCGATCGCCTGACCACGCGCGATGGCATAGGCCATCAGTTTGGCGTGCTTGCCGTACAGTCCCGAAAGGAACAGGCTGGATCCGGCATAACTACGATTGGTGGTGTTGCGGCCTGAGCCGGCGTCTACCGCGAAATGGGCCGTGATCGCATCGCGCTTGGCGTCGTCGCAAAGCGTACCGGGTGCCCCGACGTCGGCGCAACTGGTGGTCAGATAGGCGGCATCACGGACGATTTCGAGCGTCGGGCGATTGTACAGGCGCACCTCGAGCCTGCTGCCGCCCTCGCGTTCCAGCCAGGAGAAGCGGTCGAGATCCGGGTAGGCGGAGAAATAGTCGACCAGGATTCGCACGCGCACGCCTCGGCGGGCGGCTTCGATCAGCGCCTGGCTCATGCGCGCAGAGGAGTAGTCGTCGGCAAAGATGTAATAGGCCAGATCGACGCTTTCCGTGGCCCCCTCGATTGCCTTCAGCTTGGCGGCAAAGGCGGCATCGTTGTCGAACAGGGCTCGGGCCTGCGCGAAGGCCAGCGGGCCGGCGCTGGCCTCGGTTTCGATCCGGGCTTCAAGTCGTGGGCCGCCGAGGGGGGCGCAAGCGGCGACGATGAGCGCCGTGGTCAAGGTTGCGATCAGGTGGCGACTGGGCATGCGGTTCATCCGTGCAGGTGGGGCGCCAGTCCGAGCAACGGGTCACGTCGGGCGGTGACGTCGCCGGTGGCGGCTCGATTCATCGAGCATAACGACATGGTCCTGCGAGGTAAAGCTGCGGTCGCGGCCGGATCTGCAAGACGGCGGCGCCGCGCCGCAAGCCGTCGTCAGCGTACAGTCAATCCGGGCTAGACTGTCGCCCATGCAGGTACCCGTACCAAACGAACCCGTCCGATCCAGGCGGAACTGCCGGCATTTCGTCGCGATGCTGGCCTGTGTCGCGGCGGCTGGCCTGCTCGGGTGTGCGCGGCACGGTCTGGTGCTGCACGATCACCCGTTGGTCGGGCACGTGGTGGACGTCGATGCGGGACGCGAATTGTCGCCCGCCGACGCGCTGTCGCGCATGGCGCAAAGCGATGCGGTACTGCTCGGCGAGACCCACGACAATCCGGTCCATCATCACCTGCAACTGAAGGCTCTGAGGTCGATCGCGTCCCGACGGACGCCGGTGCTGGCAATGGAGCAGTTCGACAGCGAGCACCAGTCGGCTATCGACGCAGCGTCGCAGCGCCCAGGCGTCGACGCCGAAGCGCTGGCCGACGCCGGGCACTTTTCGCGGGAAGGCTGGGGCTGGCCACTGTACGAGCCGCTGGTGCGGGAAGCGGTGACTCGGCGCCTGCCGGTGGTGGCGATCAACCTTTCGCGAGGTGGGGCCCGGGAGGTGGCGCGCGAGGGCTTCGGGGGCATGCCCGATGGCGCCGGTCGCGACGTCGTCGAGCAGCCATGGACGCCGGAAAGGCAGAAAGTGCTCGAGGAACTCATTCGGGTCGGTCATTGCGGCGAGGTGTCGCCACGGGTATTGAAGATGATCGTCACGGCCCAGCGTTCGCGCGACGCGATCATGGCCGAGCGCATCGCGCCCCATCTCGACAGCGGGGCGGTGGTCATTCTCGGTGCAGGTCATGCGCGACGCGATCTTGCGGTTCCGGTCTATCTCGAACGACTGGCGCCCGAGGCCCATGTCCTGAGTGTCGGTCTGGTCGAGGTACGGGAAGGCGCCTACTCGCCGCGTGACTATCCGGCGGTGCGTGATGGCTTGTTCGATCTGGTCTGGTTCACGCCGCAATTCGTGCGACCCGATCCGTGCGAACGCATGAGCAAGGCCGCAATGAGCAAGGCGATGTCGAAGTAGCAGCGGCAGGTGCGACGCCGCGTATCAGGGGGGAGTCGATGGCATATGATCGCAATAACGTGTTCGCACGGATTCTCCGGGGCGAGCTGCCGTGCATCAAGGTATACGAGGATCCGGCGACGCTGGCCTTTCTCGACATCATGCCGCAGTCGGATGGTCATACCCTGGTGTTGCCGAAGGAGCCGGCGGTGACCCTGCTCGACCTCTCGCCCGAGGCAGCGTCGGCCTGCATCCTGACGACGAAGCGCGTGGCGGCGGCCGTGCGGCGTGCGGTCGGCGCGCCGGGGCTGCTGATCTCCCAGTTCAACGGCGAGGCGGCCGGGCAGACCGTGCCCCACGTCCATTTCCACATCATTCCCCGCTTCCCGGGCCTCAAGTTGAAGGCGCATGCCCGCGAGAAGGGCGATTCGGACCGGCTGGAGCAGATTGCCGCCAGGATCATGGGCGAGCTCGACGCGCAACGCGGCTGAGTTGCGGCCGCCGGGCCGTGCCCCTGGCAATTAATCGCGGTTTAAGTTTCCACGCCTACGCTGGCTGACAAGTCTGGACGATCAGCCAGGAGGATTCATGGAAACGATACGAGCATGCGTGGTGGTGGTCGCGGCCATGGTCGCCGCGCCCGCCTGGGCCGAGCGACCGGCCGATTTCCTGCAGCGCTTCGAGGCCGAGGCACGCGGCGCCGATGCCGCCTTCAGCGCGTCCGCCGAGCGCGGCCGCAACTGGTTCGAGAGCCGGCACGGTCGTGACTGGAGCTGCTCGACCTGTCATACCAAGGACCCCGCAGTCAGCGGGCGGCATGAGGTCACGGGCAAGTCCATCGATCCGATGGCTCCCGGCATCAACGCTGAGCGCCTGCGCAGTGCCCGACAGGTCAGCAAGTGGTTTCGACGCAATTGCAGGGACGTGCTCGGCCGCGAATGCAGCGCTGCGGAGAAGGCCGACGTGGTCGCCTGGCTGATCGCCGCCGCACCTTCGACCGGAGATGGACAATGAAAGCTGCAACAGCCCTTCTGGCGCTGTCCCTGGCCGCCGTGGCATCCGCCATGGCTTCGGGCGGCGGCCAACGAGACGATGACGAACGCGGCCGGGCCGCGGCGCTCGATCCGACCTATGTCGAGGAATGCGGCGCCTGTCACGTGGCCTATCCGCCCGAGTTGCTGTCGCGTGATTCGTGGACGGCGGTGGTCGGACAGCTGGGTCGACATTTCGGCGTCGATGCCAGCCTGGATACCGCACTCGCTGCCGAGATCAACGCCTACCTGCAGGCCCAAGCCGGCGTGTACGCCACCGACGATTCCGAGGGGCAGCCGCTGTTGCGGATCACCGAGACGGACTGGTTCCGCCACGCGCATCGGCCCGGCGAAGACGGCCTGTACCGGGGCGTATTCGACAGCGAGGCGGTGCGTAGCCCGTCCAATTGCGGCGCCTGTCATCTCGGCGCCGCGCGGGGCCGCTATGGCGAAGACGAAATACGGATCCCGTGACGCGGGGCCGGCGAAACAGTCATCGAGGAGAACGACATGCATGCGAGTATCGATCAACAAGACGCCGGGGTTGCCGGCGTCGACCGTCCGGCGGCGGCAAGGACCCGAGTCTGGGACCTGCCGACCCGCGTCTTTCATTGGAGCTTCGCGGCATCGTTCGCGCTGGCTTGGCTTACCTCGGACAGCGAACGGCTGATCGACCTGCATCTGATGCTGGGCTATACCTTCGCCGGACTGTTGCTGTTCCGTCTGCTGTGGGGGGTTCTCGGCAGCCGCTACGCGCGCTTCTCGAGCTTCCTGTTCTCGCCGGCTGCGCTGGTGCGCTACCTTCGTTCCTTGCTCACCGGCAATCCGGAGCACCATCTCGGCCACAATCCGGCGGGCGCGCTTGCGATCTTCCTGATGCTCGGCCTCGGTCTGGCCGTGGCCGTCAGCGGCATCGCGATGTCCCAGGAGCTTGGCGGTGAATGGCTCGAGGACTTGCACGAGGGCGCGGCGTCGGCGATGCTCGCGGTGGTCGTGATCCACATTGCCGGTGTCATCGTCAGCAGCGTGCTCCATCGCGAGAATCTGGCCCGGTCGATGGTCACCGGATGGAAGCAGGGCGCCGCGGCCGACGGTATCGCACGCCCGCATCGTGTCGTCGGAATCCTGCTGCTGCTGGCGGTATTCGCCTTCTGGGGCGTGTGGCAATCGGGCATGGCTGCCGACTGGCTGCCGCAGGCGACGGCAGTGGTCGGTGAGCGCCATCAGGACCATGACGACGACTGACGCAGGCGCTCGGACGGGAGTTCATCGCCGATGAGAATACTGGTGGTCGAGGATGACCCGCTGCTCGGCGACGCGTTGCAGGTCGGACTGCGCCAGGCCGGCTTCGTGCCGGACTGGATCAGCGACGGCATCGGCGCCGAGCACGCGCTCGCAACCACCGACTATGTCGCCGTCGTGCTCGATATCGGCCTGCCGCGACGCTCCGGGCTCGAGGTGCTGCGACGTCTCCGGGCGGAAGGCAGGCAGTTGCCGGTGCTCATCCTGACGGCTCGCGACACTTTGGAAGATCGCATCGGCGGGCTCGACAGCGGCGCCGACGACTATCTCGTCAAACCCTTCGAAATGGCCGAACTGGCCGCCCGGCTGCGCGCCCTGGTCCGGCGATCGGGCGGCAGCTCGCAGCCGAGTCTCGTCCACGGGGCGATCGAACTCGACCCGGCCTCGCACCGGGTCAGCCTCGATGGCCAGCCGGTGACGCTGTCGGCGAAGGAGTTTTCGCTGCTGCAGGTATTCATGCAGAACAGTGGCCGCGTGTTGTCGCGCCAGCAACTGGAGGAACAGCTCTACGGCTGGGACGACGATACCGGCAGCAACACCATCGAGGTCTATATCCATCACCTGCGACGCAAGTTCGGTCGCGACGTCGTGCGCACCGTGCGCGGCGTCGGCTACCTGATGCCGCGGGAGACGGTTTGAACGCGCCGTCGATCCGCAGTCGCACCACCGCCCTGGTCGTGATCGTGGTCGCAGGGCTATGGCTGCTGGCAGCCTGGTTCACATGGCGGGAGGCCGAGCACGAAGCCGCCGAAGTATTCGACGGGCATCTCGCCCAGGCGGCTTCGATGCTGATCGCGCAAAGTGCGATGGACTTCGACGATCCGGAGGAATTCGACGACGAATTGCACGCACCGCGGACCCACCGCTACGCGCGCAAGGTGGCGTTCCAGTTGTGGGAGCGCGGCCGCGTCCTGCTGGTGCATTCGGAGAATGCGCCGAACCGACGCCTCGCCGAGCGTGAGGAAGGGTTCAGCGACAGCATCGTCGATGGCGTCGCATGGCGCGTCTATTCGGGCTGGAACGTGCGGCACGAACTGCTGGTTCAGGTCGGCGAGCGGATCGATGCCCGCCGTGACATGGTCGAGGAGCTGGCGCTCGGGCTGTTGATGCCCCTGGTATGGACCCTGCCGCTGCTGGCCCTCGGACTGTGGCTGGTCATCGGCCGTGCCATGCGGCCGCTCGCGGTGGTCGCCAACGAGATTGCGGCCCGCACCCCCGGGCGCCTCGATCCGGTCGCCGGGGTGCCGGTGCCGCGCGAAGTGGCGCCGCTGGTCACGCGATTGAACGAGTTGCTGGCCAGGGTCGACGAAGCGCTGGTGATGGAACAGCGCTTCACCGGCGATGCCGCCCACGAGTTGCGCACGCCGATCGCCGCGCTGTGTGCCCAGGCCGAGGTCGCGCTGGCGGCCGCCGACGACGACGAACGCCGGCGGGCGCTGTCGGCCGTGCTGTCCGCCGCGCGACGCAGCGCGCGACTGGTCGAGCAGCTATTGACCCTGGCGCGTGCCGACAGCCTGCTCGAACGGGACTGGCCGATCGTCGATCTGGCGATCATCGCGCGTTCGGTGATTGCCGAGGTCGCCGCCGAGCCCGCCACGCGGGACGTCGAGTTCGAGCTCGAGTCGAGCGATGCCCAGCCGATCCGCGGCGAGCGTACCTGGCTGCAGGTGCTGGTGCGCAACCTGCTGGACAATGCAGCGCGGCACTCGCCGGCCGGCGGTGTCGTGCATGTCCAGGTCGGCGCGGCCGCCGATGGACGGGTCGAACTGTCGGTGACCGATCAGGGGCCAGGGGTGCCGGCGCAGGATCGGGCGCGACTCGGCGAACGGTTCTGGCGGGGTGAGCCCACCGGCGGCGGCAGCGGCCTGGGCCTGTCGATCGTCAGACGGATCGCCTCGCTCCACCACAGCGTGCCAGAATTCGGTGACGGCAAGGCAGGCCGCGGGCTGACCGTGCGGCTTCGCTTCCCCCGCGCTGCGGGCCGGTCACAGCCGTCCGCCGGCGAGGAAGCCGGCAACGCGATCGGCGACTGAGCGTGAGACCAGCATCTGCGAGTGGTTGACCGGCAGTACCAGTGGTGGTGGCAGGTCGTCGAAGCAGGTTTCACAAACGGCCACCACGCCGTCGTTGGGCCGTGGTACGTCACGGAAGCAACGGGCGGTCCCCAGGCCGCTGCTGCCGGCGATGACGGCGATCGAACGGTTCGGCGGTGCCCGCGGCCGCGGCGCGCGCTGCCAGTCCGCGAGCGAACGGCCGATGATCCGGCGCAGCACGACATTGCGCGCCAGAATGCGGGCGAGACTGGAGCCGCGCACCGGCGAGCCGAGCAGTACGATGCGGCCGACCGGAAGTTCGGGGTGGCGCTCGAGCATCCGCAAGATCAGCAGTCCGCCCATGCTGTGGCCGACCAGATGCGCCGTGCGTCCCTGCTGGAACGTCGCGAGCGCTTCCGCCAGCCGGTCGGCATTGTCATCGAGCCCGCGACGCACGGTGGCATAGCTCGGCGACAGCGTGCGAAAGCCCCGGCGCCGCAGTCGGGCGGCGAGCCATGCCATGGCGATGCCGTGCATCCACAGGCCATGCACCAGCACCACCGGCGGCGCTGGCGTTCCGCCGTGCACGGCGTCGAGCCGGCTAGTGTTCGACGTGTTCGCCGACGATGCGCCAGTGTTCGCCCTCGCGCACCAGTTCGACGCGCTTGCGATTGAGCACCCTGTGACTCGCGCTCTGATAATCCTGAACGAAGCGCGCGACCGCGCGATTACCGTCCACCTGGATACCGATCTCGCTCAACCCGACCTGAATCGCCTCGGGTCGGCCGACCCGCGCACGACTTTGCTCGCGCCAGGCCTCGATGGTGTTGCCGTCGGCGGGTGCGAAGTCGCGCGCGTAGTGGGCGAGGTAGGCGTCGACATCGCCTGACGACCAGTCCGTGGCCCAGCGCTCGAGGGCCGCCTGGACCTCTTGCTCGGCGAGCGCCGGCGCCGGCTGGTCGGCCATGGCGGCTTCGTCGGCCGGCGAGCCGGTAGCGGGCGCTTCGGCATTGACCGCTTGCGCGGCATCGGTCGCCGCCGTCGCGGGCGTGACCAGGGCGGGCGTGTCTGCCGCCGTTTCGGCCTTGGCCTCCGCTGGCGGGCTGGCGACGTCGCTTGTGTCGGCCCCCGCCGCGGGTGCGGGTTCCGGGTTGGCGGGCTGCGCCCGATTCGCTCCGGCATCTGCCCCATCGCCGACAGCCGGACCGGCCGTCGGCTGCCACGTCAGTGTCGATCCGGTCGGCGAGCCGCTGCCGCCGGCATTCGCCGTCGCCGGTGCGATGGCCACCGCGGTCCCGTCGGTGCCTTGCTCGACGGTTGCCGGCGCGGGCTCGGCTTCCCACTTCGGCGCAGCAGTCGTCGTTGCGGTCGGCGTTTCCGGCGCCGGTGTCGGCAAGGGCTCGGCCTCGCCGGCAGACTGCCCGCCCGCCGGTGTCTGCTCGGCCCCGGCAGCGGCCGGCGGAATTTGATCTGTGCCTGGGGTCGAGTCTGCCGCCATTCCTTCTCCGGCAGGCGCTTCGGGAACCGTTGTCGGTGTCGATGGGGTCGGTCCGACCGCGGCAGGCGACGCCGGCGCCAGGTCGGTGGCCTCGTGAGCGGCGACCGCGTCGGCTGCGGTGGCCGGGCGAGCATGCATCCGAGCGCCGCGCGGCGGGCTTGGTTCGGCCGTGGTCACCGGTCCGGTGGCCTCCGCCTGGGCCAGCATTTGCTCGAGTGGCTCGCGGTCGCTGCGAATGGGACTGACGCTACGGGCTGCCGCGGCCATTTCGCCGAGCGCCGTGCGACCGAATTCGTTGGTGAGCTGGGCGTCGGCGCCGTAGGCCAGCATCTGCCGCATCATCGCGAGGGTCGTGCCACTGGCCGCCCGGTTCGCCAACAGGTGAAGCGCGGTATCGCCGCGGGCGTCCCGTGCGTTGGGATTCGCGCCGGCATCGAGCAGCAGGGCCAGCATCGGCTCGTCGCCACGCTGGGCCGCATAATGCAGCGCAGTGCGCCCGGCGTAGGCCGGCCGGCTATCGACCGCTCCGAGGTCGGCGCCGGCCTCGATCCGGTCGCGCACTCGCGCGAGGTCGCCGCAGGCTGCCGCATCGACCAATCTGCGTGGCAAGGGTGCGTTGCGCGGACAGCTCGCCTGGGCCGCCTGGTACGCCGCGGACCATGGCGAATCGGCTGCGGCCGGGCCGGCGGCCGGGGCCGTTGCGGGCAGGACGATGACGGTGGCGAGGGCCAGCAGCCGGATTGGCCGGCGCTTGATGAGCGCAGACGTGTGCATGTTTCTACCCGCGTTGGAAGTGCTCGAATTCTAGCCCGGATCGGCCACCGCCCTGTCGCGGTGTGTGTCGACCGAAAGTGCCGGCCTCAGCCCTCGTCGATCGCGGCCAGGGCGCCACCGCGCAGCGCGACGCGGTCGCCCGGGCGCCAGGTCGGCAGCTCGCGGACACGGACGACGCGCCGCTGGCCGTCATCGAGCCGGACGGCAACGTCGTAGGCGGTCGTGGCCTTGACCTTGCGCTCGATCTGGTTGCCGGCGAATCCACCGAGCACGGCACCGCCGATCGTCGCCAGATCGCGCCCGAGCCCCTTGCCGACGCGATTGCCGATGACGCCGCCGACGACGCCGCCGGCGATCGCACCGGCGCCGCTGCCGTCACCTTTCAATTGCACCGTCGTCACCGATTCGACGACCCCGCAGGACGGGCATGCACTGGCTACCGGCGCCGGCTGCTCGAGCTGTGGCGGCGCTGGCGAGCGCTCGCTGTCCTGGGCGGTCGAAGCCTCGGCGGCGACCATGCGACTCTCGGTGCGAATCTCCTGGTGGCTGTCGGCCGACGGAATCAGACCGGTGATTGCGCCGATGCCGACGGCACTGAAGGCGGTGACCGACAGGGCGGCGAGCCAGGCCATCGGATGCAATCGGTGGCTTTTCTGTTTGTTCTGCATCGCTGGATTCTCCGTTCGATAGCGGTTCCGGAAAATCTAGCGTGGCGGCGTCGGGTACGGGTCGAACTTCGGGAAATGCTTACAAATCAGCCGATTCTGCTTACGAACGCTTACTGGCGCGTGGGCGCGAAGGTCTCGTCAGAAAGCGTGCGGGATCGAGTGCTTCGACGATGTCGCGCTCGAGCGGCAGTGGCTCGCCGGAGAGCCGGCTCGCCAGCAGTTCGGCGGCGATCGCCGACCATACCAGGCCTCGGGCGCCGAAGCCGGAAATCGCGAACAGGCCCGGATGGCGTTCGATCGGATTGCAGGTCGGATCTTCGACCGGGCGGTCGGCGATCGGCAACGCGCCGATCATCGGCAAGCGATCGGGTGACGCCGGCCGGAACCCGACCCGGCCGGCGAGCGCCGGCTCGTCGAGTCCTGCCTGAAAGCCGGGCAACATGAAATCGAGCCGGCCGAGGTTGTCCTGCTGGTCCGACAGGCGCAATGCATCGTCGTGGTCCTCCACCTGGAAGCTCGCGCCGACGCTGCGCACGCCGTCCACCGGTGGGCTGACGTAGCCGAAGCCGCACACCACGACCCGGGGCGGCGACCCGCCGTCGGCGGGCAGGTGGGTGACCTGTCCGCGGGCGGAGCGCAGCGGCAGGGCACTGGCTTGCGCCAGTTCGCGCAGCTGGATGCCGTTGGCGAGCACCACGAGGTCGGCCGCGGCGATCGTGTGGCCGGTCGCATCCCGTGCCTGCCAGCGGCCGCCGGCACGCGAGAGCTGCGCCAGCGGCCGGCCGAAATGCCGGCGCACGGCGGCGCCGGCGGCGTCCAGGTTGGCGGCGCACAGCGACGGCGGCATCACCCAGCCGGCACGAGGAAACCACCAGCCGCCGCGGGCGACCGGCCAGCCGGCGATGTCGGTGGCTTCCGCGCGGTCGACGAAACGCAGGTAGTCCGACGGCGGCAAGTGGCGCTCGACCAACTCGCGCTGCCTGCGCTCGTGTTCGCCGTCGCGGGCCAGGTGCAACACGCCGCAATCGGCCCATCGCGGCCCATGGCCGCGCTCGGCGAGGCGGGCGAGGTGGTGCAGCCCGTACAGCGTGCCGGCCCGCGTCAAGCGCGACAGGCGATTGTCATCAAGGCTCGGCAATGGCCGCAGCACGCCCGCCAGATTGCCCGAAGCGCCGCGTCCGGGTCCGTCGCTGCGCTCGATCAGCGACACCTGCCAGCCGCGTTCTGCGAGCCGTTCCGCGATCGCGCTGCCGGCCAGTCCGGCACCGACGACGATCGCTTCGCCGGGCGTCGCCGGCGCGGCGATTTCGTTGCTGCGGCGACCGCGATCGACTCGCTGCCCGACCAGCATGTCGCGCTTGGCGGCAAATCCGGGGGCGCGGCGAAGCTCGAAACCGGCGTGCGACAGGGCGCTGCGAACCGATGCGGCCACCGACCAGGTCGCCAGGGTCGCGCCGGGCGCGCATAGGCGGGCGAGCAGGTGACAGACCCGCGGTGACCACATGTCGGGATTGCGGGCCGGCGAAAAGCCGTCGAGGAACAGGGCATCGGCCGCACAGTCGAGCCGCGCCAGCGCGGCGGTGGCCTCGCCGAACAGCAGCGTCAGGGTGACTCGCCCGTCTTCCAGCTGCAGTCGATGGGTTCCGGGCAGCGCCGGCGGCCACCGCCGACACAAGGCGCCGGACAGCGCGTCGAACTCGGGAAAGCGGGCATGCAGGCGGGCGAGGTCGGCGGCGACGAAAGGATGGCGCTCGACCGACACGAAGTGCAGGCGCTCGCTTCGCAAGGGATCGGCACGCCATGCCGCCCAGCAGGCCAGGAAGTTGATGCCGATGCCGAATCCGGTCTCCAGCACCGTGAAGCGCGGTCGATGGCGCCAGCGTCCGGGAAGTCCATTGCCGCCGAGAAAGACATGCGCGGCCTGGCCGAGCGCGCCGTGGGTCGAATGGTAGACGTCGCCGAACCGGGCCGAGTAGGGCGTGCCGTCGGCGTCGAAGGCCACTTCGGCCGGCGTGATCACCTCATACACGATCGATGTCCCGTTCGGCGTGCCCGCCGGCCGGCTCAGTGCAGCGTGGTCGGTGGTTGGGCGGGGTCGGATCCGGCATCGGCGTTGACGTCTTCGCTCAGCGCCAGTCCCCAGTCGGCAGCGCCGACACCGGCTCGCAGCATGGCGCAGAAGACCCGCAGCAGTGACGGATTGAGCGTCAGTGAAAACGCGCGCTGGCGGCGCTCCTTCAATTGCAGTTGCAGGCGACCGCGGTCGTCCCGTTCCATGCGGGCCTCGGCGACCAGCAGCGGCACCGGACCGAGCGGATGCTCGACGTCGGCCGGGGCCTCGTAGGGTCGATCGAAGCGGCCGCCGCGGGAGTCGCCGCTTGCTGCCTGCGGTGCCGGTGGCGAAGCCGCCAGCGACGCCGCCAGCCCGGGCCAGATCTGAGCGACGAAGCGCCGCGTGAGGTGGGCCAGATACTCTTCGCCGGCCGTCGTGCACAATCGCAGCAACAGGCGGTCCGCCAGCGCGTCGTATGCGATCTGCAGCTGCTGAATGCCCATCACCCGGCTCTCGGGATCATTCCGGCCGCATCTGGGGGAACAGGATGACGTCGCGAATGGCCGCGCAGTCGGTCAGCAGCATCACCAGCCGGTCGATGCCGATGCCGCAGCCGCCGGTGGGCGGCAGCCCGAATTCGAGGGCGCGGATGTAGTCGGCGTCGTAGTACATCGCCTCCTCGTCACCGGCCTCCTTGGCCTTCATCTGCTCGAGGAAGCGCTGGGCCTGGTCTTCGGGATCGTTCAGCTCGGAAAATCCGTTGGCGATCTCGCGCCCGACGATGAACAGTTCGAAGCGCTCCGCGACGTCCGGCTGGCTGTCGCTGCGGCGCGCCAGCGGCGAGACCTCGGCCGGATAGTCGATGATGAAGGTCGGTTCCCAGAGGTCGGCCTCGGTGGTCTCCTCGAACAGCAGCAGCTGGAGCGCGCCGAGGCCCTGCCCGGGACGGATCTCGACTTCCATCGCCGCGAGCTTGTCGCGCAGCCAGTCGGCATCGCTGAGCTGTTCGGTGCTGAAGCCCGGATGGTACTTGTGGATCGCGTCGACGATGGTCAGCCGCTCGAACGGCTTCGACAGGTCGAGGGTCCGACCCTGGTATTCGAAGGTTTCGGTGCCGAGCGCTTCCCGGGCGGCGTGCCGCAACAGGCCTTCGGTGAAGTTCATCAGGCTGCGGTAGTCCGCGTACGCCTCGTAGAACTCCATCATCGTGAATTCGGGATTGTGCCGCGGGCTGAGCCCTTCGTTGCGGAAATTTCGATTGACCTCGAACACCTTCTCGAAACCGCCGACCACGAGTCGCTTGAGGTAGAGCTCCGGCGCGATGCGCAGGTACAGCTCCATGTCGAGCGCATTGTGGTGGGTGGCGAACGGCTTGGCCGCGGCGCCGCCGGGGATCGGGTGCATCATCGGCGTCTCGACCTCGAGGAAGCCGTGTCCGACCATGTAGTTGCGGATCGACTGCACCAGCCGGCTGCGGGCGACGAAGGTGAAGCGCGACTCCTCGTTCATGATCAGATCGAGATAGCGCTGTCGATAGCGGGTCTCCTGATCGCTCAGGCCGTGAAACTTCTCGGGCAGCGGGCGCAGGCTCTTGGTCAGCAGTCGGATCGACGTGCAATTGACCGTCAGTTCGCCGGTGCGCGTCTTGAACAGCGTGCCGACCGCGCCGACGATGTCACCGAGGTCCCAGTGCTTGACGGCGTCCAGCGCGTCGGCGCCAGCGTCGTTGTTCGAGACGTAGAGCTGGATCCGGCCGGACAGGTCCTGCACGGTCAGGAACGCTGCCTTGCCCATCACCCGCTTGAGCATGATGCGGCCGGCGACCTTGACTTCCACCGGAACCGCGTCGAGCGCGTCGCGGGATTTCTCGC
>JAGRFY010000063.1 GCA_020445765.1 Rhodocyclaceae bacterium | reverse complement strand
TCCTTGACCACCGCAGCCGCGGCCTCGCCGTGGGTGGCGCCGCCGTGGGCGGAGACCACCGCGGACACCACGAGCAACGACAGGGCCGCAATCGCGCTCAATCGCTTCATTGAAGAGACCTCCTTATGAACGTGTCGATGACCTGCATGGGTGTCTCAGCGGGCCCGCTTTCTGCCCGCCCGGGCAACGAGCTCGATGCCGCTGCCGTCGCCGCCGGGCGGCATCGCGCCGGCGCCGCCGGAACCGTGGCGCGACGGCTCGGGCGTCTGTCCGCGCCATGGCGACGACACCGTGCCCAGCGGATGCTGGTAGTCGGGCGGCGCCCGGTAGTCGCCCGGCGCCTGCTCGCGCCTGACCTTGAGCACCGTGAACATGCCGCCCATCTCGACCGGGCCGAACGGACCCAGACCGGTCATCATCGGCAGTGTGTTGTCCGGCAGCGGCATTTCCATCGCGCCCATGTCGGCCATGCCGCGTTCACCCATCAGCATGTACTCCGGAACCAGTGCCTGGATCTTGGCGATCAGACCGCGATGATCGATGCCGATCATGTTGGGCACGTCGTGCCCCATCGCGTTCATCGTATGGTGGGACTTGTGGCAGTGCATCGCCCAGTCGCCCAGCTCGTCGGCAACGAATTCGATCTGGCGCATCTGACCGACCGCGACATCCACCGTGACCTCCGGCCAGCGGGACCCTTTCGGGGTCGGCCCGCCGTCGGTGCCGGTGACCTCGAACTCGTGGCCGTGGATGTGGATCGGGTGGTTGGTCATCGTCAGGTTGCCGATGCGCACGCGAACCCGGTCGTTGTGCCGCACATTGAGCGAATCGATGCCCGGGAAGGCGCGGCTGTTCCAGGTCCACAGGTTGAAGTCGAGCATCGTGTTGGTGTTCGGGACCGCGCTGCCGGGCTCGACGTCGTAGGCGTTCATCAGGATGCAGAAGTCACGATCGACGTGTCGGATCAGAGGGTGGCGGGTGCGAGGATGGGTCACCCAGAAGCCCATCATGCCCATCGCCATCTGCGTCATCTCGTCGGCGTGGGGGTGATACATGAAGGTGCCGGGCCGGCGGGCGACGAACTCGTAGACGAAGGTCCTGCCCGGCGGAATGTGGGGCTGGGTCAGGCCGCCGACCCCGTCCATGCCGTTCGGCAGACGCTGGCCGTGCCAGTGGATGGTGGTGTGCTCGGGCAGGCGGTTGGTGACGAAGATGCGCAGGCGATCGCCTTCGACCACTTCGATCGTCGGTCCCGGTGACTGGCCGTTGTAACCCCACAGGCGGGCGATCATCCCAGGCGCGATCTCGCGCTCGACAGGTTCGGCGACGAGGTGGAACTCCTTGACGCCATCCTTCATCCGCCACGGTGCGGTCCAGCCGTTCAAGGTCACCACCGGGTCGTAGGAACGCCCGGTCGACGGCACCAGGGGCGGGCTGGTGTCGGCCGAATCCTGTATCACCGGCTCCGGCAGCCCCGCCAGCGCACCGCGGCCGACTGCCGAGGCGGCGGCGACGACGCCGGCACCGGCGAGCAGGCGCCGCCGACCCGGATCGACTGTGTCCGGCTTCAATGTCCACCTCCCGATTCGGCCACTGCGGCGGCGGCGCGCATCGCCGGCAACGGTGCCGGGCTGCCGAGCCGCGCAGTCTTCAGCGCCGCGTCGGCCAGCCACAGGTCGCGCTGGGCCTCGATCGCGGCAATCACCGCGCCGACCCGGGCGCGCCCGTCGGCCAGCAGTTCGAAGACCCCGGTGAGCATGCCGTTGTACTGGTAGAGAACTTCCTCCGAGATGGTCTCGCGCAATGGCACGACCTCTTCGCGGTAGTGGCGCTCGAGGGCCCAGGCGCTGCGGTACGCGGCGCCGGCCTCGCGCAGTTCCGATGCGGCCCGGTGCGCGACCTCGGCGACGCCCTGGAGCGCCGCCATGTAGCGCGCCCGGGCACCGGCCCGGGTCGCGTCGCCGAAATCGAAGATCGGCAACGGCAGTTCGATTTCATAACCTCGCTGCGGCGCCTCGCCGGTCGCGCCATTGTTCTGCAGCGACAGGTGAACGCCGTCGACCACGCTGGTGACCCGGGTCAGCCCCATCGCCGCTGCCAGTCGGTCCAGCTCGGCCCGCGCCAGTCGCAGATCGAGTCGCTCTTCCAGTTCGTCCTGCAGCGTGGCGGCGTCTTCGTCCGGCGGACGATCTGGCGCATCGGGCAGTCGCGCCGGAAGTCGGAGCTGCTGCGCGAACTCGGCGGGCAGGCCAAGGACGCGGATCAGCGCCTCGCGCGACCCGTTTGCCCGTTGGCGGGCGCGGGCCAGTTCGGCCACCGCGTCCGCGTAGGCCACCTGCTCGCGGGCACGCTGCAGGCGACTGAAGTTGCCCACCTGCTGCATCCTGCGGGCAAGCTCGGCGCCGACTTCGGCGGCGTCGGCGACCGCGGCACGGTAGTCTGCCAGTTGGCGGGCAGCCACCGCCTCGACCCAGGCCCGGCGGACCTCGCCGACCTTGTCCACCAGCGCCGAGGCCGCCTTCAGCCGGAACTGCTGCTGGCGGAACTCGGCCTGCTCGCGCCGCGCCGGCAGCAGCAGGATGTCGAACAGCGAGAAGCCGAGCGCACGGCCGATGTCGAGTTCGCGCTCGCCATCGTGCTCGCGCCACAGGTGCTCGAAGCGGAACACCGGGTTGCCGATGCGCGCGGAGCGGGTCGCGTCGGCGCTGTCGGCCGCGACCTCGGCAAGCATCACCTGGAAGGCCGGGCTGTAGCCGAGCGCGATCCGTTCGGCGTCGGCCAGCGCAAGCGGCGTCGCCAGCATCCGTTCCACTTCCGCCGCCATGCGTGCGCGATCGGCATCGCTCTGCAGCCAGCGTGGCTCGGTGCCGAGCTTGTCGACGCCATAGCGCTCGAGCGCGCGGAAGTTGTCGTCGATCGCAGTGCCGGCGCAGCCGGCGAGCAGTACGGACGACAGTGCCAGCAGCAACGCCGGCCGGATCCACGACGCACGCGTCATCGGTCGCCCTCCCCGCCCCCGCGTTCGCCGTCGCGTGCCGAACCCCCGAGGTGCCCGGCAAAACCACCGAGCCGGCCGACCTCGTCGTTGGCCGCACGCCAGTCGATGGTGTCGGGATAGGGATCGAAGCGGCGATAGCCGTCGAACGCCGAGGGTGCCTGCACGTCCTGCCCCGGCGCCGCGTTGGCGACGCCGGCAGGCGCCGCGGCAGCATCATGTTCCACGTCGCCGGCGAAGGACTGGACGCCGGCCAGGCAGGCCCAGGCAGCAATCGTCAGCTGAAGATGCCTCACGTCTGATTCCTCTGTCGGGGCCTCGAACCAGGCCGCCACATGTCGGCCGCGGCCATCGACCGGCCGCAACGCCATGCTGTTGTTCGACCGATCTTGCCTGTCGCCGACGGTCAGTCGGCTGACAGCGGGATTACATCTTTGTAATGTGCACGCTCGACCGGATCTGCCGGGCCCACAATGCGGTTCCCGAACCGGCGGCACCGGCGCCGGTTCGAATAGCCAAGGGCCCGTCGGACAGATCCGGCGGGCAGGCCGGGAGCCATGAAGATCCTGATCATCGAAGACGAAGCAAAAGCCGGCGACTACCTGCGCCAGGGCCTGTCGGAAGCGGGCTACGTGACCGACCTCGCGCGCGACGGCGCCGACGGACTGCATCACGCCCTGACTGCCGACTACGACCTGCTGGTACTCGACGTGATGCTGCCGGGCCTGACCGGCTGGCAGGTGCTGGAGGCGCTGCGGGGTGCCGGCAAGGACCTGCCGGTGATCTTCCTGACCGCCCGCGACCAGGTCGAGGATCGGGTACATGGGCTCGAGCTGGGCGCCGACGACTACCTGGTCAAGCCCTTCGCCTTCGCCGAGCTGCTGGCCCGTGTGCGCACCCTGCTGAGGCGCGGTCGAGGCAACGCCGAGGCCAGCGTATTGCGGGCAGCCGACCTCGAACTGGATCTGCTGCGGCGTCGGGTGGTGCGCGCTGGCGCACGGATCGAACTGACCGCCAAGGAGTTCGCGCTGCTCGAACTGTTCATGCGCCGACAGGGCGAAGTGCTGCCGCGTTCGCTGATCGCCTCCCAGGTGTGGGACATGAACTTCGACAGCGATACCAACGTCATCGAGGTGGCGGTTCGCCGACTGCGGGCCAAGGTGGACGAGCCGTTCGCGGTCCGCCTGATCCGCACCGTACGCGGCATGGGTTACGTGCTGGAAGCACCGGAGGGCTGATGCGGCCGCCGTCGATCACGCTGCGAATCGCCCTGCTGTTCGCCGGCGCATCGGGTGTGATCCTGATGGCCGCGGGGCTGTGGATCTCGGCGATGCTGGTGGCGCACTTCGAGGCGCAGGATCGGCTCGAGATCCGCGGCAAGCTCGAGCTGGTGCGAAGGCTGATCGAAAGCAAGCGCTCGCCGGCGGACTTCGAACGCCTGCCGACCGAGCTGGCGCGCGCCCTGGTCGGGCACCAGGAACTCGGCGTTCTGCTGCTCGACGGCCACGGCGACACCCTGTTCGCGTCGATCGGCGACCGCCTCGCCGAGACCTTGCAGTCACACCCGCTGCCGGTCGATGCGCCGGTCGAATTCACCGACTCCGAACGAGGCTACCGCGGCATGGGCCTGCGCATCGACAGCGGCCTGCCGGAGCCCGGCGTACTGACCGTCGGCGTGCTGCGGGACACCAGCCACCACGAGTATTTTCTGGCGGCGCTGCGGCACGCGCTGTGGCTCGCGATCGCAGTCACCGCACTGATGATGGGCGCACTCGGCTGGTTCGTCGCGCGCAGTGGGCTGGCACCGCTGCGGCGGCTGACCGAGCACATCACCGCGATCGACCCCGAGCGCCTCGCCGAGCGGCTGCCGACCGAAGCGGTCGCTCCAGAGCTGCTGGCCCTGGCCGGTGCCTTCAACGGGATGCTGCAACGGCTCGAGGACGGCTACCGCCGGCTGTCCGAGTTCTCGTCCGACATCGCGCACGAACTGCGCACACCGCTGGCGAACCTGCGAACCCAGGCGGAAGTCTCGCTCGGCAAGTCGCGATCGCCGAACGAGTATCGCGAACTGCTGCATTCGGCGCTCGAGGAATACGAGCGGCTGTCGCGCATGGTCGACGACATGCTGCTGCTGGCCAAGACCGATGAGGGTCACCTGCCCGATCTGCGGCTGCTGGACCTCGATGCTGAAGTCGCCGCGCTGATCGAGTACTTCGAGGCGCTGGCGGAGGACCGCCAGTTGGTGCTGGCAGCGACCGGCAGCGCACGGCTGTGGGGCGACGGCCCGATGCTGCGCCGGGCGATCGCCAACCTGCTGTCGAATGCGATCCGGCACGCGGAACGCGGCAGCACGATTCGCGTCGCGATCGACGCCGCCACGCCGGACGGTGCGCGATTGACGGTCACCAATCGAGGGCCGGAGATCCCGTCCGAGGCATTGCCCCGCCTGTTCGACCGGTTCTACCGGTCCGATCCGGCGCGCAGCCGGGACGGCGAAGGTTCCGGGCTCGGACTCGCCATCGCGCGCTCGATCGTGCGCGCCCACGGCGGCGACATCCGGGTACGCAGCGAAGCGGGCGAGACGGCGTTCGAATGCCGATTCTCGCGATCGGCGGTGCGGTCAGCCGTGGCGAAAGGGCGCGAGCGACCACGCGCCGGCGCCGACGGAGGCGTCGGCACCCGCCCAGCTGCGGAAGTCCAGGAGTCTGCCTCGTCCGTCAAGTGAGGTGACGACAGCGATGCACCGGGCCCCCTGGCAAGACGCGAGGCGCAGCTTCGTGGCCGGTATGCGCAGGGCCGCCATCAGGACCAGTGCACGCAGTTGCCGCCGTCGGCCGCTGCCCGCACCAGCGCGGCCTCCGCCCGCCGGACCACGTGCATGTAGTCGGGATGGCCGTCGAACATCGCAACGCCGATGCTCACCGATGCCCGTGCCTGCGGATCATGGCGCAGAGCGAAGCGATGGCCGAAGATCCGGTTGCGCAGGCGGTTGGCGATCTCGCCGAGCGCCTCGCGACCGACCTCGACGCAGACCAGCGCGAATTCGCTGCTGCCATAGCGGAACAGATGATCCGAGGTGCGCGCGACCTCGAGCATGCAGGCCGCCATCTGGTGCATCAGCGCATTGCGGGAATCCTCCGAGAAGGCCTGGCTGCGCATCTCGTCGATATGGGCGAGCACGAAGCCGAAGCTGCGGCCGGCCTGCCGATGCTGCACGATCACCCGGTCCAGCACCGCCGGCAGGTGCCGGCGCGACATCAGGCCGGTCACCGAATCCTTGCCGGCATGGGCGCTGAGGACCCGGTCGAACAGATCGCCCGACAGGTAGCGGACGAATTCCAGTTGTCGCCGCAGTTCGGCCAGCACCGACTGCAGATCGTTCTCGGACAGCCCACCGGCAGCCATCTTCGGCAACAGCACGCTGTCGATCTGGTCGATCGCGTCCGCGACGATCGCCGCATCGGGCGCGCCGTCGAACAAGACCTCGGCCTTGTGCTTGAACCACAGGCCGAATTCCGAGTCGGCGAGCTTCGGCAGATGGCGCAGACGCACGCTGGAACGCACGGCGAACAGCAGTTCGCTGGTCCATTCCGACAACACCGCCCGCTGGCGCTCTCGCTCGAGCATGGTGTCGTGACTGAGCAGGACCTGCCGATAGGCCTCGCCGGCGCGGGCCCCCTTCTGCACATCGCGAACGTAGGCGGTCATCATCAGGCCGTCGGCCAGATGCAGCAGATCGCTGATGTAGAGCGCCGAGCGCAGCGTCGCCTCGACCGACAGGCCGCCGGCCTCGAGACGCGCCCGCAGGCTGCGGCAGATCTGGCGTACGCCGGCCTGCATCAGTGCCGGCGGCAGCTTGATGCGGGCATGGATCTCGCCGATCTCGATCTGGCGCGCGACCAGCAGATCGAGGCGACTGGCGTCGAGGACGACGAACAGATCGCGCAGCCAGTTCTCCATCGACGATTTCAGGCGCCTGCTGACCACCTCGTGCTCGAGAAAATGACGGGCGGCCTGGTCGCTCATCATCACCTCGTAGAACTCGGCTGCCACCTCGCCGGCATCGGCATCGACCAGCCCGGCCAGGGCTTCGCGCACGTCCGCCGACGTGTGCTGCAGCAGCCGGGCGATCTCCTCGCGCGCCTCGGGTACCGGATCGGGCCGTGTCGAACCCTCGGTCATGGTCACGCCTTCCGTCCAATTCATATATCGAAAGCCATAGTATCAGTGTGGGCGCCGCAACAGTGCGGAACCGTGTCCCGAATCGGGAACGGGGCTGCCGTCAGGGCAGCGGGATGTGGCAACGGACCCGGTGGCCATTGTCGAGTTCGCTGACGTCCGGATAGGTCGTCCGACAGCGGGCCTCGGCGTACGGACAGCGCGGATGGAAGTGGCAGCCGGCGGGCGGGCGGATCGGCGATGGCAACTCGCCGCCGATGCCGCTCCCGTCGGACGGCGGCGCTTCGATTCGCGGCACGGCATCGAGCAGGGCCCGCGTGTAGGGATGCGCCGTGCGACCGAGTACCGCATCGGCGGGACCGGATTCGACGATGCGCCCGAGATACATCACCGCGACGTCGTCGGCGAGGTAGTCGACCACCGCCAGGTTATGGGTGATGAACAGGTAGGCCAGACCGAGTTCGCGCTGCAATTCGCGCAACAGGTTGAGGATCTGCGCCTGCACCGACACGTCGAGGGCGCTGGTCGGTTCGTCGCACACCAGCAACTTCGGCGAGACCGCCAGCGCCCGCGCGATCGCCACGCGCTGCCGCTGCCCGCCGGAGAACGCATGCGGATAGCGCTGCGCCATGTCGGCGGACAGGCCGACCCGCTCGAGCAACGCGGCGATGGCCTGACGGCGCGCGGGACCGTCTGCGCCGACACCGAGCGCAGCCATCCCCTCCTCGATGATCTGGCCGACATGCATCCGCGGATTGAGCGACGCGAACGGATCCTGAAAGACCATCTGCAGTCCCCGTCGCTGCGCCTTCATCTGCGCCGGCGACAATTCGGCGAGGGCGACGCCGTCGAAGCGCACCGAGCCGCCGGTGGGTTCGACCAGCCGCAGCAGCGCCTTGCCGACCGTGGTCTTGCCGCAGCCGGACTCGCCCACCAGCGCCAGCGTGCGCCCGGAAGCGAGCGTCAGATCGACGCCATCGACTGCGCGCACATGGCCCACGGTGCGCTTGAGCAAGCCCTTGCGGATCGGGAAATGCACGCGCAGTTGCTCGACCTGCAGCAACATCCGATCGCCGCCGCCGGCCCGCGCCGCGCTCGTCGCCGCCTGCGGCGACTCGTGCGGCGCCGGTTCACGATGCCCTTCGTACAGATGACAACGCACCTGCTGGTCATCGAGCCGATGCCAGCCCGGCGCCTCCACCTGGCAGCGTGCGAACGCCTGCGGGCAACGCTCGACGAAGCGACAGCCGGGAAAGTGCCGGTCGAGCCGCGGCACACTGCCACGCAGCGTCTCGAGATCGGATCCACGCAGGCTGTCGGCCGGCAGCGCGGCAAACAGCTTGCGCGAGTACGGGTGCAGCGGATTGGCAAAGAAGTCGGCACGCCGTCCGCACTCGACCAGTTCGCCGGCATACATCACGGCGACCCGATGCGCCATGCGGGCGACGACGCCGAGGTCGTGGGTGATCAGCAACATTCCCATGCCGCGGCCGGCCTGGAGTTCGGCCAGCAGCGCCAGCACCTGCGCCTGGATGGTCACGTCGAGGGCGGTGGTGGGCTCGTCGGCGATCAGCAGTTCCGGTTCGCCGGCGAGCGCCATCGCGATCATCACGCGCTGTTTCATGCCGCCGGAGAGCTGGAACGGATAGGCATCGAGGCGCTCGGCGGGATCCGGGATGCCGACCGCCTCCAGCAACCGCCGGCACTCGCCCCGGGCCGCGGCACCGCGCAGTCCGCGATGTACCGCCAGCACCTCGCCGATCTGCTCGGACACCGTCATCACCGGGTTGAGGCTGGTGGACGGCTCCTGGAAGATCATCCCGACGCGGCCACCGCGCACCGTGCGCATCGACGCCTCGCTCAGCGACAGCAACTCCTCGCCGTGGAAGCGCACGCTGCCGGCGGTGATGCGTCCGCCATCGGGCAACAGCCGCATCAGCGCCAGCGCGGTCATCGACTTGCCGCAGCCGGATTCGCCGAGCAGCGCGAAGGTCTCGCCGGCGCGCAGCGTCAGATCGACGCCGTCCACCGGCCGCAGCTCTCCGAGCGCGACGCTCAGCCGCTCGACTTCGAGCAGCACGTCGGCGGCGGTGTCGGCGCGGTCATCGGGATGGGGCGTGGCGAGGCGGTTCATCGGCGCTGGAGGCGTCTGCGAAGCGTTCCATTGTAGGGTGAAACCGCCTGGCGGCGCGGCGGCAGGCCCTCGAATGCGACAAGGGCTGCCGGATGGCAGCCCTTGTCGCGGCGATCGTCGCAGCCGACGATCCGGCCATCAGTGATGGTGATGTCCGCCCGGTCCGTGGACATGTCCATGGGAGATCTCCTCGGCCGAGGCCTGACGCACTTCGGCCACGGTGATGTCGAACATCAGCGCGACCCCGGCCAGCGGATGGTTGCCGTCCACCACCACCTTGCCCTCGGCGATGTCGGTGATGCGGTAGATGATCTCTTCCTCGCCGTCTTCGGTGACCCGCTCGAACGACATGCCGACCTCGATGTTCTCGGGAAACAGGGACTGATCCTCGACCAGCACCAGTTCCTCGTCGTACTCGCCGAACGCATCGTCGGGCTGCAGCTTGACCTGCAGCTGCTCACCGGCGTTGCGGCCGTGCAACGTCTCTTCCAGCTTGGGGAAGATGCCGTCGTAGCCGCCGTGCAGATACACCAGCGGATGATGCCCGTCGTCGATCATGTTGCCGTCCGGATCCCGAACGGTGTAGTTCAACGTGACGACGGTGTTCTTAGCGATTTCCATTGTGCGTGTTCCTTGCGTCCATGGCGCGGACCAGTTCCAGAACCTCGGCCGCATGGCCGCGGGGATTGACGTCATAGAGCGCATGGCGGACCACGCCATCCCGGTCGATGACGAAAGTGGACCGTAGCACAGCCATCTTGCTGAAGCCGTCAACCTCCTTCTTCCGCCACACGTCGTAGAGCCGGCAGATTTCGCTGTCCTCGTCCGACAGCAGGCGCACCGACAAACCGTGCTCGTCGCGGAAATCGGCAAGGGTCAGGCAGTCGTCCGGACTGACGCCGACGACGACGCAACCGAGGGCCGCGAAATCGCCCTCGCGGTCGGTGAAGTCGGCCGCCTGACGGGTGCAGCCAGGGGTGTTGGCGCGCGGATAGAAATACAGTACGACATGATTCGAGCGCAGCGCAGCGGCGAGTTCGAACATCTCCATGTCGGCGTCGGGCAGCGCGAACTGCGGTGCCCGGTCGCCCGGGCGTAGCGTCGGCTCGACCGCTCGTTGCGCCGTCGCCGCCCGGTTGCCCCGTCGAACCCTGCCGGTGCTGCTCACTGACCTGATCTGCATCGTCCCCTCCTGTCGAGTCTTTTCGTTATCTTCGAATACCGACCCGCTCGGCGCGGTCTTGAGTGAACCAATAGTCCAGCATCGCGCCCGGCTCAAGCGGGATTCGGCTCAAACGGTCCCTTCCGGCCTACCGGAGGCGGAATCGCAACAATACGGCACGGCCGGTCGGACGCCCGCTTCAACCGGCGCCGCCCACGATCGCCGTCGCCGGCAGGCGTGCGGACAGCCTGCGACACGGATCGTCGTCACCGTTCGGCGTGGTCGCCCGAAGCGCGACGAACAGCCCGATCGCCAGCCGATACGGCCAGCCGCCGTCGCGTCCGCCGGCAATCAGCACGGCCTGTCGCCGGCAGAAGAAGAACGCGGTGACCGGCGCCGACGGCAGATCCGGCGGGAATCCCGGGCCGAGGACAGCGGCATTGGCCATCGCGAACCGTCGCCATCGCGTTGCCAATGCCGCTCGTCGGCGCAGCGGCGGCAGCAGCACCAGTACGCCGCGGCCGCGGCGCCGCTGCATCGTCGTCGAGAACTCCCACAGCAGGTTGTCGCTGTCGCCGAGCACCAGGGCAACCATCGCGGCCTCGTCGATCAGGGCCGTGACGACGCTGCGCCAGTCCGTATCGGCCAGGTAGTCGCGCGCCGCGCCCAGTGGCGGCAACTGTTCGGACGGATCGCCGATCGCGATCGCCGGACCGACGCCGGCGGTGGCATGGGCCGCGATTTCCTCGAGAGTCGGTTGCGGCCTCAACCAGCCCCGCCAGCGAGCCCCGCCTTCGACGTTCAGGGCATCGTCCCTGAATGCGCGCAGCACCAGCACCGGCGGCCGGCTGTCGGCGCTGCGGGACTGGCCGGCGCTGGGCATGGCATGGCGCCTGGCCCGGTGCGTCGCGAAGCCGGCGACCATCAGATAAAGGGCGGCCGGCACGCCGACATCGACGATGCCGGCCTCCAGCAGCACGATGTGGACAACCAGGGCGGCAACCGCGATCACGGCCACCAGCCACCAGCCACGGCCGACGGATCGCGACACGGCCAGCGGCCGCTGCCGCTGGGCAGGGCGACCGAACAGCCACCGGCACGGAAACGTCGGGTCGTCGAGGCCGGCGGAGGCGCCGGTGACGAAGGCCAGCGCCCGCCTGCCCTGCCATCCGGCAAAGGCCGCGGCAACGGCCAGCAGCGCGAGGTAGGCCAGTGCGACACCGTGATCGGGCATCGGCGCCAGTGCAAGCGCGGTGACGGCGAGCGAGAACGACATCAGCGCCGCCAGTGCCAGCGCCTGCCGGCGAACCGGCCGGCCGGCCGCGAGGGCCATGCGCGCCCGCCACACCAGCACAGGTTGCGGCGCCAGCAGTGCCAGACCGACGAGTGCCGCCGGCGCATCGCCCGCAGCGACGCCGGCCACCAGCATCAGCGCGTCGATCGCGGTCACCGACAACACCGTCCAGGCCGCCCGGGCAAGCCGTCGACGGGCCCGGACGAAGCCGGTGATCTGCAGCAGCAGGCAGGCGTCGCTCACGTCCCGATCGTCATCGTCCTTCATCCCGTACCAGTATGGCGCAGCCGGCGCCGCGCTGCCGCCGGCGCCCATCCCCGTGACGAGGCGTACCGGGCTTGCATTCCGGGCAAAGCTGTATAAAACTTCAGCTAAACGGAGGCGCACATGTCCGAAAAGCTCACTGCCCGGCAGCAGGAAATCCTGGAATTCATCCGCGACACCCAGATCCACGAGGGCCGTCCGCCGACCCGGGCCGAGATCTGCCGGGCATTCGGTTTCCGCTCCCCCAATGCCGCCGAAACCCATCTCAAGGCGCTCGCCGCCAAGGGAGCGATCGACCTCGACGAAGGTCGGGCCCGGGGCATCCGCCTCACCGAAAGCCTCGGCCTGCCGTTGATCGGCCGCGTTGCCGCAGGCAGCCCGATCCTCTCCGAAACCCACATGGACAAGCGCCTCCAGATCGACC
>JAGRFY010000198.1 GCA_020445765.1 Rhodocyclaceae bacterium | reverse complement strand
GCGACCTGCGCGGCGGCTGGGGGCGTGCCGACTCGCCCCAGCGGCGGGCGATGCGGCTGCTGGCCGAGGCCGCCGCGCCCGAACGGGGGGTCATGGGCGGGGCACTGATCGGCCTCGCCGCGGCGGCCCTGCTCGAGGCCTTCGGCCCCGTGCTCGCCAAGGTCTTCATCGATCGCCACCTGCTGCCGCGCAGCGGCGAACTGGCCACGATGGCAGCCCTGCTGGTCGGCGTGCTGCTGGCCGGGAGCATCGCCAGCACCCTGCGCTTCTGGCAGCTGACCCGGATGGCGGGATTGGCGATGCGCTCGGTGCAGCGGCTGCGCGAACGGGTGTTCGGGCATGTGATGTCCCTGCCGATGGCCTTCTTCGATCGCAGCATCACCGGCCAGTTGGTGAGCCGGGTCACCAACGACACCGAGGCGGTCAAGGCGCTCTACGTGCAGGTCCTGTTCGTCATGCTCGACAGCCTGATCGTGCTGGCCGGCTCGCTGGTGGCGATGGCCTGGCTCGACTTGCGCCTGATGGGCATCGTCGCGCTGCTGGTACCGGCCGTGTTCCTGATCGTGTGGACGTACCAGCGCTGGAGCGCGCCGGCGGTGGCCCGCAGCCGGGCCCTGCGCAGCGACCTCAACGCCGGCCTGTCGGAATCGATCGCGGGCATGGCGGTGCTCCAGGCGACCAATGCGGCGGATGCCTTCAGCGAGCGCTTCGCCCGCACCAACGACGCCTACTATCGGGCACGGCAGGCCGAACTGCGGGCCAACGCCTGGCTGCTCCGCCCCGCCCTAGACCTGGTCAACCTGCTGCTACTGGCCGTGGTGATCTGGGTCTTCGGGCTGCGCGAGTTCGGCGGCGGGCTGTCGGCGGTCGAGGTCGGCGTGCTCTACGCCTTCATCAACTACATGGGCCGCGTCGGCGAGCCCTTGATCCAGTTCACGATGCAATTCTCGATGCTGCAACAGTCGGTGATCTCCGCCGCCCGCGTCGCGCGCCTCCTCGACGAGCCGACGGACCGACCACCGCAGGACGGCCCCGAGATCACACACGGCCGCGTCTGCATCCGGCAGCTTGCCTTCGCCTACCATCACGACGTGCCGGTACTGCACGGCATCGACCTGGAGATCCCGGCCGGGGGCTTCTTCGGCATCGTCGGCCACACCGGCTCGGGCAAGAGCACCTTGCTGGCGCTGCTGCTGCGCTTCTACGCGCCGACGTCGGGACAGATCCTGATCGACGACGCCCGGCTAGAGACCTTCGACGAGCGGACCCTGCGACGAAGCGTGGGCCTGGTGCCGCAGGAGCCCTTCCTGGTCGCCGACAGCGTGCGCGAGAACATCGACATGGGCCGCGGCCTCGATGACGCAACTCTGCAAGAGGCCGCTCGCGCGGCCCACGCCGACGACTTCATCCGCGCACTGGAGTCCGGCTACGACACCAGGCTCGGCGAGGGCGGTGCCCGCCTGTCGGTCGGGCAGAAGCAGCTGATCGCGATCGCCCGCGCACTCGCCGGCCATCCCCGAATCCTGTTGCTGGACGAGGCCACGGCCCACGTCGACTCCGAGACCGAGCAGATCGTCCAGGTCGCCCTCGAATCGCTGCGCGGCCGGGTCACCGTGATCGCCATTGCCCACCGCCTGTCCACGATCCGCCACGCCGACCGGATCGTCGTCATGAACCACGGCCGGATCGACGAGCAGGGCGACCACGCCACGCTGATGCGCATCGACGGCGGCCTTTACCGACGGCTGTACGCGCTGCAGCAGCTCGAGTCCCGGCAGGCCGGCGATGGTGCGACGCGCTAGGCACTTTCCCCGAGCCAGCGATCCATCTTGCGGATCACGGCGATGTCGGTGGACTCCGCGACGATCTTCGGCAGCAGGAACTCTGGATAGGCGGGCTCGTCCCGTTCCGGGATGCCCTCGACGCGTTCGCCGCGGATCACCCGGGCCTGAAATTCGTCGGCATGGGTCGGCAGATAGTTCGAACCCGTGTCTGCATTGAACTGGCGGAGCAGAGCCACCGCGTCCTCGAACAGGCCCTCGTAACCCTGTCCGAGGATATGGCCGATGGCGTTGTCGAGCCGTCCCAGCAACTGCTCGGCGCTCGCCAGATCGTAATGGATGAACTCGAACTGGCGCAGATCCACCGGCGCAGACTCCGGCGCCTGCTGGGTCATGAAGATGACCGGCTTGCCCAGGGCATGGGCAATGCCCAGTTCGTAGAAGACGTTCGGATTGGCGTCGGTGATGTCGCCGACGATGAGGTCGGCGGCGCGGATTTCGTCCTCGACCTTGTCCATCAGCGCCTTGGTCAGCACGCTGGTGTCGCCACGCCGCACGGTCAGGCCGTGCCTGTCTTCGAGGTAGCGCTGCAGGTAGAGAAAGACGAAGTTGAGCTCCGGCCGGAACGGCATCACGAAGAAGCAAGTGCGCTTGGCAGTCACCGCACGGCCCTGCGCCGGTTGCCCAGATGGCGTGCAGTGCGCTGCAGGCGATCGACCAGACCGCGCAGGTTGTCGGGCGAGTAGGTCAGGTATTGGAATCCGGCCAGATCGCTGGGCAGCTCGGCGTCAACGTCGTCCCGCACCAACAGGATCAGCGGCTTGCCCTGCCCGTGTGCCACACCAAGCTCGAACATCACGTTGCCGGCCTGGCGCGTCACGTCGGCGACGACGGCGTCGCTGCCGCGTATCAGGGCGACGACATGGTCGACCCAGGCTGCCCCGATCACCGCTTCGTCGATGAACACCGCTTCGGCACCCGCCTCGCGCAGGGCGCGGCCCACGGCGTCGCGCAAACGACGCATCGAAGCGTCGAGCGGCAGCAGCGAAAGGAAACGCAGCGGGGCACCAGCCGCCATCGGCTCTTCCTCGACGATCGCGGGCGGCGCCTCGGCGCCCTCGTCACGCTTGTCCCGCAGTGCGTAGAGCGGCTGCCCGCCGCTGCCGGCACGCGATCCGCGCACGACCTCGCGCGCGCCGTCAAGGATGCGCACGACCTTGTCCTCGGCAAGGCCGGTATCCCGCGCAAGACCGGCGGGCGTGCGCCAGCGGCGTGCGGATCGGGCCAATGCGTCGAGCACGGCCCTGCGTGCGTCGGTCTTGCTCAAATGCTCTTCCCCGGTGACCCGTCGGCGCCAACGAGTATGCCAGAGTGCCGTGCCTGTGGCGCCGAGGCAACGGGGCGGGGACACTGGCGGGCGCGGTGGGCTATGGTGAACTGACTACCGGTCCACCGAGCGGGCGCTGTCCCCGCGGGAGGCGTCATCATGAGTTCGAAGCACCGCAACCTGTTGCGCCAGATCTTCCAGGATCCGGCGCCCGGCAATATCCAGTGGCGAGAGATCGAGTCCCTGCTTTCCCACCTGGGTGCGGATATCGAGCCGGGACACGGCGCCCGCTTCCACGTCCGGCTCAACCGGCGCGAATTCGTCCTCCACCATCCTCACCACGGCAACACCTTCGGGCGACAGGATGTCCGCCACCTCCGCGACTTCCTCGCCTCGGCCGGGGTGACGCCGTCGAGCTACGAGCGCACGGGCGAGGCCACCGAGGACGCCTGAGCCGGTGAGGTCGGGCGACCGGGCTTGCAATCGCCGCCGTTGCCCCAAGTTTATAGATCCCGGCCGCCTCGTCCGGCGGCCCCATCGCGCGCTCCAGCGCCGTACAGAGGAGTCCCATGCCCAACCCGGATCCGCGCTTCGACCACCTGCTCCAGGGCCTGGCTGGCCGTCCCCAGGGCGGCAACTGGCTGCAGAAGGCCAGCGCCGTGGTGGTCACGCTGGTGGTCTTCGCCCTGGCGATGACCTTCTCGGTGGTGCTGTTCGCGGTGGTGGCCAGCATCGGTCTGCTGGTCTGGGGCTATCTGTGGTGGAAGACCCGCGACCTGCGCAAGGCGATGCGCGAACACGTGCGTACGCAGCAGGAGGCCGCCGGACGAGCCGGCGGCGCCACCGCCCCGGCAGCGGGTCGCGGCGAAGTCCTCGAGGGCGAGGTGATCCGGGAAGTGCCGGACGACGAAGCGCGCCGCGACGGTCGCTGACCGCCGATCGCTCTGTCGTCCGAGACGGCGCCGCTGGCGACCGGCTCGGACCACAGGAACCGGGTGCGTCCGGGCTGTCGCCGACCAGCAGGTTCTTGGTCCGCTGAAGGGGTCGAGCATCATCTTGCGGGCCTCGCAACCGATGCCGGGCTGCTTGCAGCAGCCGAAGGCCCCGTGTGCCGGGTAGGCGTCACAGCGGATGGCCACACCCGGCCCGTCTCGATGCCGCGGCCCGGGCGCTCAAGCAAGCCGCACCGCTATGCCGGATCGAAGTGTCCGCACCAAAATTGTTATTCGACGACGCGAATCAGGCGTTCGATCACCCGAGACGCAGGGCTTGCCGAGCCCGTCGACAGGTTCCGCAGCCGCCGCATGAGCCCGACCGCGAGACCGATGGCACAAGCCATCGTGTCGGCAATCTGGCGGCCTCGTCGCTGCATCAGCGCGGCACCCCCGGTGCAGCGAATCCATACGCGCGAAGAATTCGCTGGCCTTCAGGCGAGAGGATGAACATCGCCAGTCGCCAGGCGGGTTCGGGTGCCTCGTTGCGTACCAGCAGACCGTAGTCCGCACCGACCGCCAGGGCATCGGGAACGTCTACGATCTGGAGCCCGGGCACCTCCCTGCGCGCGAGCACCGCATTCGTGCAGTACGTCAGAAACAGGTCGGCACGTCGCTCCTCCATCAACCACCCATAGGTATTTCTCCCTTGTGGCGGCTTTTCGCTGTCGGGCCCGCCGGTGAGCTTCAGGGCCTTTGATGACAGGACCGAGAAGCTGCCGGGCCGGATCTTCTCGGCGTTCTCGAAGAGCTTCCAGGCATAATCGCCGCTAGGATCGGCCTTGGGCGTCGATGTGCCGAGGCGGACATCGGGTTTGACGATCACGGCCAGAAGACGGTCGGCGTCGACGTCGACATCGGGCTGGGCGAGGGCACACAACTGATTGCGTGCAAACAGGACCACCGGTCGCCCCCAGCCCTCTTGCGCGAGTCGCTCCGGGTGCGCCATGTTCGCCGAGGCGAATACGTCGGGTCTTTCGCCGTCTTCGATTGCCTTGCGCAGCAAGCCGCTTGGCCCGAAATGTGTCTCCACTGCGACACCGGTTGCGCGCGTGTAGGCTGCAGCAACTTCGCCAAGCGCGGCCTTGAGACTGCCCGCCGCGTGCAAGGTCAAAGCGTCGGCTGGGCGAGCGATGCCAGCCGTTAGTAGCATGGCGATGCCTGCCAGAATTCGGATCGGATATCGCATGGTCGTTTCCAATGAGCGTTGAACGGCATTCGGCGCGCGGTGCCGCCGACGATCATCCGCGAGGGTAGTGCTTGCCCGCCGGCGGTAAAACATGCAACGGGCTACCGGTGCGGGGCGAGGACACGATCCACAACCATGCCGCACGACGCGAACAGGCTCGTCGCCACGAGGTAAGCTTGATGACGTCGCCCGCCGCGGCGCCCTGCCGCTCGGAACGTGATGGCGGATATGCCTGGCCAACTAGGCCGCCTGCTCGACGGGCAATTGCGCGTAAGTTCGTTTTGGCCACCGGAGCGCTACACATGAGTTGCCTCGCCCACGCGTTGTCCTCAACCCGGCGTTGTGCCGTCCGCGCCCTTGTCGCCTTGGCTGCGTTCAGCTTGTCGGTTGCCGCGGCCACTGCGTCGACGCTCGAGATCGTGCTGGCCGACGGCCATGTGGAAGTCCTGGCCGAGGCACGCATTGCCACCCTGACCCGGCATGAACAGGTCGAATCCGCCCATGGGGAAACTCACCGCTTCGCAGGCTACGCGCTGCGCGAAGTGCTCCAGCTTGCCGGCGTCGCAACCGATGGCCTGCGCGGTCGGGCAGTGGCTACGGTGCTGTTCGCCGAGGCCGCCGACGGCTGCAGCGCGGCCTTTGCACTGGCCGAACTCGACCCAACCATCGGGTCCCGCCAAGTGCTGCTCGCCGACCGCGTCGACGACATGCCCCTGCCAGAGCCGATGCGCCCGTGGAGGCTGGTGGTCGGAGGTGAACGCCGACCCACGCGCTGGGTCCGGAATCTGGTCAGGATTCGGGTTGTCGAGTCGCTCCGCTGAAGGCAAGCGGGCCGGCAACGGGTCGCGTCGCGACGGTCGCCGACCGCCCCTCGCTCAGTCGTCCGTGACGACGCCGCCGGCGACCAGTTCGGACCACTCCGCGTCGGTGAACAACCGCGACCCGGAATGGAAGTGCTTGCCTTCCGGCGCCTCGAGCGAAAAGGTGCCGCCGCCGGCGCCATCGAGGGCGTCGAGAATGATCTGGGTCCGTTTCCAGGTTTCGTATTGCAGCTTGCCGATGTAGAACGGACACCCGCCGACCTCGCCGAGCAGGACGTCGGCCGGACCGATCATCACCTCCCCGGGCAGATAGCAGTTGGCGGCGCTGTTGTCGCAGCAGCCACCCGATTGGTGGAACATCAGTTCGCCATGCTTCTCCTTCAGCAACGCGATCAGTTCGAGCGCGGCCGGCGTCGCAACGACACGATCGACCATGGTTCTTCCTCCGCGAGACAGAGCCGGGCGGCCCTGGGGCCGCCCGGCGGTCGCCGCCGCAGCACCCGCCCGCAGGCGGGGCGACGGCATCGGGGTGCTCAGAAGAAACCGAGCGCGT
>JAGRFY010000012.1:22352-22640 GCA_020445765.1 Rhodocyclaceae bacterium | reverse complement strand
TGGTCGGCGCCGGCAAGGCGGAGGGCGCAATGGATGCCGGCAACATGCTGAAGCCGGCGTTGGCGCGTGGCGAACTGCACTGCATCGGCGCGACCACGCTCGACGAATATCGCAAGTACATCGAAAAGGACGCCGCCCTCGAGCGCCGCTTCCAGAAGGTGCTGGTGGAAGAACCCAGTGTCGAATCGACGATCGCGATCCTGCGGGGCCTGCAGGAAAAGTACGAGATCCACCACGGCGTCGACATCACCGACCCGGCGATTGTCGCGGCGGCCGAACTCTCGCATC
>JAGRFY010000012.1:0-22264 GCA_020445765.1 Rhodocyclaceae bacterium | reverse complement strand
CCGAGGTCATGGACAAGCTCGACCGGCGCACGATCCAGCTGAAGATCGAGCGCGAAGCGGTCAAGAAGGAAAAGGATGAGGCCTCGCAGAAGCGACTCGGCCTGATCGAAGAGGAGATCGGCCGGCTCGAGAAGGAGTACGCCGATCTCGACGAGGTGTGGAAGGCGGAGAAGGCAAAGGCCCACGGTTCCACCCATATCAAGGAAGAGATCGACACGCTGCGGGCGCGGATGGCCGAATTCCAGCGGCAGGGCAAGCTCGACAAGGTGGCCGAGATCCAGTACGGCCAGTTGCCGAAGCTCGAGGCCCAGTTGCATGCGGCCGAGACCGCTGGTGCGGATGTCCAGCCCAACCGGCTGCTGCGTACGCAGGTGGGTGCCGAGGAGATCGCCGAGGTGGTGTCGCGGGCGACCGGGATCCCGGTCAGCAAGATGATGCAGGGCGAGCGCGACAAGCTGCTGAAGATGGAAGAACAGCTGCATCGGCGCGTGGTCGGCCAGGACGAGGCGATCCGGCTGGTGTCCGACGCCATCCGGCGTTCCCGTGCCGGCCTGTCGGACGAGAACCGGCCATACGGCTCCTTCCTGTTCCTGGGCCCGACCGGCGTCGGCAAGACCGAACTGTGCAAGAGCCTGGCGGAATTCCTGTTCGATTCGGAAGAGCACCTGGTCCGCATCGACATGAGCGAATTCATGGAAAAGCATTCGGTGGCCCGTCTGATCGGTGCGCCGCCGGGCTACGTCGGCTACGAGGAGGGCGGCTATCTGACCGAGCAGGTCCGGCGCAAGCCGTATTCGGTGATCCTCTTCGACGAGGTCGAGAAGGCCCATCCGGATGTCTTCAACGTCCTGCTCCAGGTGCTCGACGACGGCCGCATGACCGACGGCCAGGGGCGCACCGTGGACTTCAAGAACACCGTGATCGTGATGACCTCGAACCTCGGCAGCCAGATGATCCAGCAGATGGCGGGCGACGACTACCAGGTCATCAAGCTGGCGGTGATGGCCGAGGTCAAGACCTTCTTCCGCCCCGAGTTCGTCAACCGCATCGACGAGGTGGTGGTGTTCCACGCCCTCGACGAAAAGCACATCGCCGGCATCGCCAGGATCCAGCTCAAGGGCCTGGAAAAACGCCTGGCACGACTGGAGATGGGGCTGACGGTCTCGGACGCCGCGCTGGCGTCGATCGCCGAGGCCGGCTTCGACCCGGTGTTCGGCGCGCGGCCACTGAAGCGGGCGATTCAGGAGCGCATCGAGAATCCGCTGTCGAAGGCGATCCTCGAGGGGCGCTTCGGCCCCAAGCAGCGGATCTGCGTCGATCTGGCGGAAGGGCGCATCAGGTTCGCATCCGAGCCGATTCCGTGATTCCGGACGCGGCGCGGCCATGGTCGCGCCGCGCCTGCAGCGCAGTCATCACGCCGGCCACGCCGATCACCGCAATGCCGGCCAGTGCGGCGACGTCCGGCCACTGCCCGAATATCCAGCCGCCGGCCAGGGTCGCGAAACCGAGTTGGGCGTACATCACCGGTGACAGGGTCGACGCCGGGGCTTCGCGAAAGGCCCGGATCAGCAGGAAGTGTCCGCTGCCGCCATAGACCCCGAGCGAGACGATCAGCAGTGCCTGGACGCCGTCGATGGCCGGCAGCGGCCATAGCCAGGGCAGGGCCAGCGCGCTCAGCAGGCTGCCGACCAGGGCCGTATAGAACAGCGTCGTCACCGGATGCTCGGTCGGACTGAGCACCCGGGTCAGCAACTGGTAGCCGGCGAACGCGACTGCTGCGGCCGCGGCGAGGCCCATGCCGCCCGGCGGCAGGTCGGTACCCGGACGCGCGATCATCAACACGCCGGCGAAGCCGATCGCCACCGCCAGCCAGCGCACCGGCCCGACGCGCTCGCCGAGCAGCGGGCCTGAGGCGATCGTGACCAGCAGCGGCGCCAGGAAGACGATCGCGGTCGCTTCGGCGATCGGCATGATGCGAAAGGCCGACATCGTCAGCAGCGTCACCAGCAGCAGGCTTGCCGCCCGCAACACCTGCAGGCCCCGTCGCCGGGTGTGCAGCAGGCGTCCCCGCATCGAGGGCGCCAGCAGGATCACCATCAGCAGGCAATGCACGGTATAGCGGGCCCACACCAGCATCGGAACCGGCAGCGTCGCCGCCAGATGCTTGGCGGTCGAGTCGAGCGCGACGAAGAAGGCGAGCGCCAGCAGCAGCATCAGGATGCCGCGCAGCGGGGATGGCTCGTGGCCCGGCGTCACCGCAGCGGATTCCGGCACTCAGTCGCCCAGGCTGAAGCGGAAGCAGGCGCCGCGGCCCGGTTCCCCTTCCGCGGCGACCTTGCCATCGTGGCGACTGACGATACGGTGGATGGTGGCCAGGCCGATGCCTGTGCCTTCGAACTCGCTTTGCGAATGCAGCCGCTGAAACGGCTTGAACAAGCGGTCGGCGTAAGCCATGTCGAAGCCGGCGCCGTCGTCGCGCACGAAGAACCAGTCGCGCCCGTCCTGCCGCATGCTGCCGACCTCGATGTGCGCCCCGGGGCGGCAGCGCTCGGTGAACTTCCATGCGTTGCCGAGCAGATTCTCGAGCACCACGCGGATCAGCATCGGATCGGCCCGCGCCTCGAGGCCATCGGCGATGCTGACGGTCACCACGCGCCCGGGTTGCCGCTCTTCGAGCTCGGCGACGATCTCGCTGGCCAGGCGCGACAGGTCGACGGTCTGCTTCTGCAGGCTCTTGCGCGACACCCGGGCGAGATCGAGCAGGTCGTCGATGAGGTTGGCCATGCGCTGGGCGGCATGACGGATTCGCGTCAGGTAATCGCACGCAGTGTCGTCGAGCCTGTCGCCGTACTCGATTTCGAGCAGGCGGCCGAATCCCTCGATCGCGCGCAGCGGGGTGCGCAGGTCGTGCGAGATCGAGTAGCTGAAGGATTCCAGTTCGGCCATGGCCGCACGCATCTCGCTGGTGCGCGCGGCGACCCGCTCTTCGAGCGATTCGTTGAGTTCCTGGATGTGCGCTTCGGCCTGCTTGCGGTCGCTGATGTCGCGAACCAGCAGGGTGAATCCCGGCGGGCAGGCGTTCTCGGGCGACTGGGCGGTCAGTCGGGCGCCGAACCAGTGTTCGTCGCCGCTGGCATCGGCCAGCGCGTAGTCGAAGCCTTGCGGCCGGCCGGTTCGTGCAAGGCGCACGCTGGCGTCTTGGTAAAGCGCGGCGACTTGTGGTGGCAGCACGTCGGCAATGGCTTGGCCGAGCAGCGCGCCCGAGGCATGCAGACGCAGGGCGTCGCCTTCGCGCGGGTAGTGAGCGACGACGTGATGGCGATCGTCGAGGACCAGCATCAGGTCGTCCATGGCGGCCACCGCGGCGCGCAGGCGCTCGACCGACAGATCCCGTTCCTGCTCGGCCCGGACGCGCTCGGTGACGTCGCGGCCGATCACCACCATCGCCCGGTGTTCGTCGGCCTCGTCCACCACCGGCACCTCGATCATGTCGAGGTAGCGTTCGCCACCATCCGGGTGGGGCAGGGTATGCAGCGCGCGAAGCGGCCGGTTCTCCTGCCAGGCCTGGTCGCAGGAACGGGCCAGTCGGACGACGCAGTCCGCATACGCCGGCTCGCACAGCGCCGCCAGTTCGCGGTCGTCTTTGTCGGCATAGTCGAATCCGGTGAGGCCGATCATCGCCAGCCCCGACTGGTTGGCGACCTGCCAGCGATTGTCGCCGTCCTTGACCACGATGAAGTCGGGCGACGCCTGCAGCAGCGCCAGCAACTGGTTCTGCGAGCTGCGCAAAGCCCGCTCGACCACCTGCTGCTCGGTGAGGTCGCGGACGAATCCGCAGTAGAAGTCCTTGCCGTGCAGGGCGAGATGGCTGCCGAATACCTCCACCGGTACGATCTCGCCGCTTTTCGTGCTGAGCTCGCACCGGAAGTATCGCGAGCGCTTGCCGTGCATCTGCAGCAGTCGCTCCTCGAGCCGGCGATCCTCGCAGTGCGGTGCCAGCGCCTTGACCGGTCGGCCGAGCAGTTGCCCGGGCCCGAATCCCATCGCTTCGTGCACCGCATTGTTGGCATGGACGATCACGCCCTCGCTGTCGATCCAGATCACCATGTGCGGAATGTCGCGCACCGCCTGGTGGTTGAACTCGAGGATCTCCTCGGTGTGGCGCGCCAGCGTTTCGTCATTCAGGATCAGCAGCAGGGCCCGGCCCTGACCATCGAACGGGGCACGTTCGACGCCGATCGCACGCACGCCGATGTCCATGCCGCCGCGTGTCACGCGCAGCCACTGCTCGCCCGGCGGCGGCGCGCCCACGAGACCGGCCAGGGTTTGCCGGTGGACCGGGGCCACGGCCGACAGCAGCGTATCGAAACGGCCGTCGCCAGCGGCATCGACGCCGAGCAATGCCAGCGCAGCCTGATTGACGTAGGCGACGATGCCGTCCTGGCCGCACAACACCAGCCCGAGCCCCTGGTTGCGCGACAGCAACTGGTCGAGCAGGTCGCGCTCGTGCAGCTCGCGCCGCTGAGCTTCGATTTCCCGTGCCTGGTCGCTGATGATCCGTCGCAGCACGTCGGCGTGACGGCTCTCCATCGTCTTCAGCACGTCGTGCTCGGTCAGAACGCCGGCAGTCTGCCCCTCGCAGGTCACGACGATGTGACGCACGTCGGCACGGCGCATCTGCTGCGCCGCACTGAATACGCTCTCCTCGGTCTCGACCGTGACCAGATCTCGGCTCATCACCTGCTCGAGGCGGATGGCGTCGAGGTCGTCGCGCTCGGCCAGCGTGCGCGTGAGATCGGTCAGCGTGACGATGCCGACGGGGCGCGCGTCGTCCTCGATCACGACCGATCCGATGCCGTGCTTGCCCAGCGCTCGCGCGGCCTGGCGCATCGTCGAGAATGGACGCAGCGTCACGACGTTGCAGGTCATCAGGCGCGATACCGAATCGAGATGGGCGAAGTGTTCGATGCCGAAATGGCCGACCAGGTCCTTCTCCTCGACGATCCCCTGCAGTATGCCATCGGCATCGACCAGCAGCAGGTGTCGTTCGTCGGCCGCCAGCATCCTGCGGTAGCCCTCGATCAGGCTGACCCCGATCTCGACGATCAACGGGCGGTGGCCGCAGGCCTCGCCGAGCAGGTGTTCGGCGATGTCGGTCTGCAGGCACAGGCTGACCGCGTCCCGCTCGGTGAACAGGCCGCAAGGGCGACCGTCGGAAATCGCCACGACGGCAGTCGCACGCTGTCGGCTCATCGTTGCCAGGGCAGCGCGCAGGGGCGTTTCCGGTGCCATGTACAGCGGCGCTCGCATCAGCGAGTCCAGCGGCTGGTCGGTGACCACGGCGCTGGGCGAGTTCATTGCGCCGGCCGCGCTCCGCTGGTCACGATCCAGCTGTTGAACAGCCGCCGCGCGGCGACGATGGTTTCGCTGGCGGTCAGGCCGATCGGCCCGATGCCCTCGGTGGCCAGCAGATCTGCTGCCGCGCCATGCAGATGCACGGCTGCGGGCAATGCCCGCGCCGGTGCCCAGCCCTGCGCGACCAGGCCGGTGACGATGCCGGACAGCGCGTCGCCCATGCCGGCACTGGCCATGCCGGAATGGCCACTGGTGTTGATCATCCACTGTCCGTCATCCAGGGCGACGACACTGCCGGCACCCTTGACCAGAGCCGGACAGCGATAGCGTTCGGCCAGCGCCAGCGCGGCGGCGACACGGTCGGCCTGGACCTCGTCGGTGCCGACGCCGAGCAGGCGGGCGGCCTCGGCCGGATGCGGCGTCATCACCGCGGGTGCCTCGCGCGAGCGCAACAGTTCGGCCAGCGTGGCATCCTCGGCGATCAGGTTCAGCGCGTCGGCATCGAGCACCAGCGGCGATCGACCCTGCATCGCCTGCCGCAGGGCGGTGATTGCCTCGGTGCTGCGTCCCAGTCCGGGGCCGACCGCGAGCGCCGCCGGCGCCTGGGCGAGGCTCGCCGCCGAGCGCACCATCAGTTCCGGCTGCACCGGATCGATCGCCGGCACGGTGGCGTCGATGAGGCCGACGAAGACGCGGCCGGCGCCGACATGCATCGCGGCACGGCCGGCCAGCAGGGCGGCACCGATCATGCCCCGGGCACCGCCGATGATCACGGCATCGCCGAAACTGCCCTTGTGGGTGTTGGCGAGCCGCGGCCGCAGTTCCGCGGCGAACATCCCCGGGCTCAGGACCTGCCCGCAACCGGGCGACTCGGTGCCGGTGATGCCGAGATCGGCAACGACGACTTCGCCGCAGCAGTCCGGGCCGTCGAGGGTCAGCAGTCCGGGCTTCAAGCCGATGAAGGTGATCGTCTCGGTGGCGCGAAAGGCACAACCGAGAATGCGACCGGTTCCGGCGTCGAGGCCCGACGGGATGTCGAGGGCCAGCCTGGGCGCATCGATCGCATTCAGGCGGTGAATCAGTTCGGCGTGGCGACCCTCGAGGGGCCGCTGCAGGCCGATGCCGAAAAGGCCATCGACGATCAGCGACAGCGAAGCGGCGCCGTCGGCGTCCAACTCGGCGGAGGTCTCGCCGCCCGCGGCCCGCAGCGCGCGCAAGGCCTCGGCGGCATCCGCCGGCAGCCTGGATTCGTCACCGGTGAATAGGGTCTGGACCTGGACGCCGCGCTGCAGCAGCAGGCGTGCGACGACGAATCCGTCGCCGCCGTTGTTGCCGGGGCCGCAGGCCACCAGCACCCGGCCATTGGCCCGCGCGAGATGGAGCGCTCGGTCGGCAGCCGCGGCGCCCGCGCGCTCCATCAGCCCGGGGCTGACATCGCGGTGGCGATCTTCGAGCCAGCGAATGCCACTGACCGTGTGAATGAGACGGGCGCTGAGCAATGGGTGGTTCCGGGCACCTTCGGTGACATACATTTTATCCTTTTTCCGAAACGGGTTGGCCGTGCCACGGCGCCGGCCGCGCGGATGCCCGCAAACGAAAACGGGCGCCCCTGCGGGGGCGCCCGTGACGGCCGGGGGAGGGGTCGCGTGGCGGTCAGTCTTCCAGGCTGATGCGATCGGCGATCACGCTGCCGTCGTCCTGGAGATCGCCCTTGATCTCGACGAAGGCGCCGGCCACCAGTTGCGACTCGGTGATCCGACGGAAGACGGTGTCCGAATCGACGATCACGGTGCGGCCGGCGACGACGAGCACGTCGCCGGCGACGCTGTCGATGACGCCCTTGAACTCGAACTCGCCGCGGTCGTCGTTGCCCGACGATGAATTGCCGTTGTCGTCGTTGCCGCTGCCGCTGCCGCTGCCGCTGCCGCTGCCGCTGCCGTTGCCGTTGTCGTCGTTGCCGTTGTCGTCCGATCCGCTATTGTCGTCATCGCGCCCGCCGTTGCCGGAGACGTCCTCGAACTTGAGCTTGCTTGCCACCAGCACGGAGCCGTCGTCACCGGTCTCGATCGAGCCCTCGACCTCGACCGAACGACCGTTGGCGACATCGTCGGCAGTGCCGCGCTCGAACAGGACGCTGCCCGAGGCATCGACGGTGACGCCGCGGACCTGGAAGTCGGCGAGCGAAACGAAGTTGCTGACGGTGCCGTGCAGCTCGAATTCGTCGATGCCGGAGCCATCCTCGAACTTGGCCTTGCGTGCCGTCAGCACGCCGTCGGCGTACGGCCCCTCGACTTCGAGTCGGGTGCCGGCTCGAACGTCACTGGCGCTTCCCCTGAGGAAGGTCGCGTTCGAGGCATCGACGGTAATGCCGCTGATGACGAATTCGCTGATCGACGTGAAGTCGGACACCACGCCTTCGATCTCGATCTTGCCGCCGTCGTCGACACTGAAGGGCAGGTTGCCGACCACCTGGACGCGGCTCGCCTCGACCACGCCACCGCTCGGCAGCGACGTCGAACGGACCTTGACGAAGGCACCGTCGACAAGCGCACTGACCGATGGCGAGACCTGCGCCGAACCATAGTCGATCGTCGTCGTCCCGAGCACGAAGGTCGTGGCGGACGCATCGAGCGCGCTCACCTGGCCGCGCAGCTTGACCTCGGCGCTGTTGGTGAGATCCTTCTTCTCGATCCTGCTGGCGATCACCGAGGCGCCGTCGCGCAGGCCGTAGACCTCGACGAAATCGCCGTTCGCCAGCGCGGAGAGATCCGCGACGTCCTCAAAGACGGTTTCGCCGTCGGTGATGACCGAGAAGCCGAGCACCGAGAAGGTGCCTGCCGTGGCGTCCAGATCGGATACCGGACCCTTGAGCTCGGAGAACAGGCTGATGTCGCTGGCGACGCCGGTGCCGTCGTCGCCGATCGATCCACGGATCTCGACCGTCATGCCCAGTCGCAGTGCGCTCGACGAGATCGAATTGCCACTGTCGTCGCTGACCCGGGCGGCGTTGTCCTCGAAACGGACGCCGTTGACGATGATGCTGCCGAAGCCGCTGATGGCGCCCACGGTCGTATCCGAAGGGGTCGTGGTGCCGCCGCCGACGATCGTGTCGCCCCCGCCACCGCCGCCACCGCAGGCCGCAAGCAGCAAGCCGGCAGCCAGGCCGGCTGCCGTCAGGCCGCGGGGAACGAATTTGCATTTGTGCATGTTTGCCTCCGTGTCAGGAAGATTGGTTTAGGTGGCCGAAAGTCACGAGTGGGGGTCATGTCCGCGATCGTCATGATAGTGGGAAATTATCCCACTTCAAGAGGGAACATGTACGGAATTGTGTCGAATCCCCCAGATCTTCGTGCGCTTACTGGTCTCGCGGCGAGCTGCCATTCGTCGTCCTGCCTATCAAGTCCGGGCGATCCAGCGCCGACAACCCTGATCACGATCGGGGGAGGCGAGTTCGACTCGCAGGAGGGCGATATGCGGTTTCTATGCAATCTCAGGGTGTCGTTCCGACTTGCAGTGATCACGGCCGTGGCCACGCTGGCACTCGGCATCACTGCATTCGAGGGCATGGAAACCCTGGACGAGCTGCTGCACGCGGAGCGCAGTCGCAAGGTCGAAGAGGTGGTAACCGTGGCCCACGCGGTCATCGAGCATTTCCATCGCATGCAGACCAGCGGCCTGATCGGTGAGGATGAGGCCAAGCGCCTGGCGGCCGAGACCATTGCCGACATGCGCTTCGGCGACGGCAATTATTTCTGGATCAACGACCTGAGCCCGAAGATGGTCATGCATCCGGTCAAGCCCGACCTGAACGGTCGCAGCCTCGCCGACATCCGCGATTCGACCGGCACGGCGCTGTTCGTCGAATTTGCGAAGGTGGTCCGCAATGACGGTGCCGGCTTCGTACGCTATCTGTGGCCGAAGCCGGGCACGGAAGCGCCCCAGCCCAAGATCGCCTATGTCCGTGGCTTTGCGCCGTGGGGCTGGATCGTTGGCAGCGGCGTATACCTCAGCGACCTCGATGCGCTGTTCTGGTCACACGCCAGTCATTCGCTGGCGCTGGTCTCGGCCGGATTCCTGATCGTGCTGCTGACCGCCTTCGTCGTCGGCCGCAGTCTGGTGCAACAACTCGGTGGTGAGCCGGCCGCCTTGTCGGCGGCTGCCTTGCGCGTGGCCGATGGCGATCTCGGAACGCCGGTCGTCGTCCGCGAAGGCGATTCCACCAGCGTCTGCTACGCAATGAGCAAGATGCAGGGCGATCTCACGGCAATGATCGGAGCCATGCTGGCGCAGGCGCACAACATCGCCGAGGCCGTCGGATCGGTGACCGAATCGACCGAATCCCTCCGTCTGGCGGCCAGTACGCAGGCAGCGGCGGCGGAATCGACGGCGGCGGCAATCGAGCAGATCGCGGTCAGCGTCGCCCATGTCAGGGATACCGCCGATCAGACGCGTGCGACCTCCGAGACCACCTGCCGTATTGCCGAGCAAGGCGAATCGGATTCGTCCGCTGCGTCGGACAGCATCGCCAACGTCTCCGATACCGTCGAGCAGGCCGCTCGCCAGATCCAGGTACTGAAGGAGCGATCCAGCGAAATCGGCTCGATTGCCGAGGTGATCGGGGAAATCGCCGATCAGACCAATCTGTTGGCCCTCAACGCGGCGATCGAGGCGGCGCGTGCCGGCGAACAGGGGCGTGGTTTCGCGGTGGTCGCCGACGAGGTGCGCAAGCTCGCCGAGCGTACCGGCTCGGCGACCGCTCAGATTTCGCAGGTGATCGCCGCGGTCCAGGCCGAAACGCATTCGGCCGTCGCCAGCATCGAAGCCATTGTGCCGCGGGTGCAAAAGGGCAGTGAAAGCGCGGCCGCCGCCGCGGATTCGCTGCGCAGCATCCAGGGCGGCGCCACCGAGACGCTCGCGCGCCTGTCCGAAGTGGCCAATTCGATGCACGAATTGACGTCCGGCGCCAATACCATCGCCCGGAATATGGAGGAGATCGCCGAGATGGCCGAACGCAGCGGTAGCGCGATCGAACGCAACGCCGGCGTTACCCGGACGCTGGTCGATAGCGCCGGCGCCCTGGACCAGATGGTTCGCCGCTTCAGGATCTAACGGTCGGGCACGCCGCCTACGCGGCCTGCAGCAGCACCGGCGACGGCCATGCGATGCGGATCGCCTGTGCGCTGCGATTGCCTTCCGGCAGGGCCATCTCGACCTCGCCGGATTCGATCCCGCCGAGCCTGCGATAGAAGCGTCGGGCGCCGCAGTTGGCGGCGAACACCAGCAGATGCATCGGCTGGCCGGGCGTGGCCTGTTCGACCTGGGCGACACCGACCTTCATCAGCGCCTCGCCGAGGCCGCGGCCACACAGTTCGGGATCGACGTGCAGATTGTCGAGCAGGGTGCCCCACTGCGGGTCGGCACGCAGCTTGAAGCAGATGAATCCGTGCAGGCCGTCGCGCTGCACTGCGACCAGGGTCAGGTATTGGGCGTCGTTGCTGCCGAGCCGGGCCCGCCACAGCGACCGGCGTTCGGCATGGACTTCGTCGTCCAGATAATGGTCGGACATCAGACCGCGGGCGCTCGAGCGCCAGCTCTCTGCGTGCAGTTTGGCGATCGCGTCCGCGTCGGTGTCGCGCGCGCTGCGGATGACAGGTTCGATGTGGCTCATGCTGACACAATGTTTGCGGCGGCAACGCCGCGTCTCCTCGGCCTGCCCCGCTTCTGAACCGCGCCGGATATCGGGCGGAACGCGTGGCTCGGCACGTTGATTGGGCCTGTTCGTGTTGGCGTGCTTTGTTCGGCAGGCGCGATGATGCAGACTTTCGGCGAAAACGACAAATCAGGTGTCGTGGCGCTGCGGCTCTGCCAGCCGGCGTCGGAAGACCGCTGCCGGCTCGGGTCGGCCGTAGAGGAATCCCTGGGCAAGATCGCAGCCATGGCGCAGCAGGATGCGGGATTGCTCGGGGGTCTCTACGCCTTCGGCGACGATCTGCAGCCCGAGGCTGTGGCCGAGCTGGATGATCGTGCGGACGATGACCTCGTCGTCCGGGTCGCGCCCCAGATCCTTGACGAAGGCGCGGTCGATCTTCAGGTGATGGACCGGGAAGCGCTTCAGATAGGCGAGACTCGAGTAGCCTGTGCCGAAGTCGTCGATCGCGAGCCGCGCGCCGGCGTTGGCCAGGGCACGCAGCGTCTGCTGGGTCTGGCGTTCGTCTTCCATGATGACCGATTCGGTGATCTCGAGAATCAACAGGAATGGCGGCAGACCGGTTTCGGCCAGGATGCCTTCCAGCATCGCGGTCAATCCGGGGCGCCGGAACTGCACCGCCGACAGGTTGACCGCCACCGGAATCGCCCGGTTGAAGTCGGTCTGCCAGCGTCTGGCTTCGGCGCACGCGGTACGCAGCGCGAATTCGCCGAGTTCGTGAATCTGTCCGAATTGTTCCGCGACCGGGATGAAGCGGCCCGGCGGAATGCTTTCGCCGTCCGCCTCGATCCAGCGCATCAGCGCCTCGACCCCACACAGTTCGCCGCTCGCCAGATCGTACTGGGGCTGGTACCAGAGCTGCATCCGTCCGGCCGCCAGCGCAGTCGACAGGCGCGTGTCGAGACCGATCAGGTCGTTCAACTCGGTGTTCATGTCCGCCGAGAAGAAGCGATAGCCGCGCCGCCCGGAGTCCTTGACCCGGTACAGGGCGACGTCGGCCTTCTGCAGCAGGGTTTCGCGGTCGTTGCCGTCATCGGGAAACAGCGCGACGCCCATCGACGCCGAGATGCGCAACTCATGGCCATCGAACTGGACCGGATCGGCGAGTTCGCACATCAACTTGTCGCATACCCGGGCTGCATCGCCGGCCTCGGCGAGCTCCGGCAGCAGGACCACGAACTCGTCGCCGCCCTGGCGACTGACGGTGTCGGCCTCGCGCAGATGCGGCATCAGACGACCAGCGACGGCGACCAGCAGAAGGTCGCCGATATGGTGGCCGAGGGTGTCGTTGATCTGCTTGAAGTGGTCGAGATCGAGAAAGATCACCGCGACCTTGTGGCCCTGCCGTCGGGCGCGGCTGATCGCGCGCTCGATGCGGTCGGCCAGCAAGGTACGGTTTGGCAGCCCGGTCAGTGCATCGTGGGTGGCGAGGTATTCGATCTGCTCGGCGGCGGTTCGGCGCGCGGTGACGTCCTCGAGGGTCGCGACCAACCGCAGTGGTCGGCCGTCGTCGGCGCGCTCGACCACCCGTCCGCGTTCGAGGACCCAAAGCATGCGACCGTCGCTGTGCAGCATGCGGTGCTCGGTCTGATACTGGTCGACGCGCTGCTCGATGGCTTCCGCCAGGCGGGCATCGACATCCGGCTTGTCCTCGAGATGGATCAGCAGGTCGCGACAGTGCCGGCGATCTCCGCTGCCCTGCGAGCGCTGGCCGATCATGTCGCGCCAGCCCCGCGAGAAGAAGTGCTGTCCGCCGGCGATGTCCCAGTCCCACACGCCGTGACCCGCGCTCTCCAGCGCGAACGCCCAGCGCTTCTGAAGTTCGCGGACGCGATTGCGATGGCGGCTGCTGTTGCGCAAGGCCAGTACCAGGGCGACGATCGAAATGCCCTGGGCGCCGATGACGCCAAGCGCGATCCAGATGGCCGAGCGGTAACGGCGATAGATGTTCGGCTTCGAGTCGATGACCTCGACGCCCTCGGCGACGTCCTCCTCGGGCAGGTTCCATCGCTCCATCGCCGACCCCTTGAGCAGAGGTCGTCCGCTCAGCGCGACGACGGGCTCGAAGGGGCCCTCGCTGCGCAGCATCCGATACGCCCGTTTGCCGATTTCCCGACCCATCGTGGGACCCAGGATGACGACGCCGCCAAGGCAGGCGGAATCGATGACCAGGCTTTCAAAGACACAGAACATCGGAACGCTTGCCCTGCGCGCCACGGCATCGGCAAAAGCCACGGGTGGAAGCAGCGGGCGACCGGAGACGTCACGCGTCGCGGAGACCATCAGCAGGATGGTGCCGGTGGGCAGCGTGGACACCTGGTCGAGCAGTTCGCCCCGCTTGAAATCCGTCAGATATTCGATCCGCAGGTCGTCCGCCATGCCCGCCAGCTCTGACCTGGCGGCCGCAAGCAGGTGCCGGTCGGCCTCGCCGTTTCCTGCGATGACCAGAACGCGCCGCGTATCGGGCAGGATGCCGCGCGCCAGACGGATGGTTTCGACCACTTCCGGGTTGATCGTGAAGGTCTGGGTCAGTGGGCCCTGCAGTGGCCGTGTGGCGACCTCTGGTCCAATTGCCGCGATCTTCACGTTGGGCGGGAAGATGTCCCGGTAGTCGGCGACGAATCGTGCCGCCGCGGCGGCCATCGTGATCACCAGGTCCGGCATGCCCTTGACCGCCAGTCGCCGCCGCAGACGCTCGGCGTCGATGCGCGCCATGTCGGGGTCGTAGCGCTCGAACATGTCGAGGTAGCTGGCACTCAGCCGGATCGACGGACTCTCGTCCGAGGCTTCGAAGGCCTTGCGCAGGCCGTCTTCGATCAGGCGCTCCGCCGGGACGTCGCGTTGTCCGGAAAATATCAGCAATACATGGTTCGGCGTCCGGCCTGCCGACGCAGCTGCGCCGGCTTGCGCCGGCATGACCAGAACCAGCACGAGGATGCAGCAGAAGGCATTGAACTTTGGCATTGGCTGGGATGAGGGCGTATCGGGCAGGTCAACGGCAGTCGTTGGTCGGCCTTGAACGGGATGGTCACCGCGCCGCCGGGCTGCGGCGCGCCAGCGACGCCGCGGCGAGAACCGTATTGGCATGGATCTCGACCGTCCGTGCAATGTCGCGGGCGTACCCGCCTGCCATGGCCACCGCAACCACCGCGCCTTCGTCTGCACAGCGGCCCAGCACCAGCCTGTCGCGCGCCTGCAGGCCGTCCACCGTCAGGCCCAGGCGCCCCAGCCGGTCGCCCTCGTATGGATCGGCGCCCGCGAGATAGATCACCAGCTCCGGCACGCAGCGGGCGAACACCTGATCCAGCCCGCGAGCCAGCACCTCCAGGTAGTGCGCGTCGCCGGTGCCGTCCTCCAGTTCGAGGTCGAGATCCGATTTCTGCTTGTCGAAGGGAAAGTTGTGGGCGCCGTGGATGCTGAAGGTGAACACCCGCGGGTCGTCGGCCAGGATTGCTGCGGTGCCGTCACCCTGGTGCACATCGCAGTCGATGATCGCGACCTGACCGACCCGTCCTTCCTCGAGCATCAGTCGGGATGCGATCGCGGCATCGTTGAACACGCAGAATCCGGCGCCGAAATCGCGATGCGCATGGTGCGTGCCGCCGGCCAGGTTGGCCGCGAAGCCGTCGTCCAGTGCACTTCGGCAGGCGGCGATGGTGGCGCCGGCGGAGCGGCGCGATCGCTCGACCATCTGCGCCGACCAGGGGAAGCCGATGCGACGCATTTCCTGCGCCGACATCTCGCCGGCACTCATCCGGTCGATGTAGGCGCGGTCGTGTGCCAGCGCGAGTTCGGCGTCGCCGGCCGCGTCCGGCACCCGCAGGTCGTCGTCCGCGAAACGGCCGCTGGCGGCGATCGACTCGCGCAGCATGGCGTACTTGCACATCGGGAAGCGGTGTCCGGGCGGCAGCGGCAGAACGAAGGTGTCGGCGTAATAGAGCTTCATCGGGCGGGCAGTACGCGATATGCTGATGGCAAGTCATGGCCTGCCGGATCGATGTTTCCAGTTGCGGCCGCGGCGTCATTCTGGCGCTCGTGCTCGCGTTCGTCCAAGTCGCCGGGGCGGCCGGGCCGCCGTTGCTGCTGGCCGCGACTGCGCCGGCCGACGTCGATCCGTCGGCCTACTGGGTCAGCGAGAAGCTCGACGGCGTGCGCGCCTTCTGGGACGGGCGTCGCCTGCGGCTGCGCGGCGGCGGTGTCGTTGCCGTGCCGGCATGGTACGTGGCGGGATTTCCGGCGGAGTCCCTCGACGGCGAACTGTGGATCGCGCGCGGGCAATTCGAGCTTGTCTCGGGCATCGTCCGTCGCCGGCGGGCCAGTGACGACGACTGGCGGCAGGTGCACTACATGGTGTTCGAGTTGCCCGGCGGCGGTGGTGATTTCAGCGCTCGCCTGCGACGATTGCGGGCGCTGGTGGCCGACGCGGCGGTACCGTGGCTGGCGGCGGTCGAGCAGCGCCGTGTGGCGAGCCGGCACGACCTGGCCGAATGGCTCCAACGGGTGCTCGCCGGTGGCGGCGAAGGCCTGATGCTGCATCGCGCGGATGCACCCTATGTCACCGGCCGCAGCGACGTGCTGCTCAAGCTCAAGCCCTGGTACGACGACGAAGCCACCGTGGTCGGCTACGTCGATGGGCACGGGCGACTGGCCGGCAGGGTCGGCGCCCTGATCGTCGAAGCACGCGACGGTCGGCGCTTTCGCCTCGGCAGCGGTCTCGGCGACGCGCAGCGCGCCGCGCCGCCGGCGATCGGCAGCCTCGTCAGCTATCGCTACCGCTCGCTGACCGACGGCGGCCTGCCGCGCTTTCCGGTGTTCTGGCGGGTGCGACAAGCGCCTCAGTCGATGCCGGGCAAGAGCGACGCCGGCGCGTCTTCGACGTCACGATAGACCTCGTGGAAATCCGCTTCGGGCACGACCGTCACTTCGATCTCGGGATCGTGGCTGCCGCCGCCGATCAACACCCCCCTGAGCGGCGACACGTCGGCGAAATCCCGTCCCCAGCCGAGCACGATGTGTTCGAGCGTGGGCTGCACGTTGTTGGTCGGGTCGAACTCGATCCAGCCGGCGCTCGGGCAATACACCGCCAGCCACGCATGGGTGGCGTCGGCGCCGATCAGACGGGGTTTGCCCGGTGGCGGGCGGGTCAGCAGGTAGCCGCTCATGTAGCGCGCCGGCAGCCCGATCGAGCGCAGGCACGAGATCATGAAGTGGGCGTAGTCCTGGCAGACGCCGCGCTTCTTCTCGAAGACCTCGGTGACCGGCGTCGACACCGTGGTCGCTTCCGGGTCGAAGGTGAATTCCTCGAACACCCGCGCCATCAGCCGGGTGGTGCCGGACAGCAGGGAGTCGTTTGGGCCGAAGCAATCGGCCGCATACGCGGCAAACTCGCGCTTGACGCGGACATGGCGGGACTCGAACAGGAAGCGGCTGGCGTCGAGCAGATCGGCGTCGTAGTGCTTGCCGGCGACGTAGTCGAGTGCCCGCGCGGTGTCCTGCCACGGCAGGATCGCCTGCGGCGGCTGCTCGCGCGGTGTCAGCTCGACCCAGGCTTCGGCGCGGATCTTCAAGGCATTGTGGTCGGTCTCGAAATCGATCGTGCGCACGCGATTGCCGAAGGCATCGACGAATCCGGCCTGGCGCGTCGGCTCCGGCGAGATCTCGATGCGCTGGGACAGGGTCCGCTGCCAGGCCATGTCGCGGGGAATCAGGCGCAGCAACTGGTGCGATTCGCCCACCGGCTGGTCGTACTCGTAGCGGGTGTCGTGGCGCAGGTGGTAGCGAACCGGGCTCACTGCCAGCCCCCCATGCGTTCGGCCTTGGCGGTGTGCGAGAAGTATTGCCGGTGCAGCTCGTCGGAGACACCGTAGGCGGCGCCCTCGACGTCGAACAGCAGCTTGGCCAGCTCCTCACAGGCGTCGTCGCATTCGTTGGCCTCCAACCGGGTCAGGTCGAAGGCGTGCAGATGGTCGGCGACGACGTCGAGCTGAACCGGTCTGGGCTGGCCCAGCATGCGCGTATTGCGATGCAGGTAGCGGCGCAGGTTCTCGAGCTGGAAAGCCACCGAATGCGGGTTGGTGGCATCGAAGGTCAGCAGATGCACGACCGGCAGCAATTCCGGTGCGCGGCGGTAGCGGGCGCGGTAGGTCACGATCGAGTTGCCGGTCTCGAGCAGCCACTCGAGCGAGCGATCGCGCCGGCGTCGTTCGGCACCGAGCACGCCCTGCAGGATCAGGCTCTGGTTGGCGAGCCGCTCGATGCGGCGGCCGATGATCAGGAAGCCCCAGCCTTCGTCGCGGGTCATGTCGTCCATCGCGAAGCCGGACAGCGCGATCACCTCCTGCATCGCCTCGTCGAGGGTATCCATCGCGTCTTCGAAGTCGGCGCTGGGCTTGTGCAGCAACTGGTGCAGGCGGTTCAGCGCATGCCAGTTGTCCGACGACAGGCGCTCGCGCACCTGGCTGGCGGCGCTGGACAGGCGCTGCAGGTTGGCGGCCAGCGAGCCCGCCTGCGAGAGATCGCTGACCGCGGCCAGCAGGCTGGTCTCGAGATCGGGCTCCGGCGTGTCGGCGTCTTCGTCGGGAATCGGCAGCACGCCGAGCGAGCGGCAGGCATAGACCATTGCCGGCAACGCCTCGGCAGCCTCCAGTCCGCTCGATGCCGCTCGCAGCATCGCCGCCCGCAGCAGGCGTGCAATGACTTCGCTGCGTTCGGAGTAGCGCCCCATCCAGAACAGGTTCTCGCCGACCCGGGACGGAATGTCGGTGCCGGCGCAGACCAGGTCCATGACGCCGAGCTGGGTCTTCAGCAGCGAATGCTTGACCACCGGGCCCTCGGCCCGCACCCAGGTGTCCTTGGACAGGCCGCCGCGCTGCATCGACACGACCTCGTCCCCCTCCCGCGGCGAGACGCGGGTCAGTCCGCCCGGCATCACGGCGTAGCCGTTCGGCGTCGCGGCGGCGAACAGGCGCATGCCGAACGAACGCGGCAGCACCCGCTTGACGTGGCGCGGGCTCAGTACCGGCGCCTGCGACAGCCGCACCCACTCCTGGGCGACATAGGCGTGGGGCTGGGCCTCGATGCGCTGGATCAGCTTGCGGCGCGACTCGCCCCTGTGCTGGTGGCCGAAGATCGCCTCCATGCGCATCGACGGGAACGCCGGCTTGATCACCAGCTCGTCGAAATGCCGGATCACGTATTCGAGCGCCGGCTCCTCGCCGCACCACCAGCTCGCCACCGACGGCAGCTTCAGCGGTTCGCCGAGCAGGCGCTGCGCGATCGCCGGCAGGAAGCCCAGCAGCGCGCCGGTCTCGAGCAGTCCGGCGCCGAGCGCGTTGGCGATCAGCACCCGTCCGGCGCGCGCCGCCCGCAGCAGCCCGGGCACGCCCAGCGCAGAGTCCGAGCGCAGTTCGAGCGGGTCGCAGAAATCGTCGTCGAGCCGGCGGTAGATGGCATGGACCCGGCGCAGTCCGCGCAGGGTCTTGAGGTACACGGTGTCGTCGCGCACCGTCAGGTCCTGGCCCTCGACCAGCGGAAAACCCAGGTAGCGCGACAGGAAAGTGTGTTCGAAGTAGGTCTCGTTGTACGGGCCCGGGGTCAGCAGCACGGTCAGCGGCGTCTCGCCGTCGGTCGGCGCGAAGCGCGCCAGGCTGTCCTGCAGCGTGCGGAAGAACGACGCCAGCGGTCGTACCTGCATGTCGCGGAACGAATCGGGAAAGGTTCGCGACATGATCAGGCGGTTCTGCAGCACGTAACCGGTGCCGGACGGTCCCTGGCTGCGATCGCCGAGCACCCACCAGCCGCCGTCGGGCGCCCGCGCCAGATCGGTGGCGTAGTGGTGCAGGAAGATGCCGCCGGGCGGCGTGATGCCCTGGCAGGGCCAGCGGTAGGCGTGCTGGCCGAACACCAGCGCCGGCGGTATCAGGCCTTCGGCGATCAGTGACTGGGCGCCGTAGAGATCCGCCAGGATCAGGTTCATCAGCAGCGCGCGCTGCGCCACCGCCTCGGCCAGTGGCCCCCACTCGCCGGCGTCGATCACCAGCGGCAGCGGTTCGAGCTGCCAATGGCGCCCGCGGCCGGCGGGGTCCTGGTAGATGTTGTACGTGACGCCGTCGGCTTCGATCGACTCGCGGACGAAATGGGCGCGGCGCTCCAGCACCTCGGCCGGCATCGCGTCCAGACGCTGTACCAGCGGCGCCCAGTGCTGGCGGGCCTCGCCCCGACCGTCGACCATTTCGTCGAAGCGGTTCGGGGCGTGGGGGTAGGTCGCCAGGATTTCCTGCGACATCGGCTCTCCGGGGCTGTTCATCGACGGCGGCTGCAGCCGCCCCGGCCTCCCCGCGGTTGGGTCAGCTCGTGCGCAAGTCTAGCGTGAAGGCGAACTCGCTGCCGTGCGGCGTTTCTCCTGGAATGATCCGACCGGGGGTGTGGCCCATCCGGAAGAATCGCGCCAGGCGGCGGCTTTCGGCCTCGAAGGCATTGACCGGGAAGGTATCGAAGCTGCGACCACCCGGGTGCGACACATGGTACTGGCAACCGCCGAGGCTGCGATTCATCCAGGTATCGATCAGATCGAAGGTGAGCGGACCATCGACGCCGATCGTCGGATGCAGGCACGACGGCGGCTGCCAGGCCCGGTAGCGCACCGCGGCGACGAACTCGCCGGCGCGGCCGGTCGGTTGCAGCGGCACGACATGGCCATTGCAGGTGAGCTGGTAGCGATCCGGCGCCATGCCGCTGACCTTGACCTGGACACGCTCGACCGACGAATCGACGAAGCGCGCGGTGCCGCCCGCGGCACCTTCCTCGCCGAGCACGTGCCAAGGCTCCAGTGCCGAGCGCACTTCGATCTCCATGCCCTTGACGGCATAGTCGCCGAACTTCGGGAAACGGAATTCGAAGTGGGGCTTGAACCAGTTTGCCTGAATCGGGAAACCGGCCAGTTGCATCTCCTCGGCGACGTCGCAGAAATCCTGCCAGACGAAGTGCGGCAACAGGTAGCGGTCGTGCAGCTCGGTGCCCCAGCGCGCCAGCTTGGGCGGCGTGTAGGGGCGTTCCCAGAAACGGGCGACGAGGGCCCGCAGCAGCAACTGCTGGGTCAGGCTCATGCGCGCATGGGGCGGCATCTCGAAGGCCCGCAGCTCGAGCAGCCCGAGCCGTCCGGTGCTGCCGTCCGGCGAGTACATCTTGTCGATGCAGAACTCGGAGCGGTGGGTGTTGCCGGTGACGTCGATCAGCAGGTGGCGCAGCATCCGGTCCACCATCCACGGCGGGCAGCCGTCGGGGCCGAGCGAACACTGGCGCTCCATCTCGCGGAAGGCGATCTCGAGCTCGAACAGCGAGTCGTTGCGTGCCTCGTCCACCCGCGGCGCCTGCGAGGTCGGGCCGATGAACAGGCCCGAGAACAGGTAGGACAGGCTCGGGTGGTTGTGCCAGTAGCTGACCAGGCTGCGCAGCAGGTCCGGTCGCCGCAGGAAGGGCGAGTCGCCCGGGGTGTCGCCGCCGAGCACGAAGTGGTTGCCGCCGCCGGTGCCGGTGTGGCGACCGTCGAGCATGAACTTCTCGCTGGTCAGCCGCGAGTAGTGGGCCGACTCGTAGAGGTGGGTGGTCTGATCGACCAGTTCGTCCCAGTCGCTGGCCGGGTGGATGTTGACCTCGACCACGCCCGGATCCGGCGTGATCCGGAAGTGCTTCAGGCGCGGATCGCGCGGCGGCTCGTAGCCCTCCAGCAGCACCGGCTGGTTGAGCGCCTCGGCGGTGGCTTCGACCGCGGCCACCAGCTCGAGGTAGTCCTCCAGCGTCGTCGTCGGCGGCATGAAGATGTAGAGCACGCCGTTGCGGGCTTGCGCGCACATCGCGGTGCGGGTGATCCAGCCGGCCGACTGCAGGAACTGGGGCGAGGTGTCGGTGGCGGTGGTGTCCGGGTTGAACTCGCCGGGATGGCCGGGCGCAAACTGGCTGTGGGGACCCTGGATGCCGGCCAGCCGCGCCTGCGCGGCGCGTACCGACGCACCGTCGTCGCGCAGGCTGCCGGGCGCGAACTGGCGGCGGATGTCGGCGTGCGACGGCAGTGCGGGGTAGTGGTCGAACGGGTCGGGCTGGTGGATCCACGGGTATTCGCCCTCGATCGCCCACGGCTGCGAGTCGAGCGGCAGGCGATAGCCCATCGGCGAATCGCCCGGGAACAGGTAGCAGCGTTCCGCACGCAGGAACCAGGGGCCGGTCTGCCACTTGCCGGTCGCGGTGTTGCGGCCCACCGGCAGGACATGGCCGATGACCTTGTCGAGGCCCTGGGTGAACACCTTCATCAGGCGCTCGCGCTCCATCGGGTCGTCGATGCGGGATTCGTAGGGGTCGACGTTCACCGGCAGCCGGCGCTCGCGCCACAGGTAATAGAAGACGTCTTCATAGCCGGGGAAGACGAAGCGGGGATCGAGGTCGAGCCGGCGGGCGACCTCGTTCAGGAAGCGGCTGGCGACGTCCTCGTCGGCAATGCCGCCGACGCGCTCATCGGCGATCAGGGCCGGATTGTCCCAGATCGGCTCGCCGTCCTTGCGCCAGAAGCAGGTCAGCGACCAGCGCGGCAACTGCTCGCCCGGATACCACTTGCCCTGGCCGAAATGCACCAGGCCCTTGGGCGCGTACTTGTTGCGCAGGCGATGATAGAGATCGGCCGACAGCAGCTTCTTGGTCGGGCCCATGGCCTCGGTGTTCCACTCGGCGCCGTCGGGATCGTCCACCGACACGAAGGTCGGCTCGCCGCCCTGGGTCAGGCGCACGTCCATGGTGCGCAGCTCGCCGTCGACGAGGTGTCCTAGGGCCTCGATCTCGCGCCATTCGGCGTCGGTGTAGGGCTTGGTGACGCGGGGCGCCTCCCAGATCCGGCTGACCGACATCTCGTGGGCGAACTCGACCTCGCACTCGTCGAGGGCGCCGCTGACCGGCGCCGCCGAGCCCGGCTCGGGCGTGCACGCGATCGGGATGTGGCCCTCGCCGGCGAGCAGGCCCGAGGTCGGGTCGAGGCCGACCCAGCCGGCGCCCGGCAGGAAGACCTCGCACCAGGCGTGCAGGTCGGTGAAGTCCTTTTCCGGGCCCGACGGACCGTCGAGGGACTTGACGTCGGGCGTGAGCTGGATCAGGTAGCCCGAGACGAAGCGGGCCGCGAAGCCGAGGTGGCGCAACAGCTGGACCAGCAGCCAGCCCGAA
>JAGRFY010000197.1 GCA_020445765.1 Rhodocyclaceae bacterium | reverse complement strand
CTGGTCTCCAGTGCCGGGCCGGGCTGGCGATCGACGACGGTCACCCGGTGGCCGTCGCGCGCCATGTAGTACGCCATCGTCGTGCCGATCACGCCGCTGCCGAGTATCAGTACATGCATTGCCGATCTCCTTGGGAAGGTGCTGGTGGCCGTGAGCCGGCCGCCGTTCAAGGGACTTCCGCAAGGCCTGTGCCAACCTGTAAAACTATGTAAAATCAAATAGATAAGTCCAATGCTGAGAATTCCGGCGGGATTGTCTGTATTGGATTCCATACAAAATTGCCATTCCGGTTGGTGCCAGATCGAAAAAATCGCTTTATCTGCAGTAACTTGGATGCTATGTATGGAAAACGATCCGCTGTATCGAAATCCATACGAAGCGTGCGTATCGACGTTCATTTCGCCGACCGGGTCGGGATCGCACACGAGATCCTGGCGGTGGTCTCCCGGCAGGGCCTGGACCTGACTGCGGTCGAGGTCGATCCGCCGCACCTGTTCCTCGACGTGCCGGCATTGGCCGAGCGCGGCTTCAATCGGCTGCGTGAGGATCTGCTGGCGGTGGGCGACGTCATTTCGGCCGAGCCGGTGACGATGCTGCCCGGTGCGCGTCGTGCGCTGTACCTGGAAGCCTTGCTGGCGTCCCAGGCCGATCCGGTCTTTGCGGTCGATGCCGACCGACGGATCGTGGTCGCCAACGCCGCGGCCGCCGCCGCCGCGGGTTGCGCCGAAGAGGCCCTGTTCGGGCGTGCGCTGAGCGAGCTGTTCGACCAGCCGCCCCCAGTCGACGGCTCCGACCGGCCCCAGGGGCCACCGGTCACCGAGGTCAGCCTTCGCGGCGAGCCCTACCTGGTCGAAACGCTGCCGCTGGCCGACCGCGCCGGTACTGTGGCCGGGGCGGTGCTGACCCTGCACGCGCCGCAGCGCATCGGACGGCGGCTGTCGGCGCTGCAGAACTTCGATGCCGGTGGTTTCGAGGCGGTGCTCGGCCGCTCGCCCGAGATTCAGGCGGTGCGGCGCCGGGCGGCCCGCATGGCGCAGGTCGATGCGCCCTTGCTGATCACCGGTGAGACCGGTACCGGCAAGGAGCTGCTGGCCCATGCCTGCCATACCGGCAGCCGGCGGCGGGGCCTGCCATTCTTTGCGCTGAACTGCGCCGCGATGCCGGAAAGCCTGGCCGAGAGCGAGTTGTTCGGCTACGCCCCGGGGGCCTTCAGCGGCGGCCTCAAGGGGGGCAAGCCCGGCCTCCTCGAGATGGCCGATGGCGGCACCGTGTTTCTCGACGAAGTCGGCGAGATGTCTCCCTATCTGCAGGCCAAGTTGCTGCGCTTCCTGAACGACGGCAGCTTCCGCCGCGTCGGCGGCGAGCGGGAGCAGCGGGTCGACGTGCGGGTCATCAGTGCGACCCACCGCGCACTCGAACAGATGGTCGCCGACGGCGCCTTCCGCCAGGATCTGCTGTTCCGGCTCAACGTGCTCGGCCTGCATGTGCCACCGCTGCGGGAGCGGCGCGCCGACATCGTCGCGCTCGCCGACCATTTCCTGGCGCGCGCCTGCGCCCAGACCGGCCACGGCACGGTGCGCCTGTCGGCGGCCGCGCGATCGGCATTGCAGGCCAATCCGTGGCCAGGCAATGTGCGGCAGCTGCAGAACGTGATCTTCCGCGCCGTCACGATGAGCGAACGTGGCGTGCTCGACCCCGAGGATCTCGAAATTGCCGGCAACCCGGCCGGCGACGACGCAGACCCGCTTGACGACGTCGACACCCTGAGCGCGGCGGTTGCGCGCTTCGAGTCCGCCTTGCTGCGGCGGCTCTATCCTGCCTTCCCGTCGTCGCGACAGCTCGCCGTGCGCCTCGGCGCTTCCCACTCGGCGATCGCCGCGCGCCTGCGTCGCTACGGCATCGGTGGCCGCTAGCCGGCGGCCCGTGGCTGCCGGCGTGACGGGGCGCACACCCGGCCGTCGCAGTTGGGCGCCTGCTGCCCCGAACCGGGCCGCGGGGACGCGTTTGGGGCTATCATTTCGCGTTTTTCCTCGCCTACAGGACGTCTGCCGTGCAAATCGTGTGCCTCGACCTCGAAGGGGTCCTCGTTCCCGAGATCTGGATCGAATTCGCCAACAAGACCGGCATCGACGAGCTGCGCCGGACCACCCGCGACGAACCCGACTACGACAGGCTGATGCGCTATCGGCTCGACATCCTGGCCAAGCATCGCCACGGTCTCGCCGACATCCAGCAGGTGATCGGCAGCCTGTCGCCGATGCCCGGTGCGCGCGCATTTCTCGACGGGCTGCGCGAGCACTACCAGGTCGTGATCCTGTCCGACACCTTCTACGAGTTCGCCAAGCCCTTGATGCGGCAACTCGGCTGGCCGACCCTGTTCTGCCACAGCCTCGAGGCCGACGCCGAAGGCGTGGTCGTCGATTACCACCTGCGCATGCCCGATCAAAAGCGCGAGGCGGTACGGCGCTTCAAGGAACTGAATTTCCAGGTGGTCGCCGCCGGTGACTCGTACAACGACACGGCGATGCTCGGCGAGGCCCATGGCGGCATCCTGTTCCGCCCGCCCGAGAACGTCGTCCGTGAGTTTCCGCAATATCCGGTGACCCGGGAATACGACGCCCTGCGGGTGGAGATCGATCGGGCCTTCGCCGCGATCGGCGGCTGACACCGTGCATCGTCAACGCTTCTATACGCTGTCGGCCTCATGTCCGGACCGGGTCGGCATCGTCGCCCGGGTTTCCGGTTTCATCGCCGAGCACCGCGGCTGGATCCTCGAGACGGCGCTGCATGCCGAGCCGCCACGCGAGGGCGAGGCGGCCGGCCGGTACTTCATGCGCATCGAGATCCGGGCCGATTCCCTGCCGTTCATGCTCACCGAGTTCCGCGAACGCTTCCAGCCGATCGCCGACGAACTGGAGATGGACTGGAAGATCACCGACAGCGCCGTCAAGAAGCGGGTCGTGGTGATGGTGTCGAAGCAGGAACATTGCCTCTACGACTTGCTGGCGCGCTGGCAGTCGAAGGAGCTCGACATCGAGATCCCGTGCGTGATCTCGAACCACGACACCTTCCGCGGCTTCGTCGAGTGGCATGGCATTCCGTTTCACCACGTGCCGGTGACCCGCGACACCAAGGCGCGGGCCTACGCCGAGGTCCGGCGCATCTTCGAAGAGGTCCGCGGCGACACGATGGTGCTGGCGCGCTACATGCAGATCCTGTCGCCCGAGCTGTGTGCCGCCTACCCGGGGCGGATCATCAACATCCACCACAGCTTCCTGCCGAGCTTCGTCGGCGCCAAGCCCTATCACCAGGCGTGGGAGAAGGGGGTCAAGCTGATCGGTGCCACCTGCCACTACGTGACTGCTGAACTCGACCAGGGACCGATCGTCGAGCAGGACGTGATCCGCATCGACCACTCCGATTCGGTGGACGACATGGTGCGCTACGGCAAGGACATCGAGAAGGCGGTGCTGGCCCGCGGCCTGCGCTACCACCTCGAGGACCGGGTCCTGCTCCACGGAAACAAGACCGTCGTGTTCCGCTGATCGGCGGTCGTTGCCTCGAAGGGCCTCCTGTGCCGTGGCACCGAAGGTCGTTCTCCGGGCCGTCCGGTGTTCCCGCGGTGGCGTGGGTAATTGCGCCCATATCCACGCTCTTGGCGAACTGACGTCCGAATCCGGCACGCCGCGCGCGGCGTCGATGCCCGGACGCCCATCGATGCCGTCATCGGTCATGGCCATGGCGGGCAGACCGAAGGTGGGCGAGCGGCAGGATAGGTGGCCGCCCTGGGTGGGCGTCGCCGCTCTGGCGGCGACACGAACTGCCGTCTGTAGCCGCTGCACGGCGCCGACCGCGTTCCGCTCGATGGCGAGCGGAACGAAAAGCGGGGCACCCGTAGGTGCCCCGCGCGCCAACCACCAAGAGGAGGGAGGGATCAGCGTACGTAAGCGGCTTCGCCGTGCGACGTGATGTCGAGGCCTTCGCGCTCTTCTTCTTCCGGCACCCGCAGGCCGATCACGACATCGACCAGCTTGTAGGCGATGAAGGCGACGATCGCGGACCAGGCGATGGTGATCAGCACGCCTTCGGTCTGGATCCAGACCTGGCTGGGGATCGAAAAGTCGTCGCCGCCGGTGCCGCCGAGCGACGGGGCGGTGAAGACACCGGTCAGGATCGCGCCGAGGATACCGCCGACGCCATGGACGCCGAACACGTCGAGCGAGTCATCGGCGCCGAGGATGCGCTTGAGACCGCTGACGCCCCACAGGCAGATGAAGCCGGCGAGCAGGCCGAGGACGATCGCGCCCATCGGGCCGACGCTGCCGCAGGCCGGGGTGATTGCCACCAGACCGGCGACGGCACCCGAGGCGGCGCCCAGCATCGAGGGCTTGCCCTTGAAGATGGCTTCGGCGATGGTCCAGCCGAGGGTCGCGGCGGCGGTTGCGAGCAGGGTGTTGATGAAGGCCAGGGTGGCGCCCGAGGTGGCTTCCAGGTTGGAGCCGGCGTTGAAGCCGAACCAGCCCACCCACAGCATCGAAGCACCGACCATGGTCAGGGTCAGCGAGTGCGGCGCCATCGACTCCTTGCCGTATCCGATCCGGGGACCGAGCACGTAGGCACCGACCAGGCCGGCGACACCGGCGTTGATGTGCACCACAGTACCACCGGCGAAGTCGAGCGCACCGGCGTCGAGCAGGTAGCCACCGGTACCCCACACCATGTGGGCGATCGGCAGGTAGCAGAATGTGAACCAGATGACGCTGAACAGCAGCACGGCGCTGAACTTGATGCGCTCGGCGAACGATCCGACGATCAGTGCGCAGGTGATGC
>JAGRFY010000011.1 GCA_020445765.1 Rhodocyclaceae bacterium | reverse complement strand
CAGCCTTGCCGACGGCCTTGACGGCGGCGCCGGTGGTGCTGGTGACGTTGGCCTCGGCGATCTCGACCACTTTCTTGGTCGCCTTGGTGACGCTGTCGTAGGTGGCGTTGGCAGCGGCGATCGCCGACTTGACCGCGGCAACCGCGACGTCCGATCCGGCCGGCGCCGACTTGGTCAGTTCATCCAGGGCGATGGTCACGCTCTTGTTCAGCTCGGCGATCTGGCTGTCGGCGATCTTGCCGAGTTCTTCGCCGCAATCGACCAGGATGCCGTAGGCGCTGCGATAGTAGCCGAGGACGGCGGCGAGGGACGGCTCGGCCATGCCCGAGAGCAGCGACAGGACGGCCTTCGGGTCCTTGGCGGCAAGCAGGGCTTCGGCGTTGCTGCCGGCGTCGGCGATCGACGCACGAACGGTGTTGAGGTTCAGGGCAACCAGGCGCTCCACAGTACTCAGGCCAACCGCACCGACACTGGCAGCGGTCTCGACGGAAGCCTTGTTGGCGGCGAGGACTTTCTCAGGCGTGACGTTCATTTTATCTCTCCAAAATTTACTGGCAGGGTGTTGCGAATCTCTGCTGCAGCCCCGGAAATCTTTGTTGCTGCAGTGCACAATTTCAGTTTGCATCAAGCCCTCCTCGATGTCAAGGAATTTTGTGCATCGCAGCATAAAACCTGCTCATGCCTCGCCGGCGGCCCGCACCCGACTGATCGCCATCGCCGCCGCCGCGGTCCGGGTTTCGACCCCGAGCTTCTCGAAGACGTGCTCGAGGTGCTTGTGCACCGTGCGCGGGCTGAGGCCGAGGATGTCGCCGATATCGCGATTGGTCTTGCCCTTGATCACCCAGTGAAGCACTTCCGCCTCCCGCGCCGTCAGGCGGAACGCAGCGCCCAGGCCCTCGATCACCGCGGCGTCCGATTCCTCGCGCATGACCACCAGCCATTCCCCTTCGGCGGTGGGCTCATGCACCGTGCACACCAGTCGACGGCCTGCACGGACCAGCGACAGCGGCAATGGATCGCGCCCGGCCGCGCGCTCGCCCGATGCCGAGGCTAGCCAGCCCAACAGCTCGGCAGGCGCCAGCGGATCGCGGCAGAGCCCGAAGCCCTCGAGCAGTTCGCGCGCCAGCGGCGTTTGCCAGACCAGTCGCCCGCTTGACGGCTGCACCGCGATCGTCGCCTGACCATGGGCGTCGAGCGCGGTTCGCGCCTGCCGGGTCATGCGCGCGGTCTGCAGGTGTGCGGCGATCCGTACCAGCACCTCGCGTGGCCGGATCGGCTTGGTGACGTAGTCGGCGCCGCCGGCCTCGAAGGCCGCGACGACATGCTCGGTCTCGGTGAGCCCGGTCATGAACACGATCGGAATGTGCTCGGTGGCGTGGTCCGACTTCAGGCGCCGCGCCACCTGGAAGCCGTCCATCCCCGGCATCAGCGCGTCGAGCAGGATCACGTCCGGCATCGACTGGCGAGCTCGCGCCAGGGCGTCCTGGCCATTGGTCGCGACCAGCACCATGTAGCCGGATTCGTCGAGGGCGTCGTGCAGCACGGCGAGATTCTCCGGCACATCGTCCACGATCAGCACGACCCCGGCCGCCGAACGGTCGACCCGGCTCATTCGCCTGTCCTCCGACCGACCAGTGCCTTCAGCGCATCCAGCCTGAATTCGCGCAGATGGCCGCGGGCGGCATCGACGAAGCCGGCATAGTCTTCGCCAAGCGCAGCGATCTGTGCCAGTTGCTGGTCGATGCCGCGCACGTAGCCCATGTCCACCAGCTCTTCCAGCGCCTGCAGCCTTTCGGCGGGCGGAAGGCGCAGCGCGCCGCCCGGACGCGTCGGCGACGCCGGCATTTCGCCCTCGATCCAGGTCAGATCGAGGCGCATGCCGATCCAGTCGAGCAATTCGCTGACGCGCACCGGCTTGAGAATGAAGTCTTCCGGTTGAACAGAGCTCTCGTGCTCGAGCCCCTTGTCGAAGGCATTGGCCGAAATCACCGCAATATGGGCCTGCGACAGCCCGTCGCGCCGAATCCGGCGGATCGTCTCCCAGCCGTCGATGCCCGGCATCGCCAGATCCATGAAGATCAAGTGCGGTTCGAATTCGGCCAGGCGCGACAGGCACTCATAGCCCGACGCCGCTTCGGCCAGTACGAATCCGAGCGGCTCCAGCGCGCTGACCAGGAACTCGCGGTCGGTCTGCTGGTTGTCCACCACCAGGATGCGTCGCCTCGGACCCTGATAGCCGGTACGCCGGGCGCTGGCGCGCCCGGCCGGCATCTGGCCAGCCTGCAACTGGGGCAGATAGAGCCGGATGCGGAACAGGCTGCCTTCGCCGACGCGGCTTTCGACCGACAGCTGGCCGCCCATCACGTCGGCGAACATCCGGCTGATGGTCAGGCCCAGCCCGGCCCCGCTCGCCTGCTCGGCGGCGCTGCCGCGGGCAAAGGGCTCGAAGATCCGTTCGATCTCGCCGGCCGAGATGCCGGGCCCGGTATCCTCGACCTCGAAGGTGGCCATCTCGCGAACATGGCGGACGCGCAGGCGCACGCTGCCGCGACCGGTGTATTTCACGGCATTGCCGAGCACATTGATCAGGATCTGGCGCAGCCGCTTTTCGTCGGCCCGGACCACCGGCGGCAGGGCGCCGGTCGGTTCGAAGCAGAACAGCAGGCCCTTGGCGCTGGCCTGGGGCTCGATCATGTCGACGATCTCTTCGAGGAAGGCGTCGAAGGCCAGCGGCCGGACATCGAGCTTGAGCTTGCCGCCCTCGATCCGCGCGATGTCGAGCGTCCCTTCGATCACCGACAGCAGATGGTCGCCGCTGCGCCGGATCACCCGCATCGCGTTGCGTCGCTGCGGGGGTATCGACGCGTCGCCATCGAGAATCTGGGCGTAACCCAGAATCGAATTCAGCGGCGTGCGCAGTTCGTGGCTGATCGCATTGATGTAGCGGCTCTTGGCCTGATTGGCGAGTTCCGCTGCCCGCTTGGCCCGCTGCAGTTGTTCGTCGGTGCGCCGGTGCGACGCGATCTCGCGCATCAGCAGCGCGGTCTGGCGATTGGATTCCTCCTGGGCGACGCGGCGGCTGTTCTGGGTCAGCACCAGCCACCAGGCGGCAATGCCCGAGACCAGCAGCAACATCGCGTAGAGTTTCATGAAGCCCGAGCGCAGGCCCGGCCCGAGTGCGGCCGCGTTCTCGCCGAGCAGCCGCAGTTCGTTGCTGTAGAGCAGCCCGAGCACCATTGCCAGCGCGATCGCGATCACCGCCATCAGCAGCAGGTAGTGGCCGAGGCCGGTGTCGAGATAGGGCCACACCTGCTTCGGCAGCACCCGCCGCAAGGCCGCCGACCACTGTGCCGAGAGGCGGGCCTCGGGTTTGCAGAGATCGCCGCAGCGGGCATCCAGCGAACAGCACAGCGAGCAGATCGCGCCCTGGTAGGCCGGGCAGGCGGCCATGTCCTCGGCCTCGTAATGCTGACCGCAGATCACGCATTCGCCGTGTGCCGCGGCCTCGGGCCGGGGGGGCCGTGCGAGGTAGTAGCGGCCTTTCGTCAGATAGGCGATCAACGGCGCCGCTGCGAACGCCACCCCCATTGCGATCAGTGTCGAGAAGGCCTGGGCGGACTCCCCGAATGCGCCGAAGTAGGCCGCGACCGACAGCACCGACGCCAGCAGCATCGCCCCCAGACCGACCGGATTGACGTCGTAGAGGTGGGCACGCTTGAATTCGATGCCCGGCGGCGACAGCCCGAGGGGTTTGTTGACCACCAGATCGGCCACCACCGCCATCATCCAGCTCACCGCGATGTTCGAATACAGCCCGAGCACCCGGCCGATCGCCTGGAACACGTCCAGCTCCATCAGCATCAGGGCGATCAGGGTATTGAACACCACCCACACCACCCGCCCGGGATGGCTGTGGGTCAGTCGCGCGAAGAAGTTCGACCAGGCGAGCGAGCCGGCGTAGGCGTTGGTGACGTTGATCTTGAGTTGCGAGATGACGACGAAGATCGCAGTGATCGCGATCGCCCAGGTCTCGTCCTGGAAGACCAGGCGATAGGCGACCAGATACATCTGGTTGGGGTCGACCGCCTTGTCGGCGGGCACGGCGTAGCTCAGCGCGAGCCAGGCCAGCAGGACGCCGCCGAACATCTTGGCGACACCGATCACGACCCATCCCGGACCGCCCACCAGCACGCCGGCGAGCCATCGACGCCGGTGGGTCGGCCGACGGGCGGGCATGAATCTCAGGTAGTCCGCCTGCTCGCCCATCTGGGTGATCAGTGCGACGCCGACCGTCAGCGCCGCACCAAAAAGGTGCAGATCGAAGTGCCCACCGTGGCCGGTCTCGCCGCCATACCGGGCCAGCGAGTCGAGAATGTCGGGACGCTCGCTCAGCACGAAGACGAAGGGCAGCACCAGCAGCACCAGCCACACCGGTTGGGTGATCACCTGCAGGCGACTGATCGCGGTGATGCCATGGGTCACCAGCGGTATCACGACGAGCGCGCAGATGACGTAGCCCCAGCTCGGCGGTATGCCGAGGGCCAGTTCGAGCGCATAGGCCATGATGGCCGCTTCGAGGGCAAAGAAGATGAAGGTGAACGACGCGTAGATCAGCGACGTCAGGGTCGAGCCGATGTAGCCGAAGCCCGCGCCCCGGGTCAGCAGATCCATGTCGACGCCGTAGCGGGCCGCGTACAGGCTCACCGGCAATCCGGCCAGGAAGATGATGATCCCGGTCGCGATGATCGCCAGCGCCGCATTGACGAAACCGTATTCGACCAGCAGCGTGGCACCGACCGCCTCGAGCACCAGAAACGACGCCGCGCCGAAGGCGGTATTGGCGACCCGCAGTTCCGACCAGTGACGAAAACTGTGGGGCGTGAAGCGCAGCGCGTAGTCCTCGAGGGTCTCGCGGGCGACCCAGGTGTTGTAGTCGCGCCGTACCTTGACCACCCGCTGCAGCGGATCGCCGCCATGGTCGGTGACATCATCGGTACGGAAGGAAGGGGTCGGGTCGTTCAATGCAGCGTCGCGGATCCGGTCGATCCGGTGGGTCAAGCAAGCAGCGGGCCCGACCTCGGGCCGACTGCGCAGGGTCAGGACGAATTCGGCGCCGCCGCCCTCGGCGTTGCCGGCGTGCAGTGTAGCGCCGTGGCGCGCGACGATGCCATGGCTGACCGCCAGGCCAAGCCGCTTCCCTGCCCCATCGGACAGGCGGCGGAGATCGGGTCGAAGATCCAGGCCGGAATCAGTGCATCGCAAGTCCCGGGCGATCGTCGCGAATTCTCGGCCGCAAGTGCCCGCCAATGGTCTCGGCCGCGATCTCGAGGCACGGTTCCGGCACGGATTCCGTGGCGTCGAATGCGACACGGCATGTTCGGCGTGACCTGCAATCGATCAATTAGGTGAGGTCGCAGGTCCGGGCCGACTTGCGATCGACGGCAGGCAAGCCCTCGAGACCATCGACGAGTTTGCGCGACAGGGCGTCGCGAGCCGCGTCACGGAGCCCCTGGCGGACCGCAAGCAGGTAGCCCCGATCCGGTCGGGATGGCGGCACAAGGCGTGGGCATCGTCGCGGATCAGACTGATCGAATCGTTCGCCTCGCGGGCGACGCCAACCCGCCAGCCGGAAGGACAGATCGCACCGACCAGGGCCAGCGGCACCCGTCGACACGTCCTTGAAGCCACGATTCATCGACGAGCCCGACGCGGAATTCGTTGGCTCGACGACGGGCCCGCAGTGTCGGTGGCCAGGAATCGCCCGTCGATGCGATCAGAACTCCCATCCGACACCGACATTGGCGAAGCTGCGGCCACTGCCGCGTCCAGCCGCACCCGACACCTTGAGCCCTTCGATCACTTCGAATCGCAGGCCCAGCGCCTTGTCCGGTGCATGATGGAAGGCACCGAAGATCTCGGCTGTGATCGCCAGTGCATCGGTCAGCGGATAAGCCGTGCCGATGCCCCACCCGTTTTCGGCCGCGGTGTCGTCGTCGATCTCTTCCCACTCGCGCGACAGGTTCAGATGCAACGTCTGGCCAGATTCGAGGCCCCAGCCGAACAACGCGATCACCGCAGCAGCCTCGGCGGTCTCGTCGAGCGTGGCGTCGTCGCTGGCCTCTTCCCGGGCCCATTCGAACTTGAGTCCGGCCGACGGGCCAGTTTCCTGCTGCAGCGGTACCCACTTGACGGCGGCGCCGATGCCTTCGAAGGTCTGATCCGGCGAGGCATCGATATCCTTGGCCCGCCCGAAGCTCAATTCGACTTCGACGTTGTCGATCGGGCCGTAGCCCACCGCCGCGTCGAGGCCCTTGACGTGGTCGTCCCTGCTCCACCCGGCCTCCACCTTGGCGCCACCGCGAGGGAGCGTACCGGCATCGTCGACAGCCATCGGGCGTTCGGCCATCGCCGGGCCCGACGCAATCACCGTTGCCAGCAGCAGCCCTGTGCGCCAGCGCGCGATCTTCGCGAATCGGTGGTTCATTCTCATCTCCTGGTCTGGGCCGACGAATCACGACAGGTGATTCCTCACGGCGGTCATCGCGCCCTGAAGAATGCGGCCACCGGGCCGATAAGCTCTCAGCCGGGAGCCGCACACAAGCGGGCGAACCCTGCCGATAACGGCCATGCCCCGACAGGCTTTACGATGACATGAGATCTCGAACGACGACCGTAACCGGGCACTGCCTCGAAGGCGCAGGGCCCCGACCCCGCTCCCGGTGCGCAATGCTGTTGCGCCGGGCGAGCGCATTCGTCGTCATGCTCGTGCTCGCCGCATGTTCCGAACCGGAGCCGGTGCACATCGGATTCATTGCGGGCATCTCCGGGCGGGGTGCCGATCTCGGCATCAGCGGCCGCAACGGGGCGTTGCTGGCGGTTGAGCAGCGCAATCTGAACGGCGGCATCAATGGTCACCGAGTCGAACTTCTGATACGTGACGACGGCGGCGACCCGGCGCACGCCCGCAGGTTGCTTCGTGATCTCGCCGCTGCCGGCTGCGGGGGCGTGGTCGGGCCGATGACCAGTACCGTCGCGATGGCGCTGGTCGATGAAGCCGAAGCCAATGACGTCGTCCTGATCAGCCCGACAGCGACTGCCAACGCACTGTCCGGACGGGACGACCATTTCTTCCGCGTGGTCGCGCCGACCAGCTCATTCACGCGCAATGCCGCCCGCTATCTCGCCGATGCCGCCGGGCTGCGACGTATTGCCGCGATCTACGACGCGTCCAACGCGGCCTACGCAGCCAGCTGGCTGTCAGATTTCCGCGAGGCGTTCGAGGTCGACGGGCGATCGATGGCGATCATACTGACCTTCGAGTCCGGGACCCATCGCGACTTCCTGACGACCGCCAAGCGTTTGCTCGCCGAGTCGCCGGACGGCATCCTGATCGTCGCCAATTCCCTGGACGCCGCCTTGATTGCCCAGCAGGTCCGAAAGCTCGATCCGGACATTCCGCTGGCCGCATCCGAGTGGGCGGCAACCGCGCGCCTGACCGAAATGGGTGGTCGCGCCGTCGAAGGCATGACGCTCGGCAGCTTCCTCGACGAAACCGACACGACACCAGAGTTCGTCGCATTCCTGCAGGACTATGTCGACCGGTTCGGCGTCTCGCCGGGCTATGGCGGCCTGACCGGATTCGATGCGGCCAACACCCTGATGGATGCGATCGCGCATGCCGCGCCGGGCCAGCGCCTGCTCGAGAGCATGCGTGCGCGAGCGACGGTGAGCGCCGCCCAGGGTGCATTCGAATTCGACCGCTTCGGCGACGGCCAGCGCCGGTCGCAGATCCTGACGGTCAGAAACGGCCGATTCGTTCCCGTGGAGACGCCGCGTTGATCGGCGGCAAGACGATCCGTGGCTGGTTGCTGCGCCATCTCGCCTGGCTTTCGCTCGCGCCCGCGATCGCGGTCTCCGCCGCCCTCGGAACGATCCTGCTGGCCACCATTCACGAGGATCTCGAGGCTGAAAACCAGGCCTTCGGCGACGCCGTCGTGGCAGAAGTCAATCAGTTGCTCCACGACCCTGCGCGCGAGCTGGCACAGCTTGCCGCGCATCTCCCGCCCACGCTCGCAGCAAGCGAGGTCGAGCACCTGCTCCGGGCCGCGGTCCTGTCGAACCTGAGCTTCGAGGCGCTCTACCTGGCCGGGCCCGACGACCGCGTGATCGCCGGCGTCCTCTCCGGCGATGCCTCGCTGGATGGCGGCATCGACCTGCGTGGCCTGGACATTTCGGGCTGGGATCACATCCAGTCGGCCCGGTCGCAGGGCCAGGCAGTCTGGTCCGATACCCACCTGTCGGCGCTGGCCGGCCAGATCACCGTCGCCGTCGCGGTGCCGATCGATCGGCACGTACTGGTCGGCGAGATCGGGCTGCGCCGGCTATCCGAGTTCGCCCAGCGGGTCGGCGCCAGCGGCCATCTGCTGGTGGTCATCGTGGACCGCCGCGGACAAGTCGTGGCTCATCCCGACCCGGCAGCCGGTCTGCAGCAGGTCAATCTCAGCCATCTGGAGGTGATCCGGGACGGACGCGCCGGCAATCGGACGTCGCACGCCTTCGAGCTCGGCGGCAAGCACTACGAAGGTACGGCGAGCCGGGTCGAGGGCCCCGGCTGGGTTGCGATCGTCGCCCAGCCGCGGGACCACAGCCAGAGTCAGATCGACCGGGCCCTGGTGGTGTTCGTGCTGGCGGTGCTGGCCACCGCGATGCTCAGCTGGACGCTGGCATCGCGCCTCGCGCGTCACCTCGGCGAACCACTCGAGACCCTGGTCGGCCATGCGGTCACGGTCTCGCAAGGCGACTACAACCTGCCACCGCCGGCCACGCCGTGGCCGGAACTGGATCGACTGGCCGGCGCGATGAACCGGATGGTGACCTCGATCGTGTCGCGCGAAAGAGCGCTGGCGGCGACCGAGGATCGTTATCGTGCGCTCGTGGACGGCATCGACGACCTGATCGCGGAGTTCGATACCGCGCTCGTCATGCGCTTCTGCAATCCGGCCACGATCAAGCTGTTGCGGCGGCAGCCGGAAGCCTGCGCCGGCATGCCGCTGCTCGACATCGTGCATCGCGGCGATCGCGCATTCACGCGCGAGCGCATTCGCCACTGGCTGAACTCGGCAGAATCCCAACTCAGTCTCGAAAACCGTCTGGTGGCCACCGGCGGCGCAGTCCGGCGCGTGCTGTGGTCTCTGACCAAGGAGCACGACGACGGCGGGACCTTGATGGGCTTCCGCGGCATCGCGCGCGACATCTCGGACATGCGACGGGGCCAGGACGCGATGCGCGGGCTGGTTGCCGCGACGGCCCGCCAGTCCGGCGACGGCTTCTTCCGCTCGCTGGTGCTGAACATCGCACGCACGCTCGACGTCGAGCACGCCCTGGTTTCCCGCCGGTCGAGCGACGGCGTGACCATGCACACACTTGCGATCTGGTCGAACAACGCCTTTCGCGAGAACTTCAGCTACGCGATCGACGGTACGCCGTGCGGGAAATTGCTGCACGGCAACCACGGGGTCCTGGCCGACCGCATCGACACCCACCACTGTCCGGGCCCGATTTGCGCCGACGAGTCCCTCCAGACGTTCCTCGGTGCAACCCTGAAGGACAGCCACGGCAACGGCGTTGGCACTTTGCTGGTGCTCGCCGAGCGGGATCTTTCGAGTCACCCCGAATTTGCCCAGCTGATCTCGATCTTTGCCGATCGCGCAGCGATGGAACTGGCCCGACAGCAGCTTGAGTCGGACCTGCGGCTGGCGGCCTCGGTGTTCGAGAGCAGCGCCGAAGGCATTCTGATCACCGACGCCGAGCAGCGCATCATTTCCGCCAACGCTGCGTGCGAGCCGATCACCGGCTACCGCCCGACCGAACTGCTCGGAAATCGGCCGAGCATCCTCCGATCCGGACGGCATCCGGACGAATTCTACGCGGAGATGAACCGGGATCTGGCCCGCGACGGCCGTTGGATCGGCGAGATCTGGAATCGCCGCAAGGACGGCGAGGTATATCCCCAGTGGATGACGATCACCGCGGTCGACGACGCCAGCGGGCAGCCGCGAAACTATATCGCCAGCTTCTTCGACATCAGTGCGCGCAAGGAAGCCGAGGCCCGAATCCACTTCCTGGCGCACCACGATGCGCTGACCGGCCTGCCCAACCGGCTGCTGCTGCAGGACCGGCTCAACCAGGCACTGTCGGCCGCGCGGCGCGACCAACACCATGTCGCAATCCTGTTCTTCGATCTGGATCGCTTCAAGCTGATCAACGATTCGCTCGGCCACGACTTCGGTGACGCCCTGCTCAAGGAGATCGCTCAGCGGCTCTCAGTCGTGGTGCGCGAAGGCGAGACCGTTGCGCGGCTCGGTGGCGACGAGTTCGTCGTCGTGTTGCCATCCGTGCGGCATTCGGAACAGGCGTCGCTGGTGGCCGGCCGGATCCTGTCGACGATCAACGCACCGATGGCACTGCGCGGCCAGGCATTCCAGGTGACCGCCAGCGTCGGCATCAGCACCTATCCGGACGACGGCCTCGACGCCGATACCCTGCTGCGCAACGCCGACACCGCGATGTACCACGCCAAGGAGCTCGGGCGGAACAACTTCCAGTTCTTTACCGCCTCGCTCAACGCCGTGGTCACCGAACGGGTACAGCTGGAGAATGACATGCGTCGCGGACTCGAGCAGGGTGAGTTCATCGTCCATTACCAGCCGCAGATCGACATCCGCAGTGGGCGGGTGGTCGGCGCCGAAGCGCTGGTCCGCTGGGCCCATCCGGATCAGGGCATGATCTCGCCTGCCCGCTTCGTGCCGGTCGCCGAAGACTGCGGCCTGATCGTCCAGCTCGGCGAATTCGTGATGCGCGAAGCCTGCCACCTGGCTGCGCGCTGGCAGCACGACCTTCCTCACCCGGTGCGCATCGGTGTGAACATTTCGGCACGACAATTCACCGCCGGCAATCTGTTCGAAACCGTCGCCTCGGTGCTGGCGGAAGCCGATCTGCCGCCGGAACTGCTCGAGCTCGAGATCACCGAAAGCATGCTGATGGAGCGCCCCGACGATGCCGCCCGCCTGCTCGAGGCCTTGTCGGGCCTCGGCGTCCAGCTGGCGATCGACGATTTCGGTACCGGCTACTCCAGCCTCGCCTACCTCAGGCGATTTGCGATCGACCGTCTCAAGGTCGACCAGAGCTTCATCCAGGATCTCAGCCACGACCCCAATGACGCCGCCATCGTCCGCGCGGTGATCTCGCTGGCCCATACGCTCAACCTGGAAGTGATCGCCGAGGGCGTCGAAACCGACGATCACCTGCGCAGGCTGCAGGACTGGGGCTGCTTCAGCGTCCAGGGCTATCTGTTCAGCCGGCCACTGCCGGCCGCCGAATTCGAGGCCTACTGCGCCGACACGCAACCATTGGCGCAACGACTCAAGGCGTCAGCCTGAACGGGATCGGCGGCAACCCTGGCTTGAGGCCGCGACGAGTAATTGCTACCCTGTTGCATTAAGCCTCGCCAGACCAGCCGTGTCCCAGCCCAGTCGAGATCCTGCCGGCCAGATCGCCGCCCGCGGCGGCAGAGTGACCCGTACACGCACTGCGGTGCTGTCGGTACTGTCCGATGCCGGACGGCCGATCAGCCACGACGAAGTCGCCGCGGCGCTCGACGCGCGCGGCGTGATTCATGACCGCGTCACTCTGTATCGGACGCTCGATTGGCTCGTCAGTCACGAGCTGGCGCACAAGGTGGCGGGGCCGGATCGGGCCTGGCGCTTCAATGCAGTCGGCGACGAAGGGCACCAGCATGCGCATTTCCATTGCGAGTTGTGTGGCCGCGTGTTCTGCCTCGAATCACTGCAGCCGGCAATCGCGGCGACCCTGCCGAGCGGCTTCCGCCTCGGGCGCGCTGAATTGAGCTTTCACGGACTGTGCCCGAGTTGTCCGGAATCGCAGCGTTCTCGAGCGCCAACGAACCGCAACAAACTTGCAACATGAAACCGCGATCGATCGAACCCGCCGAACGCGCGCCGTCCGTCCGAGGCCGGCACCCGAGCGGATCCTCGCTGCTGTGTGCCAGCGCCGGCCAGCGCCTTGCCATGGCCGTCGGATGCATCTGCGTAGTCTGGCTGGCGACGCTGTGGGCCCTGCAATGACCAAGCCGGTACTGGCCTTCGACAACCTGACGCTGGGCTACGACCACCATCCGGTGGTCCATCATCTGCACGGCGAGGTCGGCCAAGGGACGCTACTGGCGCTGATCGGTCCCAACGGGGCAGGCAAGTCGACACTGTTGAAGTCGATCGCCGGCGAACTGCCGCCGCTCGAGGGCCACATTCTCCGTCGCGATCCGGCACCGGACGGTTTCGCCTATCTGCCGCAACAGGCCGCCCTCGACCCGGCTTTTCCGATATCGGTCGCCGATCTGGTAGCCATGGGCTTGTGGCGCCACCTGGGCCTGTTCGGGGGGCTCGGTCGCAGCGGGAGGCGCCGGCTCGAGGCGGTGCTGGCCGAGGTCGGATTGACCGGCTTCGAGCGGCGGCCGATCGGCACGCTTTCCGGCGGCCAGCTTCAGCGGGCCAGGTTCGCGCGCCTGTTGCTGCAGGATGCCCCGCTGATCCTGCTCGACGAACCCTACGCCGCGGTCGACGCGCAGACCGTCGACGACATGGCCCAACTGGTCCTTCGCTGGCACCAGGAAGGACGAACGGTGATCGCCGTGCTGCACGACCTCGAACACGTCCGCAGCCACTATCCGGAGGCACTGCTGCTGGCGCGCGAGGCGATCGCCCGCGGCCCGGTCGGCGACGTGCTGTCCCCCGCCAATCTGTTGCGCGCACGACGACTTGCCGAAGCCTTCGACGAACACGCACCGGTGTGCCACCGGCACGCGGAAGCGGCATGATCGAGAACTGGCTGATCGACCCCTTCGTCGAATTTGCCTTCATGCGGCGGGCGCTCGCAGGCGGCCTCGCGCTTTCGCTCGGTGCTGCGCCGATCGGCGTCTTCCTGATGTTGCGCAACATGAGTCTGGCCGGCGACGCGATCGCGCACGCGATTCTGCCTGGCGCCGCGATCGGCTATCTGCTGGCCGGCTTGTCGCTGCCTGCGATGACCGGGGGCGGTCTCATTGCCGGGTTGGCCGTGGCACTGGTTGCCGGCGGGGTCGCACGCGCCACTCAGTTGCGCGAGGATGCCAGCCTGTCGGCGGTCTATCTGATCTCGCTGGCGGTCGGCGTGATGATCATCTCGATGTCGGGCAGCAGCGTCGATTTGATGAACGTACTGTTCGGCAACGTGCTGGCGCTCGACGACGGGACTTTGCTGCTGCTCGCATCGATCTCGACGCTGACCCTGCTGTGCCTCGCCCTGGGCTACCGGGCGCTGGTACTCGAATGCGTCGATCCAGCGTTCCTTAGAAGCGTCAGCCGCGCCAGCCCGCTCGCCCACTTCGGCTTTCTGGTGCTGCTGGTGCTGAATCTGGTGGCCGGCTTTCACGCCCTGGGCACACTGATGGCAGTCGGCATGATGATCCTGCCGGCGGGATGCGCGCGCCTGTGGCACCAGGACCTGGTGCCGATGCTGGCGACGGCCGTTGCCACCGCGCTGCTCGGCACCCTGAGTGGCCTGCTGCTGTCGTACCACGCCGGATTGCCGTCGGGGCCGGCGATCGTGCTCTCCCTCGGCGCCCTCTATCTGCTGTCACTGCTGGCGAGCCCGGTCGGCGGCCTGGCGCGTCGGCTTCGCCCGCGCTGGCACTACACCTCGTAGATCAATGCGTCGCCTGCCCACTGTCCTGCTGCTGTGCCTGTCGCTGATCCTGCCGGCGCACGCCGAACGTCTGCAGGTGGTCGCGAGCTTCAGCATTCTCGCCGACCTGTGCCGCGAGATCGGCGGTGACCGGGTCGAAGTGCGCAGCCTGATCCAGCCCGGCGGCGACGCCCACACGTTTCAGCCGAGCCCGGCCGACGCGCGCGCGGTCGCCAATGCCGATCTCGTATTGATCAATGGGCTCGGTTTCGAAGGCTGGATCGAGCGCCTGCTCGAGTCGACCGGCAGGCGCGGCGAACTGGTGGTGGCGAGCGACGGCGCCCGGCTGATCGAGAGTTCGGCGGACGAGCACGACGTCGATGCCCATGGACTCGATCCGCACGCCTGGCAGGATCTGTCCAACGCCCGTATCTATGCACGCAACATCGCGATGGCACTGGCCCGGGCCGACCTCGATGGCGCATCGGCCTACCTCAGCCGCTACCAGACCTATTCAGCGCGCCTGCAGGCACTCGACATGCGTTTCCAGGCGCGCTTCGCGAGCCTGCCCGAAGGCAAGCGGCGGGTCGTCAGCTCGCACGACGCCTTCAGCTATCTCGGACGCGCCTACGGCCTCGAATTCGTCGCACCGGTCGGCCGCAGCGGCGGCGCACACCCGTCCGCCGCGCGTCTGGCGACGCTGATCCGCGAAATCCGCGATCGCCGGGTCTCGGCTGCCTTCGTCGAGAACGTTGCCGACACCCGGCTGATCGAACAGATCCAGCGCGAGACCGGCGCCCGCATCGGCGGCACCCTGTATTCCGACTCGCTGTCACCGGCCGGCGGTGCGGCGGCGAGCTACCTCGAGATGATGACCCACAATCTCGAAACCCTGGCCGACGCCCTGGAACAGTGAAGGCGGACCGGGATCCGCGCTTGCGGCAAACGCAATGGTGAATTGTCGGCGACGGGGTTTATGTGCCGGCCAGGCATCGACACAATGGGCACTCCTTTCGCCGATGGAGAACGTTCGATGGCCGACTCACCGCAAATTGCACGCAAATCCCCTTTTCCCGTCGAAGTCGAGGCTGGCAAGACCTACTACTGGTGCGCCTGTGGACGCAGTGCGAACCAGCCCTTCTGTGACGGCTCGCACGCGGGAACCGGCTTCCAGCCGGTCGCGCATACGCCGACCGAATCGGGCACGGCATACTTCTGCGGCTGCAAGCACTCGGCGTCGGCACCCCTCTGCGACGGCAGTCACCTCAAGCTCTGATCCGGGCCGCCAGCCCCGACCCTCCCAAAGAAAGACGGCGCCCGCGGGCGCCGTCTGCTTGCCGGTCCGCGCGCGGACCGGCCCGATGATGCCGATTACTTGTAGTAGCCGACGGCACAGACCTGATCGCCAATGCGCGTCACATAGCTCACCTTCTGCACCGGGTCGGTGCTGCCGGGGCGCGGCCACATGTACTCGACCTCGGCAATCTCGCCTTCCTTGGCGGCGGCGTAGATCTTCTCGCCGACCGGTTGCCCGGCCTTGTCCACCAGGCCCTTCAGGCTCTTGCCGGTCAGCGACGGATGGGCCGAGAAGTTGCCGTCCGGTCCGCCGCAGAACGGATACAGATCGCGATCCTTGAAGCCACCCTCACCCGCCGCAAATTGGCCGAGCGCGGCATCCTTGTCGGCTGCAACCGCAGCAGCGGCCTTTTCCAGCATCGCCTTGGCTTCGTCGGCAGTGCCGAAGTCACTGGCGAAAGCAAACGTGGTGGTCAGGCCGACGGCCATGGCCGCAATGATCTTCTTCATATTCTTCTCCCTCATGGTTTTCTCGATGTCGGGGCCGATGCGCCCGCCATGCGCTTGCACGCGTCGCGCAGCATAGGCAGTGTACGCTCGGGCGACAACTCGTCATTTGGCACAAATTGCAAACTTGGCCGATGCGGCGCCGCCGATTTCGACAAGACTGCCAGCGCCGCGATGCAGTCCATGGGCGCGCCCATCGGCGATCCGATCCGAATGCCCGCGACACCGTACGGTCGCCCAATCGCAACCCGATCTGGTTCGCGAGGACTTCCGATCACGAATGCCCCGAACGATTGCAGGTCGCGGCCATTGCGCAGTGGCGTACCGGCCCGACCAGCCGCCCATTTGGCGGCCCTGCCGCACGGCCTTGCCGGCGGGATATACTGACCCCATGACCGCGACCACCCGATCGCCCGCCGTGCGCCGGCTGCCTGAATGAGCGCCGGCGCCGCCCTCGAGCTGCCGCCGCGAACACGCCGAGGCGACGGCGCCTGGCGCCGCGTCGGCTTCGAGATCGAATTCTCGGGCCTGCCGATCGAACGTGCGGCTCAGGTCTGCGCACACGCCCTCGACGCCGCCAGCGACAAGCGCACGGAAGTCGATTTCAGGCTGGACGCGCCCACCCTCGGCGAATTCAAGCTCGAAGTCGACTGGGCCTACCTCAAGCAGCAGGCGGAGGCCACCAGCACCGGCGAGAGCAGCCCCCAATGGGTCGATCTGTTGAAGCGGCTCAGTCGCGACATCGTACCGCTCGAACTGGTCTGCCCGCCGATCGGCCTGGACCGGCTCGAATCGCTGCTGCCGGTGATCGACGCGCTGCGCGCATCGGGCGCGGTCGGTACCGGGGATTCGCTGATCGCGGCACTGGGCGTCCATATCAATCCCGAGCTGCCCGCCCTCGATGTCGCGACCATCGAGTGCCACGTGCGCGCCTTCGCCCTGCTTCAGTGGTGGCTGGTGGACACCCAGGAGATCGATCTTTCGCGCCGCATCAGCCCGTACGTGGACCTCTACCCGGAGCGCTACGTGCAGCATCTCGCCAGCCGACGAGGCGGCGATCCGCTGACCGTACTGATCGACGACTATCTCGAGCACAACCCGACGCGCAATCGCGCGCTCGACATGCTGCCGCTGTTCATGAGCCTCGATCCCGAACGCATCCGGTCGGCCCTCGATGACGAACTGATCAATGCGCGGCCGACCTTCCATTACCGGCTTCCCGACTGTCGCATCGAAGAGCCGGGCTGGTCGCTCGCGAGGGCCTGGGATTCCTGGCTGGTGGTCGAGCGGCTGGCCGGCGAGGCGGCCCTGCTGGATCGCCTGTCCTCCGACTTCGTGGCGGCCGAGCGTCCATTGTTCGGTGTCTCGCGCAATGGCTGGAGCGCGCACCTGGACGAATGGCTGCGAGACCACGGATTGGTGTGACCGGCTCCGCGCGGCGTTGGTCGCCGTCCTGGTGGGCGACCCGCACCGCGCTGCTGCTGACCGGTGCACGAGCCGAACGGATCAGCGTGCGACATCGCCCGGTCCACCAGGACTACCGGGGCCTGGTGATCGGCGGCGGCGAAGACATCAGCCCGGAGCACTACGGCGGGGACATCCACCAGCGGGTGCGGCTCGATCCGGAGCGCGATGCCCTCGAGATCGGCTGGATCGAATGGGCGCTGGCGCGCGAAGTGCCCTTGCTGGGGATCTGCCGCGGCGCGCAACTGATCAACGTGGTGCTCGGTGGCGACCTGCACCAGGACATACGCGGCATGCGCCAATTCACGTACAACCGCCCCGGGCTGTTGCCGACCAAGCAGGTTGCCCTGGCAGCCGGATCCCGCGTCGCCACCATCTGCCGGCGCCAACGCATCCGGGTCAACAGCCTCCACCATCAGGCGGTGCGCAAATGCGGCGATGGCCTGGTGGTGGTCGGTCACGACCTGGACCGGATCGTTCAGGCCTTCGAGCACGGCGGCAAGCGCCCGATCATCGGCGTGCAATGGCACCCGGAGTACCTGTTCTATCTGCCGCCGCAATTGCGTCTGTTCCACTGGCTGGTCCATCAGGCGGAACGATGAGCGCTCCTGCCCCACCGCCCGGAACTGCAGCGCGTCCTCCCTCGAGGCCAAGGCCGGCCTTTCGCGATGCCCGGCCATGCGACCGCCGAACGGATTCGCGTTGCTCCGCCGTGTGTCCAGGCCCGCCCACCAGCAGCAGGAAGACCCGGTGAGCGGCTACCTGCTGCTGTTCGGCTCGTCCTTCCTGGCGGCGACGATCCTGCCGTTCTACTCCGAGGTCGTCCTGTTCGCGATGCTGCGCGACGGCGGCGACGCAGTGCCGCTGGTGCTGACCGCGACTGCCGGCAACACGCTCGGCGCTGTCGTCAACTGGTGGCTCGGCCGCTATCTGCTTAATTTCCAGGATCGTCGCTGGTTCTACTTCAAGCCGGCGCAGATCGACAAGGCCCAGCGCTGGTTCCAGCGCTACGGTGTGTGGACACTGCTCTTGGCGTGGATGCCGGTTGGCGGCGACCCGCTGACCCTGATCGCCGGTGTCATGCGGGTCCGCCTCGACGTATTCGTGGCACTGGTCGGACTCGGCAAGGGGCTGCGCTACGTCACCGTCGTCTGGCTGTCGGACGTTACGCCATTCTGACCACGCCCCGCCGACGAGATCGGCTGACGGCGCCTGATCGCCGGCGATCGCGTCCTGGACTCCGGTCGCACCGGGGGCAGTATCGCGCGCCGAGTGTGACATGGCGCACGCTGCCGACAGCGATTTCCTAAAGTCGTGCAGCACGCACCCGTTAGAGCCAGTGCAACCTCCCTCTTGTTTGCCGGCAGGATTTCGGTCCTGCCGTTCTTTTGTCTAGCGTCCGTACGCGCTCACGCGGGCGACATCAGCATGCCCAGTTCGATGGGACCGCGCCGCTCCGAGGCCAGCGCCAGGAACAGTTCGGCCGCGGACAGCGCGTCGCTCAGGGCATTGTGCGCCGGGTAGCGTGGCAGGCCATAGCGACGTCGCAGATTGGCGAGCCGCAGTTCGCCCCGCGCCGGCCGGCGATGCTCGCGCCGCGCGGCAGCCGTCGCCAGGGTCAAGGTATCGATCGCCGGCGTCAGGATCTCGGCGCCATACACGCGCCGACTGGCGGCTGCGACGAAGCCAACCTCGGTCGGCGTGTAATGCGCCACCATCACCCGTCCGGCGAGCACGCCGAGGAATTCCGACAGTACCGTCTCCAGCGGTGCCCCCGCGGCCGATTCGTCGTCGGTGATGTTGTGGATCACCGCCGAGGTCGGACTCATGTCGCCACTGAGGCGCAACACCCGATGACGGGCCGAGGAGAGCACGATGCGGGCGCGATCGATGCACACCCAGCCGAAGCTGACGATCTCGTCGCGCCCGGGATCGCCGCCGGTGGTCTCCAGATCGAGGGCGACGAATGGCACCTCTCGCCAGTCGCTGCGGCGCGCCGGAAAGGCGACCGACAGGTAGTCTCGCAGCGGCCCCTCCGGCGCCTTCCTGAGCAGGCGTCGGCGACGCGCGTCGGGACCGAACAGGCCGAACAATTCAGCAGCCCCGCCGGACGAGGGCGTCGCACCCGATCTGGCGCCACCTCACGCGGAGACCCCGCCAGCCGAATAGCGCACCGCCAGCGTGCGCTGCATGTCGCCGACCACGGCGAAGACGTCCTTCAGATGCTTGCGCTCGAGCGAGGTCAGCCGCTCCGGATCGATGAAATTGTCCGGCGCCTGGCCGTCGCGAAGTTGCTCGACCTGATGGCGGATGCGCAGCAGACCGAGGAACTCGTGGGCCTCCTCGAGTTCGCTGGCGGCCTCTTCGCTCAGCACGCGCGCCGCAACGCAGGCATGCAGCCGGCGCACCGTACCGACTTCGGTGATGCCCGCCGCGAGCGCCTGGACCCGGGCCAGGTCCACGATCGGGATGATGCCGCGGGTCTTGATGTCGAAAGTCTTCGCATGCTCGCCGCTGGCGATCAGCACCAGGTTGCGGAAGAAGCCCAGCGGGGGTCGGTTGGCGAGCATGTTCTCGACCAGTTGCGCGAGGAAGCGCTCGCTGTGGCGGCACTCCGCCACGACATGCTGCGCCATGGCCTGCTGCAATTCCGGCGCACCGGCCACCAGCCGCAGATCGAGGAAATTGACCAGCACCTTGGCGAGCGTCTCGTCCGTGTGGCGAATCCAGACCCGGAAGCCGTCCTGCCACACCGACAGCGGTTGGCGCCATTTGGGGTTGCTGGCCATGATCTCGCCCGGGCAGTAGCGAAATCCGCAGTCGTTCAGGGCATCGTTGACGAAGCGCGCGAGCGCCTCGAAATAGGCACCGTGCTCGTGCTCGTCGTAGTCGTCGGCGAGGATCAGGGCATTATCCTGATCGGAATGGGTGGACTGCTCCTGCCGGCCCTGGGATCCGCCGGCAAGCCACGCGAAAGCCACTGGCGCGGGCCCCAGGCGAGCCTGGCCCAGTTCCAGCAGGCGACTGGCCAGCGCGTCGGCGATCGACGAAATCGCCTGACCGATCTGCCCTGCCGTGGCACCGCCGGCGAGCATCTGAATCTCCAGTTCGGACAATTCGGCACTCAGCGCCGGCAGTTCGCCGGCATCGTCGCAGCTCCTGATCAGCATCGCGAGATGGGCCGCATTGGCGCTCTGCCAGCGCAGCAGGTCGCGGGTGGACACCAGGCCCCGGATCTCGCCGTTGTCGACCACCGGCAGGTGATCGATGCCGCGGCGGGTCATCACCATCAGTGCTTCGAATGCCGGATGCTCGGGCCCCAGCGTACGCGGATCGGCGGTCATGATGCTGGCGATCGGCAATTCCGGCGAATGACCGGTGGCGAGGCAGCGGGCGCGCAGATCGCGATCGGTGACGATGCCGCGCAGGCGCCCGTCCTCGACCACCAGCATCGCCGCGGTCGCCTGATTGCCCATCAGGCCCGCGACTTCGCGAATCGAGGCCCCGGGCGGGGCAGTCACCGGATGCCGGGTGATGAACGACGACAGCGGCATGCTCATCAGGTTCGGCCGAAACAGCACCCGGTCTGCGACCCGGTGGCGCGCGTGGCGCAGGCGCTCGCCGAGCGTGCGCCGGAAGAAGGCATCGACTTCCGGAACCTCGCGCCGGCAAGCGCGCAGCCGCTCCGACGGCAGGCAATACAGCAGCAGATCCTCGACCGCTCGGAACTGCCCGCCGCCGGCCGCGAACTCGGCGGCATCGAAAACATCACCTTCGGCGTACTTGGCGAGCAGCAGGTTGTCGTCGTCGCGCTCCTCGACTGCGCCCTTGCGCAGCACATAGCACTGGGCCTCGGCTTCGTCTTCCGGCGGGAAGGCATTGCCGCGTCGCAGGTAGCGGATCGTCATGTCATCGACGATATGGCCGAGGGCATCGTCCTCGAGCAACGAGAACGGCGGCACCTCGGCCAGGAAATCGCGGATCTCGAGCAATTCGACGCTGCTCATCGCACAGCCCCCTTCTGCGCACCGCTGCCATCATGCCGCCGCGAACCGATCCACCGCAAGCGTGATCCAGTTCTCGAACCCCATTCCCGGCGCGCACGACCCAGTCAGCAGACGGGCAGCTTGAGGCCCCTTCGACATCGAACCCTGGGACAGGAGAGTCCTCTTGACCGCCATCGCCTTCATCGCCGTCGCCACCCTGGCCTGCACGACTTTCGTCGGAGTCCTCGGTCAGCGCAGGGTGGGCGGCCGCCCGATCTTCAGCCGGTGCTGCCGAACCGTCGGCCAGCGCAACGCCGGACGCGCCGGCCATGCCAGGCACGAAGCCGGCATCGATTCACCGACATAACTCGCGTGTGCTCCTCGCGGTTTTGGCAGGGCAGTGGCCCTGCCCTTTTTTTGTTCACCCGTCCATGTGCAAACCAAGGAGAAGATCCATGCACCAAATCCGTCCGCAATCATCCGCCATCGCTCTGGGCATCGCCGCGCTGTCGCTGGCCGGCGCGGCGCATGCCCAGGTACCGGGCCAGAGCCCGGCCGAAGGGGTGCTGACCGGCCTGCCCGGGCTCAACCAGGTCCAGGCCGCCGCCGCCGGCGTCACCGAGACCATCTGCCCCTTCCTCACCGCGCCCGATGCGCTCGGCAGCCCCGAGGCACGCCTGTCCGACACCTGCACCCGGCTGGTCGTCAGCGCACTGGCCAACGGCAGCGACTTCGACCTCGGCCTCACCGCCGCACAGCTGGCCACCGCGCTGCAGGCCGT
>JAGRFY010000196.1 GCA_020445765.1 Rhodocyclaceae bacterium | reverse complement strand
CACCAGATTCACGTCGGCGCTGACAGACCGCCTACTGGCAGGCGGTTGAAGCGGCCTGGGAGGGCCTTCCCGTGCTGAAGCCAGACGAGCGCGACACGAGCAACTCGGGCCACCGCTCGACCATCGAGTCGATCATGGAGGCACGGGTCGCCGAGTCCGGTGATCTCGACGCACAGATCCGGGTCATATCCAGAAATCTTTCGAGCGGCCGCCGTTTCCACGCACTGGCTCGCCTGTGTCGGGACAACGGCAATGCAGAGCGCGCGATCGAGTGGCTCGAGGCCGGCCTCGCGGCCTTTGGCCCCAATGAGAATTTTGGCCTGGAGGCGCTCGGGATCGAACTGTATCTCGAAGTCGGAAACCACTCCCGCGCCGAGGCGATGGCATGGGGCCGGTTCGAGCGCCGCCCCGGCAGCAACGGGTTCTTCGAGCTGTTGCAGGTGGCCGAATCGCTCGGCCGTGACAAGGACTTGCGCGAAAAGGCCCTTGGCCTGCTTTGGGCCCGGGTCGCGGCGCAGGAGGCCCGCCCCGCGAAGCGTCCGGGAAGTTGGACGATCCTCGAACGGGACCATCTGGTCGAGATCTTTCTCCAGGAGGGCGATGCCGATCGCGCCTGGGAGACATTCCGTGGTGGTGCCGTCTCAGTGCGGCACTGGCAGCGACTCGCGGAGGCGCGCGCACCGACCCATCACGACGAGGCAGTCGAGCTCTACCTGCGCCTGCTTCCCCACGCAGTCGAAGAAGGCACGCGCAACGCGCGCTACGAACTCGCCGTCGACGTCGTCCTGGCCATGCGCAAGCTGCGCCTTGCACACAGCGAAGTCGAACGATTCCAGCGTGAAGCAACGACGATTCGCCAGGAGTGGCGACGCAAGCGCAACTTCATCGCCGCAATTGCGGGGCTTTGAGGCATGGGAGGTGGCGATTCAAATGTCCGTCGGTGGATCGAGCAATGCTTGCCATCCGTACAGGCGAACCGGCGCAGCCACCACTTGCCGCTTTGTGCTCATGCGCATGTTCCGTTTAATCGGCAGTTGTTGACATCTACCGATGTTATCAACCACCCTGCCCGACATGGAAACTGCCGCCGAAAGGCTGATCAAACTCGCACGCTCGCAGGGGCTCATTCGCCCCCGTGATCTGGAGCCGCTGGGGATCCCCCGGATCTCGCTGACCCGGGCTGTCGGCCGAGGCGAACTCGAGCGGGTCGGGCGTGGGCTTTACGGCCTGCCAGATCGCCCGATTTCGGCTCACGGAACACTGGCCGAGGTGGCTCGCCGGGTCCCGAAGGGTGTAATCTGCCTGCTCTCGGCGCTCCGGTTCCACGGCCTGACGACCCAGGCGCCGTTCGAAATCTGGCTGGCCATCCAAAACAAGGCCCTCGCACCCAAGCTCGATTACCCCCCGCTGCGCATCGTCCGCTTCTCCGGGGAAGCCTGGACCGCAGGGGTCGAGACTCATGTCGTCGATGGTGTCCCCGTCCGTGTCACCGGCGTCGCCAAGACCGTTGCCGATTGCTTCAAATACCGGAACAAGATCGGGCTGGATGTGGCGCTGGAGGCGCTGCGCGAGGCGTGGCGCAACAAACGCATGAGTGGCGACGAACTCTGGCAATACGCCCAGATCTGCCGCGTCTCGAACGTGATGCGGCCGTATCTGGACAGCCTCGCGTGAGCGGAAAGAACCTCGGCGCCTCCATCCTCGCCCAGGATCTTCGCTGCAACTCATCGCTCTCGCTCTGCCTTTTACGCAAACACGGATCTCTCTGCGATGTCCTTGCAGCGCGCCATGAGCTCCTCGAAAGGCTCGGCGTCCTCGAGAAGAAGGCCGTCCTCAACCATCCGCTGGTAGTCCTCGGCAAGCGCCGTCGCACCCATTCCGGTGGGGACGAGTTGCAGGCCGCCATTGACCGCCGCCTCATAGTCGATGACCGATCGGTCAGCCGCCTTCTCGGGAAAGAACATTTTCTTGTGGCGCGCAACGGCGTGGGCAAGGTCTCGATCGGCGAAGGCGGCAGTGGCGAGACCGGCGTCATCGAGTCGCACAAGATCGTGCCAGTGACGGGCGAACCGATCACCGCGCAGCCGCTGCTGAAGGCAGAAGACGTGGATCGCGGTGGCCTTTTCCCAGAAGGTCCGCTCGGCCCTCATCACCCGCGGACGGGCGAACGGAAAAAGCACGCCATCGATGAGTCCATCGGCGTCACACTTGATCTCACGTTCGGTCGCCGGCTCCCCGGTCGAGCGGGCGCCAAACTCGAGCATGACGCTCGGCCCGACATAGCCCGAACCGGCGCACGTCGCTTCGTAGTCGAGAAAGAGTTTGTCGTCGTCACTTCGAATGGCCGCAGCGAGTGACTCGGTCGTCAGCGCCTGCGCGAGGATTGGCTCGACGGTGCCAGACACCCAAGCTGGCAAGCGCTTGCGCACTTCGCTTGTCCAGCGCTTCTCCTCGCTGCGAGTCTCGGGCAGCGCTTCAAGTTTATCGCCCACCAGATCTGGCAGCAGTTGCCGAATGTCGTAGGTCAGGTCGACATCTTCGGAAAATCGGCGGATCACTCCGAAGGCCTTCGACAGCGATGTTCCACCCTTGAAAACAAGATGCTCGCCGATCGACGAACGAAACAACGTCGCGAGCGCCCACACCACCCACACGTCCTTTTCCAGCAGGTGAGCCGGCCGCCCTGAGCGGTCGGCCGCGACCCGCAAGGCTTCCTGGCGATCCTCGGCGGAAAGCTGCAGGAAAGCCTCAGCCAAACGCGACCTTCCCCACGCTGCGTGCGAGCCAGGTCGGAAGCTGCGGCGCCGCGGCCACCAACTCGCCGAACGCCGCTGACGGTAGTTTCTCCTTTAATGCCCGAAGCGCGCTTTCCGCCTCCTCCGGGCCGAGCCAGGCGAGCGCTCGCACGGCCTCACCTGCCGGCCGATGCGCCAGGGCAAGCTGCCAACGCGGGGCATGGCGAAGCTCGACGACCTGCTTGCCGAGGTTCAGTTTCCGCGTGCGCCCCGAGGTCAGATAGACCGACCGTACCGGCATCTGGGTCGTGAGCCCGAGATTGTTGGCGGCGGCCGCGCCACTTGGGACGATGGTTTCTCCGCGCTGAGCGGCAAGCGCTTCGACCGCCTGCTCCACTGAGGGCGCTCTGGTGCCAAACCGGCTTGAGACCGGCAGCAGGTAAACGCCACGCCCGGCCCGAATCAGTTGGCCCCGTTCCGCAAGACGCGACAGCGCCTGATCCACCGCGGCGCGGGTACCGAGGTGCAGCAAGCCCTTGGCCGCAACGGGAGCCCCCTCCGGCAACTGCCTTGCGTGCTCGAGAATTAGTTGGCTCAATTGCGGCATCACTGGCCTCATGTCAGAACTGTATGCGTATTTCTGACAGTCATCAACCGGTGCAGTTCCGTCGGCCAATGCGGAGAACGCACAAGACCAAGGTCAGCAGGAATCAGAAAGCCGCCGCCCAGTCCACTTCGGGCTTAGTCCGTGGCCGACCCCTATGCGCACATCCCAACTATGCACACACACCCTGAGAATCGCGGCACCGGCCGCTGTTCAGGCCGGCGTTGCTGCGCATAGTTACAGCGTCTTCAGGAAACGCATGAGTGAATCCGGCGCCTGATACCGAGGTATCAGTGTGTCTGGCGCTTCCAGACGGGCGATCAGTCGACCGTTGCTGTCTTCCGGTCCGCGTGAGTTTCACTCGAATTCCGGAATAAGCGATCTCGGGCCGGTGTTCACTGCGTACTACACCACGGCCGAGGAGCCATCATGAAAAGCACCATCCTGACCACTTGTCTCTTGTTCGCCAGCCTTGCTGCACCGTTCGCTGTGCAGGCCGGCGACATGCCGGCAATGGACAAGGGCGGCACACTTGTCGATGCCGAGGGGATGACCCTGTATGTGTTCGACAAGGATCCCGCCGGCGGCGGCAGCGCCTGCAACGGCCCCTGCGCGACCAATTGGCCGCCGTTGATGGCCAAGGGCGACGCCAGTGCGGCAGGGGACTGGAGCATCGTCACCCGTGAGGACGGCGCTCACCAGTGGGCCTACAAGGGGCGGCCACTGTATCGCTGGATCAAGGATGCCAAGGCAGGCGACATGACTGGCGATGGCTTCAAGGGTGTGTGGCACGTGGCCAAGCCCTGAATCTCCTCGCCGGCGATGGACGAGCAGGAACTGCTCGCCGTCGCGGCCCGTCAGCGCCGCTACGCGTGCGCTGACGGGTGATCGGGCGCGTGCTGCGGGCCTTGTTTGGAAAACGATCGGATGGGCCAGACCGCACGGACGCAAGCCACCAATGCGCGAGCCGCGAAATTGTAGCGCCCGAACCCCAGGGCCTCTGCGACATTGAGGTCCCCAGCTACGACTTGCCCGCCAAAACTCGACGCCGAATCATTGTCACGGTCCAGCCCGGCCGAGCCGACGCGATCCGCCAAACCAGCCCCCGTCTCCCGCGGCATGGATCAAAGGCCGCGCGGAACGACTGCTCTACGTGGAAGGCATGGCGGATGCGGCGCTCGCCTTCGCCCCGAAGGGGTGTCCAGAATATGCACCTGGCGGCTTCCCGGCGGGCTCAGTGATGGTGGCTCATGGCCGCGGCACCATCCATCGCTTGCCTTAGGGGACGCACAAGGGCAGTGACGTTCTGGGCGCGCTGCTTGCCGTCTTCGCCCTCGATGAAGAGCGTAAGTGGCACGCTGTCGCCTTCCCTCACCTGAGCTTTCAGATCGATCAGCATCAGGTGGTAGCCGCCGGGCTTGAATTCGACAGACTTGCCGGCGGGCAAGCTGATGGCCGAAATCTGGGTCATCTTCATCACGTCGCCGTCCATCTTCGTTTCATGAATCTCCACGGCACCGGCCAGGGGCGAACTGGCACCCACCAGGCGGGCGGTGCTGTCGGAGGTCAGTCGCATGAAGGCGCCCGTGGTCTTTTGGGAGGGCACCGTGGCCCGGACCCAAGGACCGTCCATGGAAACGTCGGCAGAGACGGGGCCCGCTGCGAGCAGGGCAACAAGCGAAGCAAGTACGAGTCTTTTCACGACAGGAATCCTTTGCCAGCACAGCCGTCGCGTAGCGCGAGCCGACGCTGAAAGGGACGGCCCTCGCGCCGTACGGCAGCCAGAGCGTCAGCGAACGTACGCGACATCGGGGGTGCGAAACGTCGAAGCACATGTGCTCCGAGTCCCGCTCGACACAAGTTTTAGTGGGTCAGCCGAGCAGAGGTGGCGCGCGGGGTTGCGCAGAGGACCACGCGAAAAGCGCTCGCGGAGAAGCGAGGAAAAGTGCCGGAAGCCTTTCCGAGGCCAGCGACAGTATCGGCGTCTGAATGCCGAAGGCGGGGAGGCCCGCGCTGCCGGCGTAGGGGCAGCAACAGGGGCAGTGATCCGCATGCAACAGGCCGCCGCCCTGGGAATCCGAAGTTCGACCCTGTGAGCTCGCTGAATACTCTTTCGTGTCGGCGCCGCCCGCCGCTACCCACCGTGTGCCGGAAGACGTGCAGACCTCGACCCAGGCCTGCCCGCGGAGCCCCATCGCCAGCGCCCGGCCCATCGTTGGCACGAGCGCACCCAGCAGCATTACCAGTGCCGCAAGCCACGCATACCGACGATTCCGAGAGTGAGCGGTCGACAAGTCGAGGTAAGGAAGCTTGGAGAAGGCATTGCAGTTTAGCGGAGAGCCGGCGGGCGTCGCTTGGTTCTGGTTGATGGACCGAAGGTGCCCGTCACCGCATGGCTTGGTACCCATGAGTCGCTTCCTGAGGCGATCCCCGGCCGCCGCCGAAGCAGGAGTGCAATGCGCTGAATGCGGTCGAGCCGCGAATGCCTTGTCGTCGATGGCAACCAACCGTGGCGTTCGCGGCCGATCGCCGCCCGGGTCGTGGTGAGCGGCGCCAGCAGCGCACATCGGTCGCTCGGCTGCGCCTTTGATATTAAAGAGCGCAACTGTTCCGCGTAAGCCGACGCACGTTGCTGATGGGGCCTGACAGGCCTTGCTGCTCCATGGCTCCGCAAACCCCACTTCCCGTCTACTTGCAGACGCGCCCATTTGGCGGCAATTGCCTTCGCGCATTGCGTATTCCGACGCGACGTGACCGGTGATTCCGAAATAGTGTGACCAGTGATTCCGCTGACGTGACCGAGCGTTCCGAAATAGTCGTGACCGATTTTCCGGGTTTGTTGGAATCGGCGGTCACGGCAAATCGGAATTGACGGTCACGATGTCGGAAACGCCAAGGATGCGTGGCAAAGACGTTTAACCAGACGGCTACCCTCCCGGGATTTTTGCGGGAGCCCGGATGCCGACGGAACGGATTGCCATGCACAGAATCAAGGAGCTGTTACGGCTCAAGTACGAATGCGCGCTGTCGTTTGAGCGGATCGCACGCGCCCTCAAGCTCTCCAAAGGCGTCGTCGCCAAGTACGTCAAGGCGGCGGAAGTCTCCGGGCTCAACTGGCCGGCGCTGCAGGCGCTGGACGACGAAGCACTTGAAACCCGCCTGAATCTTCGCCACGGGCGCGGACCGGCGCAGCGCTACATCGCACCCGACTTCGCGCACGTCCATCAGGAACTCAAACGCAACGGCGTCACCCTGGCGCTGCTCTGGGAAGAATATCGGCAGGCGCAGGGCGAGGCGAGCTACCAGTATTCGCGCTTCTGCGACCTTTACCGGGAATTCGCCAGGCGTCTGAAGCGCTCGATGCGGCAGACCCATCGCGCCGGCGAGAAGCTGTTCGTCGACTTCGCCGGCGACACCGTCCCGATCTTGGACCCCGGCAGCGGCGAGATCCGGCGCGCCCACATCTTCGTCGCCGCCCTGGGCGCTTCAAACTACACCTACGCCTGCGCGACGGTGGCGGAAACGCAAGCCGACTGGCTCGGCGGCATCGGTCGGGCGCTCACCTTCATCGGTGGCGTTCCCGAGATGATCGTGCCCGACAACCCGCGTGCCCTGATCGGCGACGCCAATCGCTACGACCCCAAACTGCAACGCGCCGTCGCCGAGTTCGCGGCCCACTACGGCACCGTGATTCTGCCGGCCCGGCCTTATCGCCCCCAGGACAAGGCCAAAGCTGAAGTCGGCGTCCAGATCGTTCAGCGCTGGATCCTCGCCCGCCTGCGCCATCGGCGCTTCTTCAGTCTGGCTGAACTCAATGCTGCCATCGCCGAACTCCTGGCCGATCTGAACCGACGGCCGTTCCGGAAGCTTCCCGGCTTTCGCCAGGAAGCCTTCGCGAAACTCGACCGTCCTGCTCTGCGCCCCGTGCCGGCCACCGCGTTCCAGCTGGCGCAGTGGAAGACGTGCAAGGCCAACATCGATTACCACATCGAGATCGATCAGCATTACTACAGCGTTCCCAATGCCCTGGTGCGGCAGGAGATCGATGTCCGCCTGACGACCAGCTCCGTCGAGTGCTTCTTCAAGGGCAAGCGCGTCGCCGTTCACCCGCGCAGCCACCGCCGCGGCGTACATACGAGCTTGCCGGAACACATGCCGGCCTCGCACCGGGCGCATGCAGAGTGGTCTCCCGGCCGGATGCTCAACTGGGCGATGACGATCGGCCCGCGCACCGGCGATGTCGTGCGCTATCAGCTCGAATCGCGCCCGCATCCGGAACAGGGCTATCGCGCCTGCCTCGGGATCATGCGCATGGCGCGGCAATACGGCAACGATCGGCTGGAAGCGGCCTGCGCCCGCGCCGTCGCCCTCGGCGCGACGCGCTATCGCTCGATCGCGTCGATTCTCAAGGCCGGGCTGGACCGCCAACCCCTGCCTGAAAGCACGCAGCCGGAGCTGGCCTTGCCGACCCACGGCAACGTCCGCGGAAGCAGTTATTACCACTGACCCACGAAAGGAGTTCCATGCTTGCCCATCACAGCCTGACCCAATTGAAGTCCCTGCGCCTTGACGGCATGGCGCGCGCGCTGGAAGAACAGATGCTCCAGCCCGGCTGCGCCGAGCTCTCGTTCGAGGAGCGGATCGCGATGATCATCGATCGCGAGGTGTCGATGCGCGATACGAAGCGCATCGATCGTCTGCTCAAGCAGGCAAAGCTCAAGTCGAGCGGTGCCTGCCTGGAGGATGTCGATTACCGTGCCGGACGCGGCTTGGAGAGAAAGCTCCTCGCTGCGCTCGGCAGCGGTGACTGGATCCGCCAGCACCACAACTGCCTGATCACGGGGCCGACCGGCAGCGGCAAGACCTGGCTGGCTTGCGCCCTCGGCAATGCCGCCTGCCGTCAGGGGCTGTCGGTTCAGTATGTCCGGCTGCCGCGTCTGTTCGAGGAATTGCGCATCGCCCACGGCGACGGCAGCTTCGGTAAGCGCCTGTCGGCGCTGGCGAAGACGGATTTGCTGCTGATCGACGATTGGGGGCTGGCGCCGCCGTCGGCGAAGGAGCGCTCCGATTTGCTCGAGGTGCTCGATGACCGTGTCGCTTCGCGCTCGACGGTGATCACGAGCCAGCTCCCGGTCGAGCATTGGCATGAGTATCTGGGCGAACCCACGCTGGCCGATGCGATCCTCGACCGGATTCTGCATTCGGCACACAAGCTCGCCCTGACGGGCGAGTCAATGCGAAAGAAGGTGAAGTCGTGACGCCGGTGCAGCAAACACGGGTTCCCCACAGGCGACCGCCCGCCAGCGTTAGAGGCGCGCTGGCGCTCGCCTATGGACAACCCTGCGCCCGGGCATCATGACCGCCAGGGGTAAAATCTGAACACCACGCATCCGCGGCACACCATCGGTCACGATCGTCGGTGCAGCCGGTCACGATCGTCGGAATACGCAGCGCATCGGCCTCGAGAGAGCTGCTTCCGTGCTGGCAGTCCGTCTACGAAGCACGCCTGTGCAACGGCGCTTTGCAGTCAAGCACATTCAGATAGACAAGGTCGCCCTTCTTCCAATCTTCACCAACTGGAAGCGGCACCGTGCGCAGCCTGAAGTGATCCGAGCCCTCAAAGCGAATGGTGGCGTAAATCGGCGAGGCTTCTGCGCGATCGGTGGCTTTGCGGCAATCGTCGGCAACTTTCGCAGCGAGCCTCGACTCGCCTTCGGTCTCCTGCACTCGACCCTTTCGCCAGCCGTCGGCCACCGCATAGCGGCCATCGAACGATACCGCCGCACACCCCGCCACCAGCGAAAGCATCGCCGGCAACACCCGCCTCGTGAAAGCTTTCATGGCACATCTCCTGTGATGACCGGCCGCATGTCCGGTCGTGACGATTCGAGCGCCGATGGCGCCCGCACCAGCCCTGCACCGCCTGCCGATGAGTGGACTCAAGGTTCGTCCTCCGCCAAGTTGGCGAATTCGTCCGGCGCGCGACGAGCGCCGCGGCGGTTCGCGTTTGCGCTGGCGCCCGACAGCGCCACGCCGGCGACGACCGCCGCAGCAGCCATCACCAGCACCACCACCGCGCCCGAGGGCAGGTCGAACAGCGCCGACAGCACCAGGCCCAGCGCATAGCTCGCCGCGCCCAGCCCGTAGGCCACCGCCAGGCGCCGGCCCTTGGCCAGCCGTCCGGTGGCGAGTGCCGGCACGATCAGGCTGGCGAACACCAGGTACACCCCGACCAGTTGCACCGATGCGGTCACCGAGACCGCGAACAGCAGGTAGAAGCCGAGCCGGCCGAGGCGCGCGCCAAGGCCGAACCACAGCCCCAGCACCACCGCGCTCAGCACCGCCACCGGCGCCAGCTGGCCCCAGCCCACCCACAGGATCTGGCCCACCAGCAGGTCCTTGAGGTGCTCGCCGCCGTGCGGATTGCCGGCCAGCAGCAGGATCCCGGCACAGGAGGCGAGCACGAACAGCACCCCGATCAGCGCCTCCTGGATCTGCGGCCAGCGCTTCTCGGTCCAGGTCAGCGCCAGCGCACCGAGCAGCGCCGCGCCCACCGCTGCCACCTGCACCGCGATGCCCTGGGGCTCCCAGCCCAGCGCGTCGGCGGCGATCACGCCGATGCCGGCGACCTGGGCGATCGCCAGGTCGATGAAGACGATGCCCCGCTCCAGCACCTGCATGCCCAGCGGCACATGGGTGGCAAGCACCAGCAGGCCGGCCACGCAGGCCGGGCCGAGGATGGTGAGGTCGAGTCCGGCGGTGTTCATTTCAGGCCTCCCAGCAGGCGGTCGACGGTGTCGTCGAAGAGGCTGAAGAGGTCCTTGGCGCGATCGCTGCCGCCGACCGTGGACGGCAGCATCACCGCCGGAATCCCCGCCCGCTCCGACAGCCACTCCGAGGCGCGCTGGTCGTTGTAGGCGGCGCGCAGGATCATTCGGGCTGGCTGGCGTTTCAGTTCGGCCAGCACCTCGGCGAGGTGGGCGCTGCTCGGCTCGACGCCCGGCTTGGGCTCGAGCTGGGCCACCTCCTTCAGGCCCAGCCAGTCCTCCAGGTAGGGGAAGGCCTTGTGGTGCACCACCACCGCGACCCCCTTGAGCGGCGCAGCGGCCGCCGCCCAGCGCTGCATCGCGGCCCGCCAGCGGGCGCCGAAATCCTTACCGCGCGCCTGGAAGGTGGCCGCGTCGGCGGGATCGACCTCGGCCAGGCGGGCGGCCAGCGCTTCGGCCACCCGCGCGATGTTGCGCGGGTCGGTCTGGATGTGGGGGTTGCCGCCCGGATGGACGTCGCCCTCGGCGCGGTCCACGCGGCTCGGCACTTCGAGCTTGCGCACGAAGGCGGTGGCCTCGAAGTAGCCCGGCTGGCCCGGCTGGATCGCCGGGTTGCCGGACTGGCGCAGCAGGATCGGCAGCCAGCCGATCTCCAGCTCCGAACCCGAGCACACCAGCAGGTCGGCGCGGCGCACCGCGGCCAGCAGGCTCGGGCGGGCCTGGATCTGGTGGGGATCCTGCAGCGCGTTGGTGGCGACGTAGGTGCTCACCTTGTCGCCGCCCAGTTCGGCGAGCAGCGCGCCCCACTCGGGTTCGCAGGCCACCGCCCGGATCGCCGCCTGGGCGGCCGGCGGAAGCAGAATCGATACGGCGGCACAGGCCGCCAACAGGAATTTCCTCATTTCGCGGCTCCTCAATAGCTGTGGGCGCCGTGGGCGCCGAGACTCATCTGGTATTGCAGGAAAAGCTCGTTGTCGGCCTCGTCGGCGCGAGACTTGTCGCGGGCGAGCTGCAGCCGCCAGCGTGAGAATTCGCTCGGCGACCAGTCGAACATCAGGCTCCCGCGGCTGGGCTTGTGATCCGGCGTGGCGAGCACCGCGGCGTTGGCGCCGAAGTCCGCGCTGCCCGGATGCAGCCGGTCGTAGCGCAGGCCGACGCGCCACGCCGGCACGAACTGGTAGACCGCCTGCAGGTAGCCGCCGGACTGGCGCGACGCATAGCGGCCGGGGCTGGCAGCGCCGTCGACGTCGTAGTTCAGGCTGCCGTCCTCGCGCCGCCAGAACCACTCGCCCTGCAGCTTGAAGTTGGTGCGCGTGGCATTTCCGTTGGGGGCCCATTTCCACACCCCGTCCACGATCCACAGCCGGCTGGTGCCGGAGAAGCTGTTCAGCACCTCGTTGCCGGCGAGGTCCTGGTCGTCGAACTCGCGCTCCCGCGGCGTGGTGCGCAGCCACGACACGCCGGCACGCCAGTTGCTGGAGACCCCCAGGTCGCCGCCCAGATGGGCGAACAGGGCCTGCGCCCCAGCGCCGTTGCGGTCGCGGTCGGAGCCGGGAAAGTTGCGCCCGCGGCCGAGCTCCGCGCCCAGCTCGACGAACAGGTCGGTGGGGGCGAGCCAGCGCAGGGCCACCCCGTCATCGCCGAACTGCTTGCCGAGGAAAGCCTGGTAGGCGAGCGGCGCGTCGACGAAGTCCCAGGTGTGGGCATGCTGGGAGTTCAGATAGCCGATGCCCGAGAAGGCGCGGCCGAACTTCACGGTCAGCCCGTACGGCAGTGCGGTGGTCTGCAGGAAGGCTTCCTCGACCTCGGCCTCGTTCTCCGGCGTCAGCGCCAGATTGAGGCCGCCCCAGAACCAGGGATCGACGTTGGCATAGACGCCGAGTTCGGATTCGCCCAGGCTGAAGCCCCGCGGGCCGGGCCCCAGTTCTTCGCCGCCGGGGATGAAGCCGGCGATGCGGAAGTCCTCCGGGTCACGCTGCAGCGACGCGTACGTGCCGGAGAGGATCAGCGACAGCGCCGGATTGAACGCGTTGGCCCCGGCGCTCGGGCTGGCGGCGGCGGGCGGTGGCGCGACCGCCGCATTGGCGGCGGCGGTGGCCTTCGCCTCGGCCTCACGCAGGCGGGCTTCGAGGGCGGCGATGCGCTGGTCGTAGCTTTGCCGCAGCGCGGCGATTTCTTGTTGGATCTGTGCGAGTTCGGACGGCTGCGCGGCATGCGCGTGCGCGGCCCAGGTCGCCACGGCCAGGGCGGCCGTAGCGCTTATTGCGTTGGTTTTCATTGGATTCCCTTGTGTCGCGTCAATTCGATGCACCCACCGGCCCGGGCCTTGGCGGCCGGGCGGAGCGGGTACGAAAGGCGGAAAAGCGAACGCGTACGACGCGGGCTGGCCGCGCAGTCGGCATCCCGATGCGCGTGGCTAGCCTTCGTCAGCGGCGTTCAGGCGACTAGGGGAGGTGCTCTGGCGTTATAGGCGCCGGCCAGCCTTGCCGGCCGTTGCAAGCGCTCCGCAGGGAATTTCTGCGGGATCGCCTGGGGCAGAAGGGGGTGCTGATCGCCCCCCGTAATCGATGATCCAACCGCCGCAAAGGCGAGGCAGAGAGGACAGTCGGAGGCCTGATGATCGTCGGCAGCAAGGAGATCGCTGCCCTGACCCTGCGCCCACGCCAGGTGCGAGTAAGCGTGCAGGTTCGCCGCCCCTTGCGCCAGGATGGTGCAAAAGGCAAGCAAGCAGAGAAGGATGCGGTAGGAACGCTGTTTCACGGAACAGGCGCGGTGCGCCAAAGGCAATCGTCTAGCAGGTGACGAGAAGGTGCTCGCAAACGCTACACGGTTGCACTATCGAACGCAAGCAAGTCGGCACCCGGTGCGACGGACAAAGGCAGAACGGCGGCGACCTCTCTCGGCAGGATTATGGAATCCAGTCCTACACCGGCGCACGAATGGCGGCCGCGCGATTCGCCAGTTCCCGACGCCGGGTCTCCCGATCCGGACTGGGAGTCGACGCCATATCGGCCGTGTCCGATTGGGCGAGGCATTTCCGTAGGCCGCCAGTCCGATTCCGACCCCAAGCAGCCGTCCGCTTGGGCTGACCTGCTATGAGCGCTGACGGAGTGGAGCTGTCGTTCAGGGAGGCGCATCATCGGCAGGTGGTCGGCCTAAGGGGCCGCTGGCGGTTTCTCCCGGAAGCTGACGTTGAACTGGTCCCTCACCTGTAAGCCGCCATTCGCCTGCGAGTGCCACCTTTCGCTGACGACGGGCAGCTTCATGAGCGCTCCAGCCGTTGTCCGCCGCCTTCCCAAGGTCTCAGCCCGGCCACCTCCGGTCATACGATCGCGCCCAAGAACGCCGCTACGACCGTCGGCAGCAACTCACACAGGCGACAATCGAGCGAGGGCGGTGGTGGTTTCGCTCAGCGCGGCTGGAACCGCGAAAGAAACGCCCACACTAG